>DASSUT010000254.1:0-43358 GCA_035706725.1 Gaiella sp. | reverse complement strand
CTGCTCCGCGGGACCGTCGAGCACCAACTCGCCGTGTGAGAGGACGTAGCCGCGATCGGCGATCGTCAGCGCGAGCTCGATGTGCTGCTCGACGAGCACCACGCCGCAGCCGCTCTCCTCGGCGTACGCACGGACGACGGGGAGCAGGCTCTCGACGATCACCGGCGCGAGGCCGAGGCTCAGCTCGTCCAGGAGGAGGAGCGTGGGGCGGCGCGCGAGCGCCCTGCCGACCGCGAGCATCTGCTGCTCCCCGCCCGACAGGAGCCCGCAGCGTCGGTCTCGGAGAGGCTCGAGCGCGGGGAAGTACCGGTACGCGACCGACGCGTCGAGCCGCTCGCGGCGGTAGCCGAGCCGCAAGTGCTCGGCGACCGTCAATCCGAAGAAGAGGCCGCGGGAGTCCGGGACGTGTGCGATGCCGAGGCGCGCGCGGGCGCTGGGGGCCACCTTGCGCAGGTCGCGCCCGCCGAAGCGGACGACTCCCTCGAGCGGATGGACGAGCCCCGACACCGCGCGCAGCGTGGTCGTCTTCCCGGCTCCGTTCGCACCGAGCAAGGCGACGATCTCGCCCGGACCGACCTCGAGGTCCAGGTCGCGGACGACCGGAGCGCCGTCGTAGCCGACGGTCAGCGCCTCGAGCGCGAGCACGGAGCTGCTCACGTCGACACCCCGCGCTGGTCGCGCTCGTCGACGGCCGCGGAGGCGACGCCGCCGCCGAGGTACGCCTTGACGACGAGTGGGTCGCGGCGCACCTCGTCCGGCGTCCCGGCCGCGATCACCTTCCCGAACTCGAGCACAACGATCAGGTCGCAGATGGTCAGCACCAGGCCCATGTCGTGGTCGATCAGGAGCGTCGCCGTGCCTCCGTCCGCAATCTGCCGGAGGCGGCGCCCGAGCTCCTCGCTCTCGTGCGTGTCGAGGCCGGCGGCAGGCTCGTCGAGGCAGAGGAGGCGTGGGCGCATGGCGATCGCGCGCGCCACGCCGACGAGCTTCCGCTGGCCCTGGGTCAGCTCGCTCGGCATCGCCTCCACGAGCGCACCGATCCCGAGGAGCTCGAGCGCCGCGTCGGTCGCGGCGGCGTCGCCCGCGGGGCGACCCACGAGCTCCGCCGCGAGCGCGAGCCAGGAGGGCCGCTCGGCGGCAACCATGAGGTTCTCGCGCACCGAGAGGTCGTCGAACAGCTCGGTGCTCTGCCACGTGCGGGCGAGACCGCGGCGGGCGCGTGCGTGCGGTGGCATCCCCCCGAGGTCGTGTCCGTCCAGCTCCGCACGGCCCGTGTACCGCACGAAACCCGTGACCGCATCTATGAATGTCGTCTTGCCCGCCCCGTTCGGCCCGATCAGCCCGACGAGCTGGCCTTCGGCGACCGCGACGTCGACCTCGTCCACGGCACGCACGCCCCCGAAGCGAACGGAGAGGCCGGTCGTCTGCAGGACGGTGGTCACGAGCTCACGGGCGCCGACTGGGGCGGCTCCGGCTCTCGGCGCGCACGTGCCTGCGCCGTCCGATAGAAGGAGCCCGCCACGCCTTCGGGATTCTGGATCAGCGTGAAGATGAGCACGACGCCGCCGAAGAGCAGGAACCAGTTCCCGGAGAGGCCGAACCACTTGTCGAGCGCGTACGGCAGGAGCCCCTGCGCGGCGATGAGGCCGGCGAAGACGGCGCCGGAGACGAGCGTGATCCCACCCGCGTAGGCGAATGCGATCAGGCTGAGCGCGAGCGGGACGCTGAAGCGGTCGGCGCTGACGGAGCCGAAGTTGTAGGCGTACAGCGCCCCGGCCACCCCGGCGATCAGCGCGCTGATGCCGAACGCGATCAGCTTGACGTTGCGCACGTCGATCGCCGCTCCCGCCGCGGCACGCTCGTTCGAGCGCACGGCGAGCATGCGCTGGCCCAGGATGCCCCGCCGGACGGAGATCACCAGCAGCGAGAGCAGCACGGTGCAGGCGAGCGCGACCCACCCGAACACGGGGCTCGGGAGGTTGCCGTCGAGGCCGCGGAACGACGCATTGGGCCCGAGGTTGACGCCAAAGAGCTTCGGGTCCGGCACCGGCGAGCCCGTCGCGCCACCGCCCCAGGTGGGGTTCACGAAGCCGAAGTTGAACACCGCGACCGCCGCGGCGGTCGTCACGACCGCGAGCGCCACGCCCCGCACCCGCAGCGCCGATACCGCCGTCACGAGCCCGAGCAGCACCGCGGCGGCGACCCCTGCGAGCGGCGCGAGCGGAAAGCCGATCCCGACGTCGACGGCGAGATGCGACACCGTGAACCCGGCGACGCCTGCGAGCGCGAGCTGCACGACCGAGATCTGCCCCACGAAACCCGTGATGACGACGAGCGAGAGCGCCATCACGACACCGATCAGCGAGTTCGTGAGCGCCTGCCGGAAGTCGAACGGCAGCACGACGAGCGCGATCGCACACAGGAGCGTCGACGGGATCGCGAGCGTGTACGCATGCCTCGGGCGCGGCACGTCGGGAAGCCGCTGCTCGACGAGCTCGCCGCGCGTCGGCAGCGAGGCGCCGCGCAGGAACATCGCCGCCACGATGAGCACGAACACCAGCAGCTCCTTGACCCCCGGCCACGCCACGCTCTGGCTCGTGGGGAACCACGGCTTGGTCGAGGCGTACTCGATCAGGGACTCGGCCGCGCCGATGGCGAGGCCGCACGCGCAGGCGATCGCGAACGAGGTGAGCCGGGCGAAGAGTGCGGCCGCGAGCGCCGGCACCACGAGGAACGGGAGCGTCGTCGTGTCGAGCGCCGCAACGGAGCCGGCCAGGATCCCGAGGGTCCCGAGCAAGAGGCTCGCGAGCAGCGAGTTCGTGATCGACAGCTCGTCCGGTGAGAGGCCGGCGAGGCGCGCAGCGACGTCGTTCTCCGACGCCGCGCGGGTGGCGAGCCCGAAGCGTGTCCAGCGATAGAGCGCCCACAGAACGGCCGTGAGCGCCACCACCATCCCGCTCATCACGAAGGCGGAAAGCGGGACCGCGCCGTCGAGCAGGCGGATGACCCTGATCGGGATGATGGTCGGCTGCGGGTGCTGCGACGTGCCGAAGGCGAGCAGCATCGCCGCCTGGAGCGTGAGCAGGACGCCGAGCGACGCGACGAGCTTCGCGAGCGGCGCCGCCGTTCGGAGCGGCTTGAACACCGCGAGCTCGATCGCGACGGTCACGAGGACGACGACGACGTACGTGAGCAGGACGGCGACGGGCGTGCCGACCGTGAACCCGAGCTCGCCGGTGCGAAGCGCCCAGAACGAGAATCCGGCGAGCATCGCGATCGCGCCTGCGGCCAGGTTGATGTAGCCGGAGCCGCGGTACGTGACGACGATCGCCACCGCGATCGCGGCAATCGTCGCCCCCGTCCCGAGGCCGAGCAGGATGAAGAGGAGGATCTCTTTCACGCGTCGCGAGTATCGCGCGACGGGGCCGGCCGGTCGACCGGCCCCGTCGGGGGGAAGCCTCGGGCCTGCTCCGTCAGCCGCCCAGTGGGCCGATCCAACCGGAAGCCCGCTTGAACACGAAGTGCCCCTCGTACGTGAACGCCTGGAACATGTCGTTGCAGATACCGGGCGCGTCCTTGTACTTGCCGCACTGGAGCTTCGGCGCCCCGAGCGCGAGCGGGCCCTTGAACGCCCTCGCCCGCGCCAGCACCCGTGCCGGGGTGATCTGCGCGACGTTCTTCGCACCCACGTCGTTGAGGAACCTGACCGTCGTCAGGAGCTCGGAGAACGCGACGATGTGCCACGGATCCGGAGCGTTCTTCTGCGCCTTGTAGCGCTTGATCACCGCGTCGTAGGCCGGCATGCCCTTGTCGGTCTTGTCGCCGTAGAGCGACGAGGCGATCGCGTACGTCCACTTCGGCCAGTCGCCGAGCGCGTCGATCACCTGCTGGTTGAGGCAGAGCGGCGCGGTCATGATCTTGCGCGAGTCCGTGATGCCGAGCTGCTGGAGCGACTTCGCCTGGTTCGCGCAGTCGGACGCCGTCCCGTACGGGCCGATGAAGTCCGCCGTCGTCGCTCCCGCCGCCGTGAGCGGCGCGGTCAGGTCGGTCTGCCCCTGGGTGTAGCCGACCTGCTTGGTCGCGATGCCCGCCGCCTTCAGCCCGTTCGCTATCACCTGGCCGGCCTCCGCGACGCCCGGCGCGTTCGGATACACGACCGCGGCGGTCTTCGCATGGAGCACGTTCTTCGCGTAGTTGCCGAACGGGAGCAGGATGTGCGGGGCGTCGCCGAAGAGGACGATCGCGTTCTTCTGCGCTCCGTCGATCGGGGTGGTGGCGACGCCGGTGATCACCGGCTTCTTGCCGCGGACGGTCGCGAACAGCGACTGCGCCCCTGTGGCGACGGCGCCCGTCGCGATCACGGAGATCCGCTTGTCGTTGACGAGCTTCTGGCCGCAGGTCGTGCCTTCCTCTTCGCTCGACTTGATGAAGCACTGGACGAGCGCGACCGGATGGCCGCCCACGCCGCCGAGGACGTCGTTGACGTACCGCACGGCGAGCTGCGCGCCGGCGGTCGCCAGCCCGCCGATCACGACCTGGCCGCCCTGCTGGTTGACCCACCCGATGTACACCTTCGACTTCTTCGGGTCGGCCTTCCCGCGCTTGCCGTGGACGTACGAGACGTAGTTCGTGACTGCCGCGCCGGCCGTCGGCGCGGTCGAGCGGTCTGACCTCGCCGTCGTGGCGGAGGCGGCGATCGCGGCCACGAGTGCGACAAGCGCCGCACCCGCGAGCACGGCGCTACGACCAAAGCGATTCATGACTCTCCTTCCACGTGACACGTGACTTCGTCGTCGCTGACACGGTGCGCGCGCCCGGGATCGGGATCGGACGGCCGGCCTGAGCCGCGCACGCACGAGCCAAGCAGATCTGCACCAATGTTGTCAACAATTTCTCCCGCAAGTTGCGCTGGGCGCCTCGACGGTCACAGGGCGCCGCGGCTCGCCCTGTCGATGTCCCCCGGAATCAGGCTGCGCCGCACGGACTGTGCGACGTTGAGGAGATGGCGGCGCATGGCCGCGTCGGCATCGTCCGGACGACGCCCGCTCACCGCCTCGACGATGGCCTCGTGCTCCCCGACCGAGGCCGCAGAGCGCCCGGGAATCAGGATCGTGCGGTACTGGTAGCGCACGGTCTGGGAGTGCAGTGCGTGGATCAGCCGCTTCGCGGTGCTGTGCCCCGAGAGCTCGAGCAGCGCAGCGTGCAGGTCCGCGTTCGCGTCCGAGGCGCCGAGCAGGTCGCCGCGCTCGAGCAGCTCGCGCTGCCGCCCGAGGCACTCCGCCAGGCGTGCCGTTCCCGCCTCGTCGATCCGCTCCGCTGCCTGGCGTGCGGCAAGCCCTTCGAGCACCGCCCGCGCCTGCAGGATCTCGACGGCCTCCTCGTTCGACACCTTGCGGACACGAGCGCCGCGATGCGGCTCGCGAACCACCAGGCCGTCCTGCTCGAGCCGGATCAGCGCCGTGCGGACCGCACCCCGCGACATGCCGAAAGCGGCGCTGACCTCCACCTCGACGAGACGGGCGTCGGGTGCGATCTCCCCGCTCACAATAGCCGCGCGGAGCGCGTCGTAGCTCGAGCTCGTCGGCACGCTCATGGGCGCATCCTGCCGGAACGTTGCGAAGATCGTCAACAATCCTGCGCACGCGACGGCGAACCTGGTAAGACTTCGCCGCATTCCACGCCCCGTCTGCAGGTTCACGGGAGGAGGCACCGACACGGCTGGAGAGAACGCACCGGTCCTGATCGCGGGCGGCAGCCTCGTCGGTCTCTCGACCGCGGTCTTCCTCGGGCATCACGGCGTGCCCTCCGTCGTGCTCGAGAGGCATCGCGGCACCGCGATCCATCCGCGTGCAGCGCTCGTGAACCAGCGCGCGATCGAGACGTACCGGGCGGTCGGGCTCCAGCCGGAGATCGAGGAGGCCGCCGCGCGCGAGTTCGTCCAGAACGGCGCGATCGTCTCCGTCGAGAGCCTCGGCGGCAAGGAGCTCGACTGGTACTTCCGCTTCATCAACGAGGGCGTCGAGAACATCAGCCCGGTCCCGCGGATCTTCGTCACGCAGATCGGCCTCGAGCCGGTCCTCCTGCGTGCCGCGGAAGAGCTCGGGGCGAGCGTCCGGTACGCGTCGGAAGTTGTCTCGTTCGACCAGGACGAAGACGGCGTGCGCGTGGTCGTCCGCCAGCGGGACGGCGGGGCCGAGGAAACGCTCGAGGCGCAGTACCTCGTCGCGGCCGACGGCGCGCACAGCCCGACCGTCGACCGGCTCGGGATCCAGCGGCTCGGCCACGGCAGCTTCTCCGACAGCATCACGATCTACTTCAAGGCCGACTGCGGGGCGCTCATGGGCGACCGGAACCTGAGCGTCGTGTACGTGTTCGGCCCGACCGTCCAAGGCTTCTTCCGCTTCTCGATCGACCTCCAGGCGGGGTTCCTCGTGGTGAACTCCACCGTCGACGCGGAGGGACGCAAGTCTGTCCGGATCGGCGAGGACATGAGCGAGGCGACGTGCGTCCGCTACGTGCGCGAGGCGCTCGGCGATCCCGACATCGCGGTCGAGATCGAGGACGTGCAGCGCTGGGCGGCCTCCGCCGAGTACGCCGAGCGCCTGCGGGACGGCCGGGTGTTCCTCGCGGGCGACGCGGTGCACGTGATGCCGCCCACCGGCGGCTTCGGCGGCAACTGCGGCATCCAGGACGCGTACGACCTCGCCTGGAAGCTCGCGTACGTGCTCGACGGGCGCGCGGACGAGAGCCTGCTCGCGACGTACGACACCGAGCGACAGCCGGTCGGCGCGTTCACGACCGAGCAGGCGTACACACGGTACGTCCTGCGCCTCGATCCGTCGCTCGGCACCGACGACCTCCAGCCGGTCGTTGACGAGGCGGCGGTCGAGCTCGGCTACCGCTATCGCTCTCCCGCCGTCACCGGCGTGGACGACGACGACACGTGGGAGAACCCGCGAACTCCCTCCGGCAGACCCGGCTTCAGGGCGCCGCACGTGCCGGTCAGGGTCGACGGCGTGGAACGCTCGACGCTCGACCTCTTCGGGCAGGCCTTCACCGTGCTCGCCGGCCCCGGCGGCGGCGACTGGTGCGACGCCGGACGCCGCGCGGGCGAGACGGTCGGCGTCACCGTGGAGACGTTCCGCGCCGGGGCGGACCTCGTCGCCGAGCACGGCGCGCTCGAGCGCGTCTACGGAACCGGCGCGGAGGGCGCAGTGCTCGTCCGGCCCGACGGCTTCGTCGCGTGGCGGTCGGAGGGCCCGAGCGCGAACGGCGCCGACGCGCTGGAGCGCGCGCTCGCGACGGCGCTCGGCCGCTGACGCGCGGTCGAGATCCTGCCGAGCCTCGCCGCTAGGCTCGCGCCGTGAAGGTCGTCATGGTCGTCGGCAACCGGCCGCAGCTCGTCAAGGCCGCGCCGCTCTCCGAGGCGCTGCGCGAAGTCGGGATCGACGAGGTCGTCGTCCATACCGGCCAGCACTGGGACGACGAGCTCTCCCAGGTGTTCATCGACGAGCTCGGGCTCGACGAGCCCGCGCACCGGCTCGACCTCCGAACCGCGGACGTCGCGGCGCTGACGCCGCCGATCGCCGCAGTGCTGGAGGCGGAGTCGCCCGACGCGGTGCTCGTGCTCGGGGACACGAACTCGACGCTCGCCGGCGCACGCGCGGCAGCGGGAGCCGGGATTCCCCTCGCCCATGTCGAGGCGGGGTTGCGGAGCGGCGACCTCTCGATGCCCGAGGAGCGCGCGCGGATCGAGGTCGACGGCCTCGCGGAGCTCCTGCTGTGCCCCGACGAGCGCTCCGCCGCGACCCTGCGCGCCGAGGGGGTTGCCGGCCGCGTCGAGGTCGTGGGCGACGTGATGGCGGACGCGACGCTGCGCTTCGCGCCGATCGCCCGCGACCGCGTGCCGCCGCCGCATCCGACGGGGACGTACGTGGTCGCGACCGTCCACCGGGAGGCAAACGTGCGTCCCGAGCGGCTGCGGCGGATCATGGCCGGCCTCTCGCAGCTCGACGAGCCGGTCGTCCTCCCTGCCCACCCGCGGACCGCCGAGACGCTCCGCAAGGCCGAGATCCAGGTCGGGCCGAACGTCGAGCTCCGCGAGCCGCTCGGCTACCTCGCGTTCGCCTCGGCCGCCTCGCAGGCCCGCGTGATCGCGACCGACTCGGGCGGGCTCCAGAAGGAGGCGTACTGGTACCGCGTGCCGTGCGTCACGATGCGCCCCTCCACCGAGTGGGTCGACACCGTGGAGCAGGGCGCGAACGCGCTGGTCGACGACGATCCCGACGCGATCGCGGCGGCCGTGCGCGGCGCTGCCTTTCCCGTCGGCGCACCGGCCCTGTACGGGGACGGCCGCACGGCGCCCCGCATCGCTGCACGGCTCGCCTCCGTGCATGATGTGGCGAAGCGCTGAGAGGAGGCAGAGATGCCGGGAAAGATGGTGCACTTCGAGCTCCCCGCGAGCGACACCGGCAGGGCGAAGGGGTTCTGGAGCGGCGTGTTCGGCTGGGACTTCGGCGACTCCGCGATGCCCGAGCTCGAGTACTACATGGTCAGGACCGGCGAGGACCAGGGCGGCGCCGTGCTGTCCTCGGAGGGCCCGTTCGGGATCGTCGTGTACTTCGACACCGACGACATCGACGCCTCGATCGCGAAGGTCCGCGAGCACGGCGGCACGGCCGACGACAAGATGCCGATTCCGCACGTCGGCTGGTTCAGCCACTGCGCGGACACCGAGGGGAACGACTTCAGCCTCTTCCAGAGCGACGAGTCCGTCACCGGCTGACCGGACGGCGGTCTGACAACGCTTGTGGTGATTCACCACAAGCGTTGTCCGCCGGCCCCCTCGACGCGGCGACGACGAGACAGCCGACGTGATGCGTGACACGGTGTTCCGAGACCACCCGCGTCGCTACGATCCCGCCTTGTGAGCGGCCCGGAGGCGACATCCGCGGCGGGGGTCGAGGGCGCGGAGCCGCGCGTCGAGACGGCCGACGGACCGGCGACCGACGCGTACGAGATCGCGATCGTCGGCGCCGGCTACGTCGGGGTTCCGCTGGCGCAGGTGTTCGCCGACGCGGGCAGACGCGTCGTGCTCGTCGACGTCGACCAGGCACGGGTCGAGCGGCTGCGGCGCGGCGAGAGCTACATCGAGGACGTCCCCTCCGAGACGCTCAGCCGGCTCGTCTCCGAGCGAGGCCTCGGGGCGACCAGCGACTACGACGTGCTCCGCGAGGTCGACGCGATCCTCCTCGCACTCCCGACGCCGCTCACGCGCCAGCGCGAGCCGGACCTCTCGATCGTCCTGGACGCCGGCGCCGAGATCGGCCGCAGGCTCCGGCCCGGGCAGCTCGTCGTACTCGAGTCCACGACGTACCCCGGGACGACCCGCGAGGAGCTGATGCCGATCCTCGAGCGCGAGTCCGGGCTCGTCGCGGGCAAGGACTTCCACCTCGCGTTCTCGCCGGAGCGCGTCGACCCCGGACGGGTCGACTGGACGACGAAGACGGTCCCGAAGGTCGTCGGCGGGATCGACACGGCCTCCACCGAGGCCGCGGCCGCGCTCTACCTCACCGCCGTCGAGCAGGTGCACCGCGTGTCGTCACCGGACGCCGCCGAGCTGACGAAGCTGCTCGAGAACATCTTCCGCTCCGTCAACATCGCGCTCGTCAACGAGCTCGCGCAGCTCTGCGACCGGATGGAGATCGACATCTGGGAGGTCGTCGACGCGGCCGCGACGAAGCCGTTCGGGTTCATGCCGTTCCAGCCGGGGCCTGGGCTCGGCGGCCACTGCATCCCGATCGACCCGTTCTACCTCACGTGGAAGGCGCGCGAGTTCGACTTCTCGACCCGCTTCATCGAGCTCGCGGGCGAGGTCAACCAGAACATGCCCTACTACTGCCGCTCCCGCGTCTCGCAGGCGCTGAACCACGGCGCACGCAGGTCGGTCGCGGGCTCCAGCATCCTCGTGCTCGGCGTCGCCTACAAGGCGGACATCTCCGACTGGCGCGAGTCTCCCGCGGTGAAGGTGATCGAGCTCCTCCAGAATGCGGGCGCGAACGTCGCGTACCACGATCCCTTCGTCCCGTCGTTCGCGACCAACGGCATCGCGCTCGAGTCCGTGCCGCTGGAGCCCGCCCGGTACGACGCGGTCGTCATCGCAACGGCGCACACGGCGGTCGACTACGCCCAGCTCGTCCGCGACGCGCGGCTCGTGGTCGACCTGCGCAACGCCACGGGCCGCGCAGGCGTCGCGAGCGAGAAGATCTGGAAGCTGTGACGCCGATCCGGGTCGCCCACGCGGGCGTCGGAGGATGGGGCAGGAACGTCGCCCGCGTGATCGGTGAGATCGCCGACCTCACGTGGGTCTGCGACGTCGACGACGCGCGCCGGGACGAGTACGCGCGCCGCTACCCGGACGCGCGGACGACCGCCTCGTTCGAGGAGGCGCTCGCCGACGACGCCGTGGACGCGGTCACGATCGCGACGCCGGTGCCGACCCACCACACGCTCGCGAAGCAGGCGCTCGAGGCCGGAAAGCACGTGTTCGTCGAGAAGCCGCCCGCGATGCGCGGCGAGGAGATGGAGGAGCTGCTCGCGCTCGCGCAGCAGCGGAACCTCGTGCTGATGCCGGGGCACCTGCTCCTCTACCACCCGGGCCTCGTGCGCGTGAAGGAGCTCGTCGACGCGGGGGCGCTCGGGGAGGTGGCCGCCGTGTACGGCAACCGTCAGAACCTCGGCGTGATCCGCTCGAACGAGAACGCACTGTGGTCGCTCGGAGTGCACGACCTCTCCGTGATCCTGTGGCTGCTCGGCGAGGAGCCGACCGAGGCGGTGGCGCACGGCATGGACTACCTCCAGCCGGGGATCGAGGACGTCGTCTTCTGCTTTCTGCGGTTTCCGTCCGGGAAGGTGGCCCACATGCACCTCTCGTGGCTCGACCCCCACAAGATGCGGAGGATGACCGTCGTCGGGCGGGAGAAAATGGTCGTGTTCGACGACATGGAGCTCGAGCGCAAGGTCACCGTGTACGAGAAGGCGCCGTGGGAGCCGACCGAGAGCTACGGCGAGTGGCGCACCCGCACCGGCGACATCTACAGCCCCAAGATCGCGAACGACGAGCCGCTTCGGCTCGAGCTCGAGCACTTCCTCGAGCTCGTGCGCACCGGGCCGGGCGACCACCGCGAGGCCCGCGACGGGGTCGCTGTCGTCCGGGCGCTCGACCGACTGACCGAGAGCCTCCGCCATGGCCGCTGAGGTCCACCCCACGGCGGTCGTCCACCCGGGCACCGTGCTCGGCGACGGCGTCCGTGTCCTCGAGCACGCCGTCGTCGGCAAGCAGCCGACGCTCTCGCCGCGCTCGACCGCGAAGCGCGAGCCCCTCGCGCCCACGGTCGTCGGCGAGGGCAGCGTGATCTCGACCGGGGCGATCGTGTTCGCGGGCTCGACCCTCGGCGCACGCGTCATCGTGGGCGACCAGTCCTGCGTGCGGGAGCGCGTGACGGTCGCCGATGACGTCGTGATCGGCCGCGGCGCGCTCGTCGAGAACGACACCACGATCGGCGCGCGGACCCGCATCCAGGCGGACGCGTACGTGACCGCGTACTCGACGCTCGAGGAGGACGTGTTCGTCGCGCCGTGCGTGGTCACGACCAACGACAACTTCATGGGCCGGACGGAGCGCCGGCTCGAGCTGATGAAGGGGCCCACGATCCGCCGCGGGGCGCGCGTCGGCGGCGGGGCGATCCTCTGTCCGGGGATCGAGGTCGGCGAGGAGGCGTTCGTCGGCGCGGGCGCGGTCGTCACGAAGGACGTCCCCGCGCGAAAGGTCGTCGTGGGCAGCCCGGCCCGCGTGCTGCGCGACGTTCCGTCCGACGAGCTGCTCGAAGCCTGACTCGGTCTCGCTCCGGGCGATGGCTCGGACGTGCGTCAGTTGGATCGGAACGCGCTCCCTTCCAGCATCGCCTCAGCAGTGTCGAAGCACGTGCAGGGACGGTGGGCGGACGCCTAGTCTCTCGCCGCTCCGGGCGAGGGGTCAGGCCACGCGAACGATCGACAGCTGGTACGGGACCGGGTCGGGGCTCGGCGCGGTGAGGCGCACCTGGAGCGGATACCAGCCGTCGGCCGGGGCGGTGAACGCCAGACGCTCGCGGCGCCCGGGACGGTCGGAGAGCCGGACGCGCAGGTCCTGGTGCGCGAGGTCGGTGACCGACACCGTCGACGGTCGCCACAGCGCCAGCACGACGTCGGGCGATCCGGCCGGGACGAGCGAGGCGTAGAGCTTCTGGCCACGTTTCAGGCGGACCGCGTACACGTCGTCCTGGTCGTCCCAGAAGTCGACCGACGCGCGAACGACACGGGTCTTCGCGGCAGGGCGGTAGTAGAGCCGGTAGGCGTCGGCGCCCGCGTCGTCGTTCGGCTCGTTGGCGTCCCGCGGCGGAAGCGGCCCCACGAGCGCCGCCACCGCTGCCGAGACGTCCAGCTGGCCCCAGCCGGTCAGCGCATCGCGGCCGACGCTGCAGCGGGAGCAGCCGGAGGCCGGCGTGGCGTCCTGCGCCCAGCGCTCGATGAGCGTGACGACCTGCTCCGGCCGCAGGGAGGGGCGGACGCCCAGCAGGTTCGCCGCGGCGGCGCTCACCTGCGGCGCGGCGAACGACGTGCCCTCCGGAGGCCGGAACTGATCGGTGGCGCACGTCGTGAAGCCCTGGTCCGCGCACTCGGACCGCTCCGACGTGAGACGGCGGGGGAACGTGGAGAAGATGTCCTCGCCCGGCGCGGCGACGTCGTTGTACACCGCGTCTCGGTTCGAGAACGCGGGCGATCCACCGCTCCGCGAGAGCGCGCTGACGCCGAGGACGTGCGGTAGGGCGGCCGGGTAGCTGGCGTACCGCCACGGGGTACGCGGCGCCTGGTCGGCGTTGCCGACCGCGGCAACGATCACCGCGCCGTGCCGCACGGCGTACGCGACCGCCTGCTGCTCGAGGCGCGAGAACGTGTCCTCGCTCGGGTCGCGCGGGTCGCGCAGGCCGCCGAGCGAGATGTTGAGGACGCGCGCCCCGTGGTCGACGGCCCAGCGGATCGCCTCGGCCTCGGCCTCGACCGAGATCGTGCCGTTGTCGGCGACGACCTTCGCGACGAGGAGCTGCGCGGCGGGGGCGAGCCCGGCGATGCCACGACCGTTGTCGACCTCGGCGGCGATGATGCCCGCGACGATCGTTCCGTGCCCGCGTGTGTCCTGCGCGCTTCCACCCACGAAGCTCTTCGCGGCGACGATGCGCGGGGCGAGGTCGGGGTGGCCGAGATCGATCCCCGAGTCGATCACCGCGACCCGCACGGGAGCGAGCGGCGGCACCGCGTCCCAGGCGTCGTATGCGCGTGTCGCGGTCGCGTACCACTGACGCCCGGCGAGCGGGTCGTCCGGCGTGAACGCAAGCCGGCGGACGACGGCCGGCTCGACCCAGGCGACCCCGGGCATGTGTCGGACGCGTGCCGGAGACGCGTCGACCGCGAGCGCGTCGAGGCCGTCCAGCACCCGCGCGTGAGCCCCCGTCGTCCGCTCGATCACCGCCGCGACGGCCCGGGGGTCGACCCCGGGCTCGACGCCGACGTGGAGCGGGCCGGCGAGAGCGTGACCGGGCAGCGCGAGCGCGGTGAGCACCCCGAGCACCCCCAGGGCGCGACGGAGGCTCACGCCGCGATCCGCAGCGTCACGAGCGGCCCCGCAAGGCCGTCGGCGGTGAGCCGATAGGCGGTCGTCGCCGCTGCGCGAATCTTGACCGCGAAGGTGCCGTCGGCAGTCGGGGCGATCCGCGCGACCGCGACCCAGTCGCCGTCCGCGGTGCGTCGCTCGAGCCTGGGGTCCGGCACGTCACGGGCGACACCGGTGAGCCGCACGGCCGCGGACGGACGGGTTGCCGGGTCGGGGGGGTCGAGGCGCAGCACGCCGAGTCGGAACTCCAGGGACTTGAGCCCGAGCCGATTGCGGAGGTCCGACAGGCGCTCGTCCACGGAGGCGCCCGCGCTCGTGCCGAGGCGGAGCGACGCCGGGGTGCCCTGCGTGCCCGACTCGTACGCGACGTCGGTCACGGCAGCCTTCAGCCCCAGCTTGCGGGCGAGCGCAGCGCCGCTCATGACCTGGGTGGCCCAGCGGTGGTTCGGAGAGACCTCGTCCCACGGGTCCGCGACCGAGACGAGGTACGGCAGGTCCTCCCCGAATGCGTCGAGGGCGCTGAGCGTCCGGCCGCCGCTCGACGAGAAGTAGAACGTCTGGGCCGGAGCGCCGCCGAAGCTCAGGACCTGCCCTCGCGTCTCCGTGACGGCCCTCGTCGGGCCGGGCGCCTCGGCGTCGGCGCCGTAGTAGAGCTGGCTGCGCGCGTCCGAGTACAGGTCGAAGGCCCGTCCGGTGACGAGGTTCGCGATCGCGTAGGTACGCGCCGCAACCGCCTGCGCCTTGAGCGCGTCGAGCGGCCAGTCCTTCGGCATCTCGCCGGGCACGACGCCGAGCAGGTACGACTCGAGCGCGACGACGTTCACGAGCTGCAGCTTTTCGGCTGCTTTCACCACGCGCAGGGCTCCGCGGTACGCCTTGTCACCCACGGTCAGCCGACCGCCGCCGACCGCCCGGAGGGTGACGGGGTCACGGAGCCGCTCGGGCGGCGCCCCGGGCTCGGCTCGCAGCCGCAGGCCCGGCCGGAGAGTCACGCTGCCGCCCGGGAGTCGGACTCGTGTCCCGGCCGCGTCGACGAGCACGAGCCCGCCGGCGGCCGTCACGGTGAGCGAGGAGAGCCCGTCGCCGACGAGGACGCGCAGCTTCGGCGGGACCGCGACCGGCGAGGGGCCGAGCGCCGTGCCCGGGTAGTAGTACGCGAGGATCGTGCGGTAGTCGCGTCCCGCCTTCGCCTGACCGAAGGCGCCCCACTGGCTCATCCCGACTCCGTGTCCCCACCCACCCCCGGAGAGGACGAACACGGTCGGTGCCTGCGGCGCAGCAAAAGTGGTGCACGCGAGAGCGGCTGCGAGCGTGGCGACGAGGAGGGCGAGGAATGCGCGGCGCACGTCCGACCGGGGGTCAGAGGCGGTTGTGGGCCGTCAGGCCCGTAACCGCCCGGCGTACTGCTCCTCGTAGTAGCGGCGGTACTCGCCGGTCTTGATCGGCTCCCACCAGGCCCGGTTGTCGCGGTACCAGCTGACCGTCTCGGGCAGTCCGGCCTCGCCGAACGAGTGCTCCGGCCGCCAGCCGAGCGTTCGGAGCTTCGTGTCGTCGAGCGCGTAGCGCCGATCGTGCCCCGCGCGGTCCTCGACATGGCGGACGAGCGCCGGGTCGGCGCCGGTGAGCTCGAGGATCCGGTGGGTCACCTCGAGGTTCACGTGCTCCTCGCCGCCGACGTTGTAGATCTCGCCCGGCGCGCCCTCGCGCAGCACGAGGTCGACCGCCGCGCAGTGGTCCTCCGCGTGGAGCCACTCGCGCACCTGCATGCCGTCGCCGTAGACGGGGAGCGACTCCCCGTCGAGCGCGTTCGTGACGAACAGCGGAACGAGCTTCTCCGGGTACTGGTTCGGGCCGAACGTGTTCGCGCCGCGCGTGATGGACGCACGCACGCCGTACGTGCGGACGTACGCGAGCACCTGGAGGTCGCCGCCCGCCTTCGCGGCGCTGTACGGGCTCGAGGGGCGGAGCGGGTCGCCCTCGGTCGAGCGGCCGCCGGCTTCCAGATCGCCGTACACCTCGTCGGTCGAGACCTGGACGAACCGTGCGTCGTGCGCACGGGCCCACTCGAGCAGGGTCATTGTCCCGAGCACGTCCGTGGAAACGAACTCCTTCGGTCCGAGGATCGAGCGGTCCACGTGCGTCTCCGCCGCGAAGTTGACGACCGCCTCGCACCCCGCGGCGGCACGTGCGACCGCGTCGGGGTCGGCGATGTCGCCCACCACGAGCTCCACGCCCGTGCCCTCGAGGTTCGCCGGATTACCCGCGTACGTCAGCTTGTCGAGCACGACCGCGTCCTCGCCGTTCGCCACGAGCCGCTTGACGAAGTGCGAGCCGATGAACCCGGCGCCGCCGGTGACGAGCACGCGCATCCGCAGAAGGGTAGCGACGTGCCCGCCGCGGCAACTGCCCCTAGACGGCCTGGGCGGCGAGATCGTCGAGGCAGGCCTGGAGCCCTTCCCGCCAGTGCGGGAGCACCGGCGCGCCCTTTTCGCTCCGGAGCACCGAGTTGGCGGGCCGCACGGCGCGGGCGCCGAACTCCGCCGAGCTGATCCGCCGGACGCGGCAGGCGAGCCCGGCGTCCTCGAAGATCGCCTCCGCGAGCTCCGCCCACGTGCAGTCGCCGGCGGCGGCGAGGTGCCACACGCCGAACGGGGCATCGGCGGCGAGGAGCTCCCGGGTCGCCGTCGCGAGATGGCCGACGTAGGTCGGGCAGCCGCGCTGGTCGGCGACGACCGACACCTCGTCGCGCTCCGCCCCGAGGCGCAACATCGTGCGCACGAAGTTGTGACCGGTCGCGGAGAAGAGCCACGAGGAGCGGACGACCCAGGCCCGGTCTCCGGCGGCGCCCTCCCCGTGGAGCTTCGTGCGGCCGTACGCCGAGAGCGGGCCGGGAGGGTCGGACTCGACGTAGGCGTCACCCTTTCTGCCGTCGAACACGTAGTCGGTCGAGTACGCCACGACCGGGGCGCCGAGCGAGGCGGCGTGCGCGGTGCCGCCGACGTTCGTCGCGGCGGCGCTCTGCGGATCTCCTTCGGCCCCGTCCACGTCCGTCCACGCCGCGGCGTGGAGCACGAGGTCGGGCGTCCACGGCAGCGGCGGTGGCTCGTCGCGGACGTCCCACGCGCGGCGGTCGAGAGCGAGCACGTCGTCCTGCGCGAACGCCACCTCGAGCGCGCGGCCGAGCTGGCCGCCGGCGCCCGTGATCAGGGTGCGGCGTCGCGGGCCGAGAGGATCGGTGTCGTGGTGCTCCACAGGTGCGCGACGCGGGGATCGTCCCACGCGATCCCCTGCTCGTCGGGGTCGGCGGGATCGTACTCCTCCGTCACGTGGTAGCAGAACAGGAGGTCGCTGAGCGCCTCGAAGCCGTGCGCGTGGCGCCCGGGCACGTAGATCGCGACGGGGTTCTCGTCACCGATGTCCTCCGTGAACGTCGCCCCTGTCGCGCGGTCGAGGATCACGACGCGCGCGGTGCCCCGAAGGCACGCGAACAGGTCGTCCTGGCCGCGCTCGTGGTAGTGAAGCCCGCGGATCACGCCCTGCCGCGAGAAGCTCAGGTTCGTCTGCGCCATCCGCCGCGGGAGCGTGCTGTCGCGCCGGAGCTCGCAGAACCAGCCCCGCTCGTCCGCGAAGCGCTCGAGCGGAATGCGGAGGACGCCGTCGACGCTCACCTGTTCGCCCCGGTCTCCTCGACGCGCCTGCCGATGTCCGCGAGGTGCGTCCAGTGCTTGCCCGCGTCCTCCCACCAGCCCTCGACCTGGACGACGTCGAGCCTCCCCTCGACCGCGTAGTGCCGGTTGACGTCCGTGATCTCGAGCTCGCCGCGACGCGAAGGCTCGAGCGACGCGATCACGTCGAACACGTCGGGCGGGAAGCAGTACAGGCCCACCACCGCGTCGCTCGACGGCGGCTTCTCGTACCGCGTGTCGACGATCCCGGCCTTCTCGACGATGTCGGAGACGCCACCGTCGCCGTCGTAGACGACGACCCCGAAGTTCTCGGGGTCGGGCACGTCCTTGACGAAGATCTGCGCACGGCCGGGCCGTCCCGCCCAGGCGGCGATCGCCGCGGCCTGCGAACGCTCGAAGATGTTGTCGCCGAGCACGACCACGAGGCTCTCGCCCTGGGCGAAGTCGCGCGCCATGCCCACGACCTGGGCGATCCCCCCAGGGCGAGTCTGCACCTTGTACGTGAGGTCGAGCGAGAGCAGCGGCGCGTCCGACCCGCGCTCGTCGAGGCGGCCGTCGCCGAGGAGGTCGATCATCTGGCCGGCGTGACCCTTGCCGGTCACGACGAGCACGCTCTCGATGCCCGCCCGCTCGAGGAGCTGGAGCGGGTAGTAGATCATCGGCCAGCTGCCGACGGGCAGCAGGTGCTTGTTCGCGACGCGGGTCAGCTCGCCGAGGCGCGTCGCCTCACCGCCCGCGCAGACGAGTCCCTTCATGACGGGCGATCGTAGTCGCGACGCCCCGCAGCGGCGTCCCTGAATCGGCCGGCCCGCGCGGCCGCCTTCCGCCGCCTGACGCCCGGTACCGCCCGGACCGCCGCGACCCAGACGTATGCGACCGCGGAGACGGCGGCGGCCGCGACGAGCGCGATTCGCTTCACGGTCGACACGCCTCGAAGCCTAGAGGCGCGCGAGCCGGGTAATACTTCAGAAACCCTCCCGAGACGAAAGGAATGCCGCGATGGCGAAGAAGCAAGCGGCGAAGGTGGCGGACACGTTCGAGGCGGTCAGGCCGTATCTCGAGCGCGCCCTTCGCGACGAGGAGTTCCGGAAGGACCTGAAGGACGCGCTCTCCGCGGCCCGCGAGCTCTACGGGCCGCTCACGAAGGGCGACGGCGTGGCGGCCTCGGCGCGCAACCTCGCGACCGACAAGAAGGCGCAGGAGCACATGAAGCGCGCGCTCGAGGACCTCACGAGCGCCGCCGGCACGCTCCAGGGCACGAAGAAGAAGAGCCACAAGGGCCGGAAGATGCTGATCCTCGCCGGGATCGTGGCGGGGATCCTCTACAACCCGTGGACGGGCCCGCAGACGCGCGAGAAGATCCTCGACATGATCGCGGGCAGCGACGACCTCGAGCCCCTCGAGTCGTACGCTCCGCCGGATGGCATGGCGCCCGCGAACGGGGAGCCGTCCGAGCCCGCAGGCGAGGAGCCTGTCGGGGCCTCGTCCGGCAAGGCCGGCACGAGGGCCTCGAAGAGCTAGGCCCTACGGCTCAAGGAGTGCGGTTGGGGCGGGCCTCGCGTGACGCGAGCGCCCGCTTCAGCGCGCCCGGAACGAGACCGCTCGATGCCGAGATGTCGGTCGACTCGAGCAGGACCGCGCCCGCGCGCGCGAGCGCGACCGGCGCAGCGCCGCCCGCCGTCGGCACGTACTGCCGGCCGGTCGCGAACGACACGTCGTCGGCCCGCCGCCACGCGACGAGGAAGGGATACGGCGCGACCGCGCCGTCGTAGCCGAGGTGCACCAGGTCGACGGGGTGGATCTCGAAATGGAGGTGGGTCACGCCCCCGTCCGCGTCGCCGGAGTTGCCCACGAAGCCGAGCACCTCGCCCGCCCTCACGGTGCGCCCGTCGGTCGCGATGGGCGAGTACGCGCTCAGGTGCGCATAGTAGAACTCGTTCCCCGCGCGATCGCGCAGCCAGAGCCGCCAGCCTCCGATGTCGTTCCAGCCGACCGAGAACAGCGTGCCGTCCGCGACGGCGAGGACCGGGGTGCCGAGCGGGGCCACAATGTCCTCGCCGTGGTGCCATTTGCCTGCGACGTCGCCGCGGAACGCGCCGAACGTGTCGCCGAACGCGGCGGGGCCGAACAGCGGGAATACGTAACCGCCCTGGCTGAGTCGCGCGGTGACCTCCGGCGCGGGCTTCACGAGCTCGGGCGGAACCCCGGGGATCGAGCGCCCGGGCTCGCGCGGTGCGGAGGGAGACGGGTGCGCCGCCGGGCGCGGCGCGGATGCCGGCCGCTGACCCGGGAGCTGCCGTCCGGTCGTCGCTCCTCCTCCCGCGACGGCTCCGCCGCCCTTGTCCGCGCCTCCTCCGCCGCCGGCCGTCCCGTGGGGGATCGGCGCTGCGGGGGTCGGCACCGCGACCGCCTCGGCCGTCGCCGCTCCGACGACGATTTCCGACCCTGCGGGCAGGCCGTTGTGCTCCGAGATCAGCCTCACGCGGATGCCGGTGATCGAGCTCGAGCCAGAGCGGGGCGTCCCGGGCGCGGTGGAGCTCGTCGAGACCAGCACGTCGAGCGTGCCCCAGTCGGCGAGCGGCAGCTGGGCGCTCGTGGTCGTGCCGACGGGCTGTCCGAGCACGACGAGACCGGTGATCTCGGACGAGCCGACGTCCGCGGTCGCGCCTGCGACGCCGGCCGCTGCGCCCGCGCGGATCGACACCGTGTCCGCCACGATCTCGCCGCCGAGCAGCGAGACGCCGATGGCACGCACGGTTCCCTCGGCGGACGACGACGTGCCTGCCTGCGCCGTGACGCTCGCCGACGACGCCCCGATCCGGAGCGCCGACCCGTCCTCGGGGTACGAGAACGGCCCCCCGGCGCTCGCCGTCGGCGGCGCCTCGAGCTGACCGGTCGAGCTCGCGGGCTGGCCCGGAAGCGTGACCGACGCGACGAGCGCGGTCGCCCCCGTCGTGGTCGCGGTCGAGTCGTCCGGCGCGGCGCCCGCGACTCCGGCGACGAGCACCCCGAGCGCGAGGACGAGCACGAGCGGTGCGCGGGCGCTCCTCACGACACGTCAGGGTAGCGCCGCGGCGCGCGTGCGCCCGTGAAGGCCAGGCGGAGCGCGACGAGCAGGAGCAGCACGCCGAAGGCACGGCGGAGGACGTCCTCGTCGAGCCGCGTCGCGATCTGCACGCCGAGCTCCGCGCCGGCGATCGACACCGCGCCGACGACGAGCGCCGGCCGCGCCCGAAAGTTCCCGTACCCGCGCTGGCGCAGCACCCCTGCGGCGGCGGTGGGGACGATCGCGAGGAGCGACGTCGCCGACGCCTCGACCTGGTCGAGGCCGAGGAGGAGCAGCGTCGGGACGAACAGGATCCCGCCTCCGACACCGAACACCCCGGAGAGCACCCCGGCGGCGAGGCCGAGGCACAACGCCGCCGGTATCTCCCACCCGCTCATTGGACGACCAGCCTGACGCCGATCACCGCGAGCAGCCCGGCGAACGCAAGCGTCAGCACGCGACCCGACATCCGCTGCTGGACGTGCGCGCCGACGACGGCGCCGGCGACGGCCGGGAGCCCGACGAGCGCCGCGTATTCGAGCCGGACCTCGCCCCGGGCGGCGTAGAGCACGGCGCCGGCGGTCGCGGTGATGAGGATCGCGCCCAGCGAGGTCGCCGCAGCGGAATGGGTGGGCATGCGCACGAGCCCGACGAGGAGCGGCACGACCACGATCCCGCCGCCGACCCCGAACACCGTCGAGAACACGCCGGCCACGAGGCCGATGAGGACGAGGCGCGCGATCACCGAGGGGCGGGTTCGGGACGCACCCGCCGTATCCTAGGCGGCTGTGTCGGGCGACCTGCTGCAGCGGCTCGCGGCGGAGCCGCAGCGGGCCGCGATTCTCCTCGACGTGGACGGCACGCTCGCGCCGATCGTGTCGCGGCCCGAGAACGCAGCCGTCCCGGACGAGACCCGCCGTGAGCTCGCGCGCCTCGCCTCCCGCTACGCACTCGTCGCGTGCGTGAGCGGCCGGCCCGGCGAAGAGGTCGAGCGCCTCGTCGGGGTGCCGGGTGTCGCCCTGGTCGGCGAGCACGGCCTCGAGCTGGCGCCCGAGGCCCGGGGCTGGGCCGACCGGATGGCGGCGTTCGCCTCGGGCGTCGACTGGCCGGCGGAGCGGAAGCCACTCAGCGTCTCGTTCCACTTCCGCCGCGCCGACGACGAGGCCGCGGCGCGCGCCTACCTGACGCGCGTGGCCGCCGCCGCACGGACGGAAGGTCTCGTTCCCCGTTGGGGCCGCATGGTGCTCGAAGTGCGCCCCCCGGTCGAGGCCGACAAGGGAACCGCGGTGGCCGCACTCGTCGCCCGGGCGGCCGTGACGCGCGCGCTCTACGCGGGCGACGACGCGACCGACCTCGATGCGTTCACGGGCCTCGACGGGCTCGAGCTCGGCGTCCGGGTGGCGGTCGACTCGCCCGAGGCTCCGCCCGCACTTCTCGCTTCGGCGGACGTCGTCGTCGACGGCCCGGCAGGCGTGCTCGCGCTGCTGCGGGCGCTCTGACGCTTAGGGGCCTGTCCGGAAAGTGGGCACGATGGATGACACGCGGCACGTGCCGCGAGGCGAGGACGCAGGGAGCCTCGATACTGGAACGTATCGGGGCGACCGAGGACGCTGCATCGCGACACGTGACGCCTGTCAGGCGTCCTGTTCGACTTTCCGGACAGACCCCTAGCGGCGGCGGCTCGAGATCTCGCGCCACGGCCGCGTGTTCAGCACCTGCTCCTTCGTCAGCCACGCACGGCGCGCCTGGGCGACGCCGAGCTCGCGGTAGCCGAGCGCGGCCTCGGAGTGGGCGTCGGTCGTGATCGGCACAAGCACGCCCGCTTCGCCGGCGAGACGTGCGTGGACGTCGCGCATGTCGAGCCGGTCCGGCTGGCTGTTGATCTCGAGCGCCGTGCCGGTCTCCACGGCACGCGCGACGACCTGCTCGACGTCGATCTCGGCGCCCGACCGCTTGTTGAGCTTGCGTCCGGTCAGGTGGCCGATCGAGTCGACGTGCGGGTGGTCGAGCGCGGCGAGGACGCGCTCGGTCGGGCTCCTGTCGAACGCGGTATGGAGAGACGCGACCACCCACTCGAGCTCGGCGAGCATCTCGTCCGCGACGTCGATCGACCCGTCCGGGCGGATGTTCGCCTCGACGCCCCGGAGGACGCGGAACGGTTTCACGCGCTCGTTCACCTCGTCGATCTCGCGCCACTGCGCCTCCATGCGGCCCTCCCGCAGGTAGTGCGAGTGGTCGGTGAGCGCGAGGAACCGGTCACCCCGCGCGCGCGCGGCACGCGCCATCTCCTCGATCGTCGAGCGACCGTCCCACGACCAGGTCGAGTGACAGTGGAGCTCTCCGACGAGGTCGCCGACCTCGACGAGCGCCGGCAGCGACCCGTTCCGTGCGGCGGCGAGCTCTCCGGCGTCCTCCCGGAGCTCGGGCGGGATCCAGGCGTAGCCGAGGAAGTCGTAGAGCTCGGCTTCCGTGCGAAAGCGGTGCACCTCGCCGGTCTCGAGGACCATGACGCCGTACTCGGAGATCGAGAGCCCGCGCCGCTGGGCGTCCTCCCGGAGCGCGACGTTGTGGTTCTTCGAGCCCGTGAAGTGCTGGAGCAGGCTGCCGAAGTCCTCGGGCGGCACGACGCGGAGATCGATGCGGAGACCCTGCTTCGTCACCACCGTCGCCTTCGTGTCGCCGTGCGCTGCGATCTCCAGGACCCACGGGAGGGTCACGAAGTGCTCGATCAGCGCTGGGGGGTCGCTCGCGGTCGCGATCACGTCGAGGTCGCGGAAGGTCTCGCGGCCGCGTCGGACACTGCCTGCCTCGGAGACCTCGACGGCCGCCGGATGCTCGCGCAGCGCGGCCACCACCTCACGCAGGACCGGCAGCCCCACGCCGAGCAGGCCCCGGCGTTCTGGCTCGGGCCCGAAGCCCTTCGCGAGCGCGCCGAGGATCCGCTCCTCGCTCTTCGCACCGAGACCCTGCAGCGTCCGGACCCGCTGCTGCTCGGCCGCCGCGCGGAGCTCCTCGAGCGTGGTCACGCCGAGCTCGCGCCAGATGCGCGCGGCGGTCTTCGGGCCGAGACCGGGAAGCCTGAGGAACTGCGTGACCTCGTCCGGGACCTCCGCGCGACGCTTCTCGAGCGCGGCCATGCTGCCGGTCTCCGCGAGCTCCACGATCTTCGCCTCGATCGTCGCGCCGATGCCGGGAAGCTCCTTGGCGCGTCCTGCGAGCGCGAGCTCGGCGATCGACGCCGCGGTCTCGCGAATACGGGTCGCGGCGCGGCGGTAGGCGAGCACGCGAAACCCCTGCTCGCCGAGGATCTCCGAGACGTCCGCGAGGTCCTCGAGCGCGTCCGCCACGTCGCTGTTCCGTGGAAGCGGCGGCATCCGCGGATCATAGGTTTGTCCGCCAAGCGGAGGCTTCGCCGCCGCACCCCATTCCTGTGGCTCTCCTCGGGGCTCCTCAGAACGCTGCTCGTCGCGTCCCGTGGGCAGACTCCGGTGCGTGACCGTGCGGGCCGTCGTCTGCGTGCCGACCTACGACGAGCGTGAGAATCTCGAGCCGCTCGTGCGCGCGCTCGGGGAGGTGCTCGACGCCTCGCGCGACCGCGTGCTCGTGATCGACGACGGCTCGCCGGACGGGACCGGCGAGCTCGCCGACCGTCTTGCCGGGGAGCTGCCCTGGCTCGGCGTGCTGCACAGGCCGCGGAAGGAGGGCATCGGCCGCGCGTACCTCGCGGGGTTCGCGCGGGCGCTCGAGACGGACGCGGAGCTCGTGCTCGAGATGGACTGCGACTTCTCGCACGACCCCGGGGATGTGCCGCGGCTGATCGCCGCCTGCGAGAACGGCGCCGACGTCGCGCTCGGCTCGCGCTGGGTCGACGGCGGCGGCACCGAGAACTGGGGGATCACGCGCCGCCTGATCTCGCGCGGCGGCTCGCTGTACGCGCGGCTCGTGCTCGGCGTCCCCGTGCGCGATCTCACGGGCGGGTTCAAGTGCTTTCGCCGGGGAGTGCTCGAGACCATCGACCGCGACGCGATCGCGGCACGCGGCTACGGGTTCCAGATCGAGGGCACGTACCGCGCGCTCCGCGCGGGCTTCCGGGTGGTGGAGATCCCGATCACGTTCGTCGACCGACGCGTCGGCCAGTCGAAGATGAGCAGCGCGATCGTCCTGGAGGCGATGCGGCAGGTGCCGGTGCTCCGCTGGAAGGCGCTTCGGGGGCGGCTGTGATCGAGACGAGCGACGCGGCGTTCGAGCGGGACGTGCTGGAGGCGGAGGTGCCGGTCGTGGTCGAGTTCACCGCGCCCTGGTGCAAGCCGTGCAAGGCGATCGAGCCGTGGCTCGAGGAGCTCGAACGGCGGCACTCCGGTCGCCTGCGCGTCGCCCGTCTCGACATCGACTCGAACCTCGCTGTCCCGGGCCGGTACGGCGTCCTGTCGTTGCCCACCGTGATGGTCTTCTCGCGCGGCGAGCCCGGCGAGACGATCCACGGCGCGCAGCCACGGCGACGCTACGAGGAGGCGGCCGAGCGGGCGGTCGCCGGCGGCACGCCCTGACCAGCGCGACGGCCTGGAACCCGCTGCTCGACGCGCCCGAGGTGTCGTACCGCGGGCTCGTCCCGGGTCAGGCGGGCCGGACCGAGCCGTTGCCGGGCGACCTCCATCCCGTCGTCGTGGCCGCGCTCGAGGCCGCCGGCATCGAGGGGCTGTACGTGCACCAGGCCGAGACCTGGGAAGCGGTCGCTCGCGGCCAGAGCGTCGTCGTCACGACGTCGACCGCATCCGGCAAGTCGCTTGCGTTCTCGCTGCCGGTCCTCGACGCGATCGCGCGCGAGCCGAGCGCCCGCGCGCTCTTCCTCTACCCCACGAAGGCGCTCGCGCAGGACCAGGCGCG
This sequence comes from Gaiella sp., assembly GCA_035706725.1. GTDB lineage: Bacteria > Actinomycetota > Thermoleophilia > Gaiellales > Gaiellaceae > Gaiella. The sequence continues at coordinate 18,034 of DASSUT010000254.1, read as the reverse complement.
CTGGCTCGCCCGGCTCCGCCTCCCGGGTCTCCGGCCCGCGATCTACGACGGCGACACGCCTGTCGGTCAACGTGCGCACGTGCGGCGCACCGCGAACGCGATCCTCACGAATCCCGACATGCTCCATGTGGGCGTGCTCCCGCACCACGACCGCTGGGGCGACGTGCTGCACAACCTGCGCGTCGTCGTGGTCGACGAGGCGCACGTCTACCGCGGCGTGTTCGGCTCGCACGTCGCGAACGTGCTCCGGCGGCTGCGGCGGCTTGCGCTCGCCTACGGGGGCGACCCGGTGTTCGTCCTCGCGAGCGCGACGATTGCAAACGCGGGCGAGCTCGCGTCGGCGCTGACCGGCCTCGACGTCCGCGTGGTGTCGACGGACACGGCGCCGCGGGCGGAACGCGAGGTCGTCCTCTGGAACCCCGAGCTGCTCGACGCCGAGCTCGGCACGCGCGCGAGCCCGCTCGGCGACGCGAGCAGGCTCGTCGCGGGGCTCGTCCAGCAGGGCCTGCGCGTGATCTGCTTCACGAAGAGCCGCAAGGCCGCGGAGCTCGTCCACCGGTTCGCGAGCGACCGGCTCGACCCGGGGACCGCGCGGCGGCTCGCGCCGTACCGGGCGGGCTACACCCCCGAGCAGCGTCGCGAGATCGAGCGACGGCTCGTCGAGGGTGAGCTGCTCGGCGTCACCGCAACGGACGCGCTCGAGCTCGGCATCGACATCGGCACGCTCGACTGCGCGATCTCGGTCGGGTTCCCGGGCACGGTCGCCTCGCTCAGGCAGCAGTGGGGGCGTGCAGGGCGCCGGTCGCGCGGTCTCGCCGTGCTCGTGGCGAGCGAGGACGCCCTCGACCAGTTCTTCGTCGACGATCCCCCCGCGCTGCTCGAGCGCACGGCAGAGGCGGCGCTGATCGACCACGCAACGCCCCGGATCCTCGACGGACACGTGCTCGCGGCCGCCTACGAGGGACCCCTCACCGAGGCCGACGCAGGCGTGCTGGGCGCCGAAGCGCTCGAACGTGCCGCGCTCCTCCCGGAGCTGAAACGGACGCCGGCCGGCTACGTGTGGCGCGGCCGCGACACCCCGGCGGCGCGGATCTCGCTCCGCTCCGGCGACCAGACCGCGTTCGTGATCGTCGAGGAGGAGACCGGCGCCGTCCTCGGCACTGCGGAGCAGGAACGCGCGTTCTCGACCGTGCACGAGGGGGCCGTGTACCTCCATCTCGGCGAGCAGTACGGGGTCACGGCGCTCGACCTCGAGACGAGGGCGGCGCTGGTCCGGCCCGTGACCGTCGACTGGTACACGCAGGCGCGCAAGGAGACCGCGACCGAGATCGCGGAGCCGCTCCGCTCACGGCGCGTCGCGGGCGTCGAGCTGTTCCACGGGCGCATCACGGTGAGCGAGCAGGTGGTCGGCTTCCAGCGGAAGGCGATCGCCGACGGGAGCGTGATCGACGCGACCCCGCTCGAGCTGCCCGAGACGGCGTTCGAGACGGAGGGCGTGTGGTTCTCGCCGGGCGAGTGGCTACTCGAGGGGATCGACACGATGCCCACGCTCGTCTCGGCGCTCCACGCGACCGAGCACGCCCTGATCTCGCTCCTGCCCCTCTACGCGATGTGCGACCGCTGGGACATCGGCGGCCTGTCCACGAACGTCCACGAGCAGACCGGGCTACCCACGATCTTCGTGTACGAGGGCCACGCGGGCGGCGTGGGGATCACCGAGCGCGGGTTCGACTGCTTCGGCGACTGGGCCTCGGACACCGCACGATTGCTCGAGCGCTGCCCGTGCCGCTCGGGCTGCCCGTCGTGCGTGCAGAGCCCGAAGTGCGGGAACCTCAACGAGCTGCTCGACAAGTCCGCCGCCCGCGCGCTGCTCGAGCGGATGACGGCCTAGGGCGCCCCCCGCCCTCGCGGGCCGCGGCCGCGGCGGCGTCGACAGGGACACGGCGCAGAGTTGGCATACATACGGCACAGACACGCGCGCACTCTCGTGCGATCGTGCTCTCAGGGGGCCTCCTTTCCCCCCTTAGGGGCGCTGGACCGATCACGCCGGGCCGCGGTCGCGCCCGGCGGCGGCGAGGGCGAGAGCCGCCGTGGCCCGTGCGCTCCGGCTGCGCTACCGGTCGAGCCGGGAGAGCGCCACCTCGACCGCCTCGGCGGGCGTCGCCGCACGCGGGACGCCCTCGACCGCGGGACCGCCCTCCAGCACGACGACGGGTCGCCCGAGCCGCATCGCGAACCCGATCTCCGCAAGCGTGCCCCAGCTGCCGCCGACCGCGATCACCGCGTCCCCCGACGCCGCGACGGCGAGGTTCCGCGCGTGGCCGATCCCCGTCACGACGACGTGGTCGGCCCACTCGCTCGCCTCGGCGGGCGACTCCCCGGGGAGAATCGCGAGCGTCGTGCCGCCCGCCTGTTTCGCGCCGCGGAGCGCCCACGTCATCACCTCACCGAGGCCGCCCGTGACCACGACGCAGCCCCGCTCCGCGAGCCGCCGGCCGATCTCCTCCGCGGCGGCCTCGTGCGCCGCGCCGCTCCCGATCACCGAGACCTGCACCCGTCGTGCGGCCATACGGGAAAGCAAAGCGCCGGGGCCGGACGGGTCGGCCCCGGCGCAGCTGCTAGTGCCCTTCCCCCGATGTGCGGTCTCGACGACACGGCGCGTGAACCGCGCCGTCGAGACCGCACGGGCACTAGGCGTTCGCGCAGTGCTCTCCGCCGTCTCCCTGGCCGTTACCGGGCGTCCCGACGGGCGGCGACGGCAGATCCTGCGCAGGGTTGTGCGCGGTGATCGCCTCCTTCGCGTTCCCGTTGTCGTTCGACGGGCTGCCGGCCGCCTCGGCCGCGCAGGCCGTCGACGGAAGGCCCGTGTGATGGAACGCGAGCGCACCGGGAACCGCGGTGAGCGCCGCGATCACGGCGAGCAGGACGACCAGCTTGCGCATGGAGCCCCTCCTCGTAAGCTTTGGGTCCCAGTACGCAGGCCGGACGAAAGCGGATTGCGGTACCGCGCGACGGCGCTCGAAGACGGTCGCGGGCCTCAGCGAAGCGCGCGAAGCGCCGCACCGAGAGACTGCCCGCCGCCCAAGACACGGGCGAAGAGATCTCCCTCCCGGCCGACACGCTCGAGCACCGCCTCCATCGTGAACGCGGCAGGGTCGAGGCCGGGCTTCACCTCGTCCCAGCGGAGCGGCGCCGAGACGGAGGCAGCGGCCCGCGGACGGACGGAGTAGACGGACGCGGTGGTCTTGCCGGGCCCGTTCTGGTTCGCGTCCACGAGGACGCCCTTCCGCTTCGCCTTCGTCCACTCGGTCGTGACGAGACCCGGGTGCGCACGGGCGAGCGCGCCTGCGACGATCCCGGCGAACTCGCGCACCTCCGCGAAGTCGTGCCGTCGCGTGATCGGCACGAGCACGTGGATCCCGCGCGAGCCGCTCGTCTTCGGCACGGACTCGAGCTCGAGCACGTCGAGCGCCTGGCGGACGAGCAGCGCGACCTCGAGCACGTCCTCGAAGCCCGACCCCTCCGACGGGTCGAGATCGAACATCACCCAGTCCGGCCGGTCGGGCCGGTCGACGCGCGACGCCCACGCGTGCATGTCGATGCAGCCCATGTTCACGGCCCAGAGGAGCGCGAGCTCGTCGTCGATCAGCGCGTAGTCGATGATCCGCTTCTCGCCCTCACGCGTGGACGCCGGAAACGGCGCCCGGGCGATCCAGTCCGGCGTGTGGGTCGGTGCCTGCTTCTGGAAGAAGCTCTTGCCCTGCCAGCCGTCGGGGTAGCGCTTCATCGTGAACGGCCGGCCCCGCAGGTGAGGGACGAGCACCTCCGCGACGTCCCGGTAGTACGCGAGCAGGTCGCCCTTCGTGATGCCCGCCTCGGGCCAGAACGGCTTGTCGAGGTTCGAGAGCCGCAGCACACGACGCCCGCGGCGGATCTCCGGCTCGATCGGCGGCCGCTCCACGGGGACATCGTCGCGGATGCCGAGGTAGACGGGCGCGCGCAGGCGGCCCTCGCGCGTCTTCTCCGCGTACGTCACCTCGGCGGCGAGCGCAGGCTCGACCCACGTGACGTCCCGTGCACGCACGCGTGGCATCCTCGGCGTGCGGACGAGCGGCGAGTCGGTGCGGCGGAGCGGCTCGAGCAGCGCGAGCAGCCGCTCGACCTCGCCGTCCGCGATTCCCGATCCGACGTTGCCGGCCCACTCGAGCCCGTCCGGCTCGCGACGCGCCAGCACCAGCGCCCCGAGCTTCGCGCGGCGGCCCTCGCCGCGCGTGTACCCGACGATCGGGAAGTCCTCCTGCGCCCGGAGCTTGAGCTTGCGCCACTCCGGCGTTCGGCGTCCGGGCCGGTACGGCATGTCGGCGCGCTTCGCGACGACGCCCTCGAGGCCCTGCTCGCGGGCCGCCTGGAGAAGCGCCTCGCCGTCCTCGAACGCCGGCGAGATACGCACTGCCGGCACGCCGGGGTCGAGCATTTCCTCGAGCAGAGCGCGCCGCTCCCGCAAGGGGCTGTCCCACACCCGTTCCCCGTCCAGCTCGAGGAGGTCGAACGCGATCAGGACGAGCGGCCCCGAGCCGCTCTGGAGCGCCTCGAAGCGGGCCGTTCCCTCCTCGTCGAGTGCGACGACCTCGCCGTCGAGCACGGCGGAAGGCGTGCGCACCGCCTTGCTCACGGCGCGCGCGACGTCGCGGAACCGCTCCGTGAGGTCCTTGCCGTTCCGGCTGGTGAGCCGCACGTCGCCGCCCACGACCTCGACGATCGCGCGGTACCCGTCCCACTTCGGCTCGAACAGCCAGTCGGGGCCGGACGGCAGGCTGTCGGTCAGCGTGGCGAGCTGCGGTCGGAGCGACTCCTCGACCGGCGCGGGTGCGTCCTTGCGGAGGAGCAGCCAGTTCTCCTCCTTCCCGTCGAGGTGTGCGGGGACGAGCGTCCAGATGCCCTGCGCGCGGGTCCCGTCGAGCCGGAACGTCAGTCCGCCGTTCGACTTCTCCTCCAGGAGCTCGTACGTCCCGCGATCCCAGATCTCCACCTTCCCGGCGCCGTACTGGCCTTTCGGGATCTCGCCCTCGAACGAGCCGTAGTCGAGCGGGTGGTCCTCGACGTGCACCGCGAGGTGACGCTCCCCCGCCCGGAGGGGTAGCCCCTTCGGCACGGCCCAGCTCGCGAGCGCGCCGTTCCGCTCCAATCGCAGGTCGTAGTGCAGGCGACGGGCGTCGTGGCGCTGGATCACGAACACCGGCTGCCCGTCGCGGCCCGTGCCGCCGAACGGTTCGGGGGTTCGCGACGGGTCGCGTTTGCGCCGGTACTCCCGGAGCCCTGCCATGGCGCCATGATCCCCGTTTTTGCGCTCCAGACCGCCGGCGGGACGGGATTCGCTTAACACGAACTGCACGAAATCGGCGATCTCCCCGCAAAGTGCGGCTTTACGGGCCGGGGATAAGCCTGTGGAAAGTGTGGAGAGCGCGTCGCGCTACACGTGCGCGAGCACGCCCATCGAGCGGAATTTCGCCCGGCGGGTCCGCCGCAGCTCGTCCGCCGGCACGACCGCGAGCTCGTCGAGGTGCGCGACGAGCGCCTCGCGGAGCAGCGTCGCCGCCTCGTCGTGGTCGAGCTGCGCGCCTCCTTCGGGCTCGGGGACGATTCCGTCGATGACGCCGAGCTCGAGGCAGTGGCCCGCGTCGGGCTTGAACGCGGAGGCCGCCTTCGGCGCCTGCTCCCCGTCCCGCCAGAGGATCGCGGCGCAGCCCTCGGGCGAGATCACGGAGTAGATCGCGTTCTCCTGCATGAGGACGCGATCTGCGACTGCGATCGCAATCGCACCGCCCGAGCCGCCCTCGCCGATCACGACCGCGACCGTCGGGACGCCGAGGCGGAGCATGAGCGCCTGCGAACGCGCGATCGCGCCGCCCTGGCCGTGCTGCTCGGCGAGGATGCCGGGATACGCGCCCGGCGTGTCCACGAGCGTGACGAGCGGGAAGCCGTGCCGCTCGGCGAGCTGCATCGTCCGCATCGCCTTGCGGTAGCCCTCCGGATACGCCATGCCGAAGTTCCGCTCCGCCCGCTCCTTCAGGTCACGTCCCTTCTGATGCCCGACGAGCGCGATCGTGCGGCCGTCGAGCGAGCCGATTCCGGCGACGATCGCGTGGTCGTCCATCCGGCCGCGGTCGCCGTGGAGCTCGAACCAGTCGTCGAGGATCCGCTCCACGTAGTCGAGCGTGTACGGGCGATCGTCGTCCCGCGCGAGCTTCACGAGGCGCCAGATCTCCTCGTCGGTCGTGTCCTCCCGCAGCCGCTCGAGCTGGCGCTGGAGCCGCTCGAGCTCGGCGGAGAGCTTCGTGCCGCGGAGCAGCTTCACGCCCGAGAGCTGGGCGAGACGGTCACGCAGGCCGAGCTCTGCGTCCTGCGTCACGGCCGTGCCTCGAACAGGCGAAGAAGGCGGGCGAGCGTCGGCCGGAGCTCGGCGCGCGGCACCACCGCGTCGACATGGCCGAAGCGAAGGTTCGACTCGGCCAAGCCGAAGTCGTCGGGGAGCTTCTCGCGGGTGGTCTGCGCGACCACGCGCGGGCCGGCGAACGACGTGAGCGCGCCCGGCTCCGCGAGGATCACGTCGCCGAGGCTCGCGAAGCTCGCGGTCACCCCGCCCGTCGTCGGGTGCGCCAGCACCGAGAACAGCGCGCCGCCGGCGTCGTGGAGCTCCTCGACCGCGGCGACCGTCTTCGGGAGCTGCATGAGCGCGAGGATCCCCTCCTGCATGCGCGCGCCGCCGGAGGCGGACACCGACACGACCACGCCGCGCTCCTCGGCCGCGCGCTCGCACGCCCGCGCGAAGCGCTCGCCGACGACGCTTCCCATCGACCCGCCCATGAACGAGAAGTCCATCGCGGCCAAACGGCACGGATGGCCGTCGATCGCAGCACGTCCCGTCAGGATCGCGTCGCCGAGGCCGGTCCCGAGCTCCGCCTCCGCGAGCCGCTCCGTGTACGGCCTCAGGTCGAAGAAGTCGAGCGGGTCGGCAGAGCGGAGGTCGCCGTCCTCCTCCTCGAACGACTCGGGGTCCGCGAGCTGCACGACCCGTTCCGGCGCACGCACCGGAAAGTGGTGGCCGCACTGCGGGCACACCCGCAGATGCTCGGCGAGCTCGTCGTCGCGGTAGTGCGACCCGCACCCGGGGCACGTGTTCGGATGCCCGGCGCCGTCACGCCGCTCGGGCTCCGCGTGCTTGTGCTCGATCGAGACGTCGATCTGGCCGGACGACACGACGGCATCTTAGAGCGTGCCGCTCACAACCCGGCCGCGGCCGCGAAACGCGCGACCCGCTCTGCCTCCGCACCAGGCACGAGACCGGTGAAGCCCATGCCTGCCACCCGCGTGCGCTCCGCGACGCGCTGCAGGAGCGACCGCACGTCGTCGGTGGACGGTCCGCCCGCGACGGGCATGAAGCTCGGCACGCTGCCGGGCTCGAGCACGTCGACGTCGAGCGCGACGTAGGCGGCGTCGGCGCCCGCGAGCGCCCGTTCGACGTCGTCGTCGATGCGGTGCGCGAGGAGGTACTCCCGCTCCGGCGGATCGAGGTCCCGGGCGCCGACGAGGGCCACGTCCTGCGTCTCGATGCTGCCTTCGTCGATCGCCATCCGGAGGGGCATCCCCCAGCGGTTTCCGGACGGCGACGTCTCCGGCGTGTTGAGGTCGCCGTGCGCGTCGAGCCAGACGACCGCGAGCCGGTCGACGCGGGCGGCGAGCCCGCGGATCGCCCCCAGGTGCGCGCAGCAGCATCCGCCGAGGACGAGCGGCCGCGTGGGCAGCCCGCGTGCGAGCACGTCCGTCTGCCGGTCGAGCGTCTCCTCGTCCACGACGAGCGCCTCGGGATACGGAAGCGCGAGCGAGGCCGCCTCGGCCATCGCCCCTCCGCCCGCGCCCCACGCGCGGGGCACCCGGACGAGCCCCGCCGCGAACGGCGCCCCGCAGCTGTGGCACTCGTAACCGTCGTCGAACGCCACCGCGGTCAGCGTGCGGCAGTGCGGGCACCGTGCCCGGAGGGCGCTCACGCGGCGACTGTCGTGGAAACCGGCGGCGGGCCGGACGTGTCCCGGTCGAGCTCCTTCTGCCACACGTCCGCCTGCCACAACACGCCCATGCCGGCGCGTTCGTAGAGGCGGGTCGCGCCCGTCGGGTTCTCGGTGTCGACGCCGAGGGCGACGGTCGTCTCGCCCATCGCGCGGAACCGCGCGAAGGACTCACGGAGGAGCGCGAGCCCGAGGCCGCGGCGGCGCCAGTCGGCGCGCACGCCGAGCATCCCGATCCAGCCCCAGTCGCCGTTCCGCTTCGGGTAGTTGAGCGAAAACGCGACGATCTCGTCGCCCGCCCAGGCCGCGACCACGAGCGACGGGTCGAGGTTGGGCAGGTCGAAAGCGCGCTCGCGCCATTCCTCGTACGGCCGCTCGACGTGGCCCCACTCCGCTGCGAACGCCTCCTCCTGCGCCGCGTGGATCGCGCGGCCGTGCTCCTCGACGTCGAACGGTCTCACCTCGACGTTTTCCGGCCAGGCGGGCGCGGGATGCTCGCGGTCGACCTCGACCACCATGCGGAAGAAGCTTCGGACACGTTCGAACCCGCAACCGCCGAACAGCCCTGGGGCGTGATCGTCCCCGACCAGATGCGCAGCCTGGAGGACGACGGGCTCGCCCTCCGGGCACTCGTCGCGACGCTCGTATGCCCGTTGCTCGAGCAGCCGGAGGAGGAGGCTGCCCACCCCGCGACCCGTCAGCTCCGGGTGGACGTACGCGTCGCCGATGAACCGCGCGCCCTTGCGGTCGAGGAGGTGCGCAACGCCCGCGAGGCGGCCGTCGAGCTCCACGAGCCATCCGTCCCGGTCGAGGTCCAGGCGCTCCCAGTCCTCGCGCAGGTCGCTCTCGGTCCAGTCCGAGGCGCCCCAGACCGCCGCGTCCGACGCCTGGAGAAGCGCGAGCGCCTCCGCGAAGCGCTCCGGCGTGGGCCTGCGCACGATCACAGGTGGCACGGTACGCGGCGTGGGTCGTCCGCAAGGTTCGGAGGGCCGTACAGTTACCGCCAGTGCCTTGCCTTCGGCAAGTCACCCAGAGGATCTGGTGTGTCCAGGTGGCCCGGGAAGCGGGACACCCGTCAGTCGTCGTGCCAACGGCGGAACACCACACACGCGTTGTGCCCGCCGAAACCGAACGAGTTCGAGACCGCGACCTCGACCTGCTGCTCGCGCGCCTCGTTCGGGATGTAGTCGAGGTCGCACTCCGGGTCGGCGACCTCCTGGTTGATCGTCGGCGGCAGCACCCCGCGCTCGAGCGCGAGGATCGTGAACGCGGCCTCGACCGCACCGGCCGCACCGAGGCAGTGCCCCGTGGCGCCCTTCGTCGACGAGATCGGCGTGCGGTATGCCTTCTCCTCGCCGAGCGCGAGCTTGATCACGCGCGTCTCCGCGCTGTCGCCGACCGGCGTCGAGGTTCCGTGCGCGTTGACGTAGTCGACGTCGGCCGGGGCGATGCCCGCGTCGGCGAACGCCATCTCCAGCGCCCGAGCGGGGCTCTTCCCGGTCGGGTCCGGATCGGACACGTGTGTCGCGTCCGAGGAGACGCCGTACCCGAGCAGCTCCGCGTAGATCGTCGCGCCGCGCGCCCTCGCATGCTCGAGCTCCTCGAGCACGATCATCGCGCCCGCCTCTCCCATCACGAAGCCGTCCCGCTCCGCGTCGAACGGCCGCGAGGCCGCTGCGGGATCGTCGTTTCGCCGCGAGATCGCGCGCATGGCGCCGAAGCCGGCGATGCCGACGCGCGAGACGGGCGCTTCGGTGCCCCCGCAGATCATCACGTCGGCACGATCGAGCCGGATCGCGTCGAGCCCGTCGCCGATCGCCATGTTCGACGCGGCGCACGCAGTGCACTCGGAGAGCAGCGGCCCCTTGGTGCCGAGCTCCATCGACACCCAGCCGGCGGCGAGGTTCGGGATGATCTGGACGATCGAGAACGGGTTCACGCGGTCCGGCCCGCGGTCGTCGAGCACCTGGATGCACGACTCGAACGACTTCAGGCCGCCGATCCCCGTCGCGACGGCGGCCCCGACGCGCTCGGGCTCGCGGGCGATGTCCAGCCCGGCATGGGCCTCTGCCTGGCGCGCGGCCGCGAGCGCGAGGTGCGTGAACCGGTCCATGCGGCGCGACGCCTTGTAGTCGACGTACTCGGTGACGTCGAGGTCCTTCACCTCGCAGGCGAAGTCGGCGGGGAAGCCCGCCGGGTCGAACTGCGTGATCGGTCCGGCGCCCGACGCGCCTGCCAGGAGGGCCGCCCACGAGTCCTCGACGGTGTTCCCGAGCGGGCTCACCATGCCGAGGCCCGTGATCACCACGCGCCTGCGGCCGTTCGGAGCGGATCCGTTCTCGCTCATGGCGGCCACGCTACATGCCGAGGCCGCCGTCGACGAGGAGCACGGCCCCCGTCACGAACGCGGCCTCGTCCGCGCACAGAAACCGCACCGCGCCGGCGACCTCCTCGGGATCCCCGAGACGGCCGAGCGGCGTGGCGTCGAGCATCGTCTTGGTCGCGTCCTCCGGGATCACGTCCGTGAGCCGCGTCCGGACGTACCCGGGCACCACGACGTTGGCGCGGACGTTCCGGCTGCCGAGCTCGCGGGCGAGCGACTTCGTGAAGCCGATGATCCCCGCCTTCGACGCCGCGTAGTTCGTCTGGCCCCAGTTGCCCCGGAGGCCGACGATCGACGAGATGTTCACGATCGCACCGCCCCGGCGCTTCATCATCGGCCGTGCCGCCGCGCGGCACGTGTAGAAGACAGACGAGAGGTTCGTCTCGATCACCTCGTGCCAGTCGTCGTCGCTCATGCGGGCGAGCACCCCGTCGCGCGTCAGCCCGGCGTTGTTGACGAGAATGTCGACGTCGCCGGCGCCCTCGACGAGCGCCTTCGCGGACGCGGCGTCGGAGACGTCGGCCTGGAGTGCCCGCCCGCCGGCCTCGGCGGCGACCGCTTCGGCCTCCTCACGGCCCGAACGATATGAGAGCACCACGCTCGCCCCGGCGCGACCGAGCTCGAGCGCGATCGCGCGGCCGATGCCGCGAGACCCCCCGGTGACGAGCGCGAGCTTCCCGTCGAGAGAGGCGAAGCCGCCCGTGCTCATCGGGCGGCGAGGGCCTCCTTCGCCTTCTCGAGGCTGGCGAGGTCGTTCACCGAGATCGTCCGCACGCTCCGGTCGATCCGCTTCACGAGCCCGGAGAGGACGTTGCCCGGCCCGATCTCGACGAACGTCGTCACACCGTCCTTCATCAGCTCGCCCGCCGCCTGCGTGAAACGCACCGGCTCGGTGAGCTGGTTGACGAGCAGCGCCGCGAGGCGCTGCGCGGGCTCGATCTTCGCGGTCACGGTCGACATGAACGGCGCGACAGGATCGGTGAACCGGATGCGCTCGATCGCGGGCTTCAGCCGGTCAGCCGCACGGGCGACGAGCGGGCTGTGGAAGGCGCCCGAGACCTTGAGCTTGATCGCTCGTCGCGCGCCAAGGCTCTCTGCCTCGGCGCACGCCTCCTCGACCGCGTCGTTCTCGCCGGAGATCACGACCTGGCCCGGGCAGTTGTAGTTCGCCGGCCAGACCATGAGGATCTTGCGGCAGAGCGTGTCCACGAGCTGGTCGTCGAGGCCGAGGATCGCGGCCATCGCGCCCGGCCGCAGCTTCGCGGCCTCCGCCATCGCGAGCCCGCGCTCACGAACGAGCGCGATGGTCTCGTCGGTTCCCATCGCGCCGACCGACGCCAGCGCGGCGTACTCGCCCACGGAGTGGCCGACCACGACATCCGGCTCGAGGCCCTCCTTCCGCACGGCGGCGAGGATCGCGAGGCTCGTGGCGACGAGCGTGGGCTGCTGGACCTCGGTCTCGACGAGCTCCTCGAGCGGAGCCTCGAAGCAGAGGTGCGCGAGATCCATCCCCGTGGCCTCCGAGCCGACCCGGTAGACCTCCATCGCCTCGGGCACCGCCTCGGCGATCTCGCGGCCCATGCCCACCTCGAGCGAGCCCTGGCCCGGGAAGCAGAAGGCCACCTTCGTCATCGATGCCTCCTCGCGGCTGTCTCCCTGGCACTTTCACCGGAGGCGAAAGTGCCCGTCCACTCCAACAACGCAGACCCCCAGGTCAGCCCCGCCCCCATCCCGGTCATCAGCACGAGCGCGCCGTCGCGCAGACGCCCGTCGGCGCGGGCGTCCGCCAGCGCAAGCGGGATCGAGCCCGACGAGGTGTTGCCGAACCTGTCCACGTTCACGACCGTCCGCTCATGGGGGACGCCGAGCTTACCCGTAGCGTGGTCGATGATCCGCTTGTTCGCCTGGTGCGGAACGTAGACGTCGACCTCGTCGATCGTCTTCCCGCACTCGTTGAGCACCGCGGTCGCGGACGAGACCATCACCCGCGTCGCGAACTTGTAGACCTCGCGACCGTTCATCTTGAGGAGCCCCTCCGGGTCGTCGAAGTGCCGCGAGCCGCTGCCGGGAAGCTGCAGGTGCACGCCGCCCGCCCCGTCGGCCCCGAGCTCGAACCCGAGGAACCCTCCACGGGCGACGGGCTCCATCACGACCGCCCCGGCGCCGTCGCCGAACAACACGAGGGTCGAGCGGTCGTGCCAGTCGAGGATGCTCGACAGCACGTCGCCACCCACCACGAGCGCGCGCCTCGAGAGCCCGGACGCCAGCATCCCGTACGCCTGCGCGAGCGCGTACATGAATCCCGTGCAGCCGGCGAGGAGGTCGTAGGCGGCCGCCCTCGGGGCGCCGAGCGTCTCGGCCATGAGCGCGGACGACGTCGGGAACATCATGTCCGGCGTGACCGTCGCGCAGATCAGGAGGTCGATCTCGGAGGCGTCCGTCCCGGCATCCGCGAGCGCGGCCCGCGCTGCGGGGAGTGCGATGTCGGTCAGCGCTTCGCCCTCGTTCACCATCCGCCGCTCTCTGATTCCCGTCCGCTCGACGATCCACTCGTCCGTCGTGTCGACGTACCTCGCGAGGTCGTCGTTCGTGACGACGCGGTCGGGGACGTGGACGCCGAGGCCCGTGACGCCGATCCGCGCCCCGTTTGCGGAGCCGATCACTACCGCTCCACGGCGAACGTCAGCGTGCCGCGGGCGGCGAGCTCGTCACCGACGTGAGCGGTCGCCTTGCCGCGGCCGATCGGGCCCCGCACCTGACCGATCTCGCACGAGAGGGTGAGCGTCTCGCCGGGCGACACGACGCGCTTGAACCGGCAGTCGTCGATCCCGGCGAAGAACGCGATCCGGCCGCGGTTCTCTTCCTCCGCGAGCACCGCGACGGCGCCCGTCTGCGCCATCGACTCGACGATCAACACGCCCGGCATGACGGGCCGTTCGGGAAAGTGCCCTACGAACCACCAGCCGTCCTCCGGCACGCGGTACGAGGCCGAGACGCGGGCTCCCGGGACGAGCTCCAGGACCTCGTCGAGCAGGAGGAACGGGTCACGGTGCGGAAGGATCGACGCGATCGTGTCCCGCCCGAACGGGGCGGTCGGAACAGGCACGGGGCGAGTCTACTCGCGGAGGTGGCGCTCATGGCCGGCGGAGCACGGCCCGGTTTCCGGCACCGTCGTGGGCGACCACGACGAGGGTCCGGAGCTCCGCGATCCGCGGGATCCGCACCGTCCCGGGCGCAGTCACCCGAAGGGTCCGGCGGGCACCGTTGGCGCGGAGCGCGAGCGTGACCGGCTCGGAGACACGTAGCACGGCCGGGGAGGAGGAGACGACCCGTACGGTGGGCGCCGTGCGGTCGAGTGTGAACGGCAGCTCGACGGACGCCGTCCCGACCGCGTCCGTTGCCTCGACCAGGGCCACGTAACCTCCGTCGCGCGCTCTGCCGACCCGCTTCGTCCCGTCCCAGCGGACAACCTGCGAGCCGGCGTCGAACGACCCGGTGAGCGGCGTCGCGACCCATCGGCCGTCGCGCAGGATCTTCACCCTGACGGTCCCCGGGCCCGCGAGCGGGACCGTGATCACGAGCGCGTCCCCCCGGCCGTCGCCGTTCGGGGTGAAGCTCGCCGGCACGAGCGTCACCCGGCCGAGCGTCCGCGTCACGAGGAGCGGCACGTCCGCGGTGGCCTCACGACCGCCCGTCGCCTTCGCGGTCAACCGCACCGTGTACGCGCCGTCGGGCAGCGACTGCCCTCCCACCACCACGGTTCGCTCCCCGGCGCGGCGCCAGCGGGGCGGGGCGGGCTGTGCCACGACCGCGCCGCTCGCGTCGAGCAGGTCGGCCTGGACGTTCGCGTCCGCCGAGAGCGTGAACGCGAGCTCCGCGGTGTCCTCCTGGCCGTCGCCGTTCGGGGAGATCGTCACCGACCCTGTTGCCGTCGCGGCGATGGCGAGCGTGGTCGTCGCCTGGGTCCCGAGCGTGCCGACCGCGGGCGTGGCGCCCGGCGCCTCGATCCGCCAGCGCGCGCCGGCCGGGATCGGGCCGTCGGGCCGCCACGTCCAGTCGACGCTCACGCCCGTCCCGCTCCCGCGCGCGAGCTCGGCGCCGGCGGCATCGGTCACGACCGCCGTCCACGGAAGCGCCGAGGAGAGGCGCGCCGTGAAGCGGATGCCACCGCCCTCGTCGGGCGCAGCGAGCGGGGCGTAGAGCTTCGGCAGCCCGAGCGCGGCCACCCGCTTCGCGATCGACGGAAGCATCGCGTAGAGCCGTGCGCCCGGGCACTCGGTGAGGCCGGTGTCGCGGTGGCCGGAGATCGTGCGCAGAAGCACCGGGATGCCGGCGTTGAACCGCTCGTTGCCGGAGGAGATCATGTTCACCGTCGAGAGCGGATCGAGGTGAGCGAGGTCGAGCCGCCACGCGAGCGTCCGGACGAGCGCGTCCACCGCCGCCGCGGGAGGGTCGACGCGGGTGAAGTCACCCATGACGGCGATCCCGAACGAGCCGGTGTTGAAGCCCTTCGCGTGCGCCCCGACGACGTTGCGGTCGATTCCGCCGTAGCGGCCTTCGTACACGGTGCCGAAGCGGTCGACGAGCGCGTTGTAGCCGATGTCGTTCCAGCCGTTGCCCTTTACGTGGTAGACCTCGATCCCTCGCGCGATTGCCGGCGCCTCGAGCGGGCTGTAGTCGTTCGTCCCCGCGGTGTGGTGCACGAACGCCATGCGCAGCGTGTCCGCATAGAGCGGCGCGGCCCGGCGGATCGACTCGTCCGCCTGCCAGGCGCTCCGCGGCACGATCGCCGGCTTTCCCGCGGCGGCGGCCGTCCGGAGCGGCACCTTCGAGACCGGACTGCGCACCGTGAGCGCCTGCGCGCGGGTCACGCGGCCGTGCGCGCGCACCTCGACCCGGTCGGCTCGCCCCACCCAGACCGGCGCGCCGAGGCGCCAACCGCGCATCGCACGTGACTCTCGGCTCGCAACGTCGGGTGCGTCGCCCTCGTCCTCGACGACCGGTTGCCAGGCCGACCAGGGCCGTCCGCCGAGTCGAGTCCGCAGCTCGAGCGTTCCCGTGCCGCGCCAGTGGACGCCGACCATCTGGAACGGCCGGAGCAGGCCGCTCGTACTGAGGGTTCGCTCGCCGTGGAGCGGCAGCTCGCGGACAGAGAGCGACGCGAGCCCGGCCGTCGCATGACCCGGCAACGCGAACGCGATGGCGACGACGGGGAGGACGATTCGCCGGAGCATGCGGGCGGAGACCACAGTGACGCAGAACGGCTTCTGCGGCAAGCGTCGCGCACCTTCCCTGACGAAACGCTTACGTGCCCCGAATGCAGGAGGAAGACGGCCCGCTGGTACATTCGAGACAACGTGAACGCGGGCCTCGGGCGGATGCTCGGAACCCTCCTCGTCGGAGTGGCGGCGGCGTTCTCACTCGTGGGGGCGGCCCCGGGCGCGACCTCGCCGCCGAAGGTTCTGGTCGTCGAGTTCGCGAACGACGTGAACCCCGTCACTCAGGACTACCTCGTCGACGAGATGCGCCGCGGTGCGCGCGACGGATACGCCGCGGTCGTGATCGAGATGGACACGCCCGGCGGGCTCGGCTCGTCGATGCGCGCGGTCGTCAAGGAGATGCTCTCGGTTCGCGTGCCGGTGGTCGTGTACGTCGCGCCGTCCGGCTCGAGTGCCGACTCCGCCGGCGCCGTGATCGGCCAGGCCGCCGACGTGCTCGCGATGGCGCCCCAGACGAACATCGGCTCGTCGACCCCGATCTCCGCGACCGGGTCCGATCTCGGCGAGGACCTGCGCAAGAAGGTGATCAACGACGCCGCCGCGTACATCGCCGAGCTCGCGCGGGAGCACGGCCGGAACGCCGACAAGGCCGAGGCGATGGTGCGCGACGCGGCGAACTACGGCGCCCGCGAGGCACTCGACCTGAACGTCGTCGACGCGATCGCCCCGTCCGTCCCCGCGCTGCTCGACCAGATCGACGGCCGCAAGACGGTGCCGAAGGGCCTCGTGCTCCACACCGCGGGCGCCGAGGTCGAGCGCGTCGAGATGTCGTTCTGGAAGCGGGCGCTCGACCTGCTCATCGACCCGAACGTGATCGCGCTGATGCTCTCCATCGGCCTGATCGGCATCGTGGTCGAGCTCTGGAACCCCGGGCTGATCCTGCCGGGTACCGTGGGCGCGATCTCGCTGATCATCGGCCTGTACGGGCTCCAGGTGCTGCCCGTGTCGGTCGCCGGTCTCCTGATGATGCTGCTCGCCGCAGCCTTCTTCGTCGCGGAGGCGTTCGTCGCGAGCCACGGCGCCCTCACGCTGGCCGGCGCCGTGACGTTCGTCCTGGGCGCGCTGCTCCTATTCGACCCGGCGGGGCCCGCGTACCAGGTCTCGTTCTGGACGGCCCTCGCGATCGCCGGCACCCTCGCACTTCTGCTCGGGGTCGCCCTCACCCGCGTGGTCAAGGCGCGGCGGAACCCCGTGGAAGTCGGCGTCTCGCAGCTCGTCGGCGACGAGGCGGTCGTCAGGCGCGAGGGCTGGGTCTCGGTCTCGGGTGAGCTGTGGCGCGCGAGGACGCCCGACGGCC
The DNA here is from genome assembly GCA_035706725.1 of Gaiella sp. GTDB lineage: Bacteria > Actinomycetota > Thermoleophilia > Gaiellales > Gaiellaceae > Gaiella. The sequence goes on along the minus strand of DASSUT010000254.1, from coordinate 1,012 downwards.
GGCCGCTCGTCCCGGGAGACCACGTCACCGTCGAGTCCGTCGGAGACGACCTCGAGCTCGTCGTAGGATCCCCGAACCCGACCGAAAGGGACTGATGACCGCCGCGCTGATCGTCGTCGTCGCAATCGTCGTCGTGCTGCTCATCCTGTTGTTCGCGGCCGTGAAGGTCGCGCGCGAGTACGAGCGCGGCGTGATCTTCCGGCTCGGCCGGCTGCTCCCGCAGCCCAAGGGGCCGGGCCTGTTCCTGCTGATCCCGATCGTCGACCGGATGGTCAAGGTCGACCTGCGCACCGTGACGCTCAACGTGCCGCCGCAGGAGGTGATCACGAAGGACAACGTCCCCGTGCGGGTCAACGCGGTCGCGTACTTCCGCATCGTCGAGCCGAAGGCGGCGATCGTCCAGGTCGAGAACTACATGGTCGCGACCTCGCAGATCTCGCAGACCACGCTGCGCTCGGTGCTCGGCCAGCACGTGCTCGACGAGCTGCTCTCCGAGCGGGACAAGATCAACCAGATCCTCCAGGGGATCATCGACGAGGCCACGTCGCCGTGGGGCATCAAGGTCTCGATCGTCGAGGTGAAGGACGTGGAGATCCCCGGGGACATGCAGCGGGCGATGGCGCGGCAGGCGGAGGCGGAGCGCGAGCGGCGTGCGAAGGTCATCTCCGCCGAGGGCGAATACCAGGCGTCGCAGCGTCTACGCGACGCGGCCGCGGTGATGTCGGAAGAGCCGATCACCGTCCAGCTGCGCTACCTCCAGACGCTGCTCGAGATCGGGGCGACGAACAACTCGACGGTCGTCTTCCCGATCCCGATCGAGTTCCTCGAGACGCTCGGGCGCGGCATCAAGACCGGCGAATAGCGGGACGTGCGCGTCGTCGCGGTCGTCGTCGTCGCGGTCGTCCTCGCGGCGCTCGCGGCGGCGGCCGTGCGCGGGGTTCGGCGGGCTGCGTGGCCGCACGACGACGTCGCGGACGCCGGACGCAGCGCCACCCGGGCGCTCGTCGAGGGA
>DASSUT010000253.1:0-6702 GCA_035706725.1 Gaiella sp. | reverse complement strand
CACCGACCCGTTCGAGAACCTCGCGCCGACGTGGATCTACGTGATCTTCTGGCTGGGCGTCCCGGCGCTCTCGGTCGTGCTCGGGAACGTCTGGCGCGCGCTGTCCCCATGGCGCGCGCTCGCCGACCTGTTCGTGTGGCTCCGCGAGCTCGGCGGGGGGGAGGCCAGGCCGCTCGCGGAGTACCCGGAGCGGCTCGGGCGCTGGCCCGGCGCCGTGGCGCTGTTCGCGTTCGCGGCACTCGAGCTCGCGTACTCCGACCCCTCGAGCCCGCGCGCGCTTGCGTTCGCGGTCGCGGTCTACAGCTACGTCGCGCTGTTCGGCATGGCGGCGTTCGGACGCGAGGACTGGACGCGGTACGGGGAAGGGTTCGCGGTCTACTTCTGGCTGCTCTCGAAGATCGCGCCGCTCTACGCCGACGAGGGCCGCGTGCGGCTCCGCTGGCCCCTGACCGGGCTCGCCGGCAAGGACACCACCCCGGGTGCCGTGGCGTTCGCGGGGGTGATGCTCGGCACGGTCCTGTTCGACGGGTACTCGCGGACGACGACCTGGCAGGACCTGATGGCGCGGCTCGAGGCCCCCTACGTCGTCGACCGGCCGACGCTCGGTGAGTTGCTGGTGACGCTCGCGAGCCTCGGAGGCCTCCTCGCCGGGGTGGTCGTGATCGCGCTCGCATTCGAGGCCGCCTGTGCACTCGCGCGGTGGACCGTGAACGCCCCGCGCTCGCTCGTGCCGGACTTCGTGCTGTCGCTCGTTCCGATCGCGTTCGTGTACGTCGTCGCGCACTACGCGACGCTGTTCCTCGTCCAGGGCCAGTTCGCGGTGCCGCTCCTCTCCGACCCGCTCGGGCGTGGCTGGAACCTCTTTGGCACCGCCCATGTGACGCCGGACCTCACCGTGATCTCGCCGAACACCACGTGGTACGTCCAGGTCGTCGCGCTCGTCACCGGTCACGTCGCCGGGCTCGCGATCGCGCACGACCGCGCGGTGACCTTGTTCGCGGACCGCCGCGACGCGCTCCGCTCGCAGTACGCGATGCTTGCGCTGATGGTGCTCTACACGGTCGGAGGCCTATGGGTGCTCTCGCGCGGCTGATCGATCCCGGTCTGGTCGGCCACCACCTCGACCCCGTGACGCTCGCGGTCGAGGGCGTGATCCTTCTCGTGCTCGTGGTGGGGTTCGGCTCGATCTGGCTTCGCGAACGCCGCCGCCGTGTGAACCGCAACCGCCGAATCCCCGAGCTTCGCGACTGATCGGCATCCACAAGCGGCCCGGTGGACAACGCTTGCAACACTGTGTTGCAAGCACGGGCCGGCGCACGCTGCTCAGCGTGGCGAGACGAAGCCCAGGTAGAGGAGCGTGGCGGCGACGATCGTGAACACCGAGCCGCCGCCGGCGCCGAGCCCGGCGAACGCGCTGCCAACCGCGGCCGCGACGACGCCGCCGACGATCAGGGCGTTGCCGACCGGCCGGCGCCTGATGCCCATCAGGGCGACCGCCACGGCTGCCACGGTGCCGCTGACGTTTCCCACGAGGGCGAGGAGCCGCGCCGGGACGAACGCGAGGTGGTCGGCGGCGCCGGGTATGTCCGCGCCGGATACGGGCGGATCGATCGGCACCGCGATCGCGACGCCGACCGCGAGCCCCGCGTAGACGAGCACGATCGGCCCGGCGACCCTGACGCGAGCCCGCAGCAGCGAGCCCGCCCCGAGGAGCGGCGCTGTGAGCAGCCCGCCGAACAGGTAGTAGGCGCGGAAAGCACGGTCGTCCCAGCCCGCCGCGGCGCCCCAGGCGAGCGCGCCCGAGGCGGCGGCGAACGCCGCAAGCGAGGCGCTCCACGCGAGCAGCTCCAGGGTCCGCCTCGTGTGCCAGCGGCGCTCGAGCTCCGCCGCGAGCCTCAGCGAGACGAGCGCAGCGGCGAACGGCAGCACGACGTCCATGGGGCGGCAATGTACGGCGCAGGACCGGGGGCGCGCTGTACGCTCAGACGCGGTGTCGCGTCCGCAGCAGCTTCTGACGCCCGGCCCGACGGCGGTCCCGCCCGAAGTCCTGCGCGCGCTCGCGGAGCCCGTGATCCATCACCGCTCGCCCGACTTCGCCGAGGTCTTCGCGCTCGCGCAGGAGCGTCTCCGCGCGGTGTTCGGGACGGACCACGAGGTCCTCGTCTTCACGGCCTCCGGCACGGGTGCGTTCGAGTCCGCGGTCGTCAACCTCCACTCGGCCGGCGACCGGGTGCTCGCGGTCTCGCAGGGCGAGTTCGGCGAGCGCTGGCAGAAGCTCGCGACGGTGTTCGGCTGCGACGTCGTGCCGCTGCGCTACGCATGGGGCGAGGCGCCGAGGCCCGACGAGGTGCGCGGCGCACTCGCGGAAAGCGGCGCCCGCACGGTGTTCCTCGTCCACTCGGAGACGTCCACCGGGGTCGTCTGCGACCTCGAGCCGCTCCTGGCCGTCTGCCGCGAGCTCGGTGCGCTCTCGGTCGTCGACGCGGTCTCGAGCCTCGGGGCGGTGCCGCTCGAGACCGACGCCTGGGGCGCCGACGTGGTGATCACGGGCTCCCAGAAGGCATTGATGACGCCACCCGGCCTCGCCTTCGCGTCGGTCTCGGAGCGGGCGTGGGAGCGCTCGGCGGCCGCGACGCTGCCGCGGTTCTACTGGGACTGGGAGCGCCAGCGGCGCGCGCAGGCGAAGGGCTCGACGCCGTCCACGCCGGCCACGTCGCTCGTCGTCGCGCTCGTCGAGGCGCTCGGGCTCGTGCTCGAGGGCGGGCTCGAGAGCGCATTCGCGCGGCACCGTGCGCTCGGCCGCGCGTGCCGGGCGGGCGTCAAGGCGATCGGGCTCGAGCTCTACTCGCCCGACGACGACAGCGCGGCGGTGCTCACAGGCGCGTTGACGCCCGAGGGGATCGACGCCGTCGCGCTACGGCTGGCGCTCCGCGACGGCCACGGCATCACGATCGCGGGCGGGCACGGCGACCTCGTCTCACGCCTGTTCCGGATCGGCCACATCGGGCACGTCGGGATCGAGGAGGTCGCGGCGGCGCTCACCGCGATCGAGGAGGAGCTCGCCGCGGCCGGCGCCGACGTCGGGCCGGGCAAGGCGGCCCCTGCGGCGTACGAGGCGTTCGGAACCGTCTCCGCACTCGGCTGACCCATGCGCGTTCTCGTCCGTGAGCCGATCGCCGAGGCGGGTGTCGCGCTCCTGCGGGAGCGATTCGACGTCGACGTCGACCCGGACTCGCCGCTCGAAGAGATGATCGAGCGCTACGACGGGATCGTGATCCGCTCCGCGACCCGCGTCACGAGCGAGCTGATCGACCGTGCGACGAGACTCAAGGTGATCGGCCGGGCGGGAGTGGGGGTCGACAACGTCGACGTCGACGCCGCGACCCGACGCGGCATCGTTGTCGCGAACGCGCCCGAGTCCACGGTCGTCTCCGCCGCGGAGCAGACCGTGGGGCTGATCGTCGCGCTGGCACGGAACATCCCGCAGGCGCACGCCGCGCTCAAGGCGGGGCGGTGGGAGCGGTCTCGCTGGAGCGGAATCGAGCTCGACGGCAAGACGCTCGGAGTCATCGGCTTCGGCAGGATCGGGCAGCAGGTCGCACGCCGGGCGGTCGGCCTTGGCATGAACGTGGTCGCGTACGACCCGTTCGTCGGCAGCGAGCGGTTCCGGGAGCTGGGAGTCGAGCGCGCCGAGACCCTCGACGACCTGCTCGGCGCGTCTGACGTCGTCACCCTGCACTCCCCGCTCACCGACGAGACGCACCGCCTGATCGACCGCGAGTCGATCGCGAAAATGCGCGACGGAGCGCGCCTCGTGAACGCCGCGCGCGGGGCGCTCGTCGACGAGGAGGCGCTGGTCGAGGCGCTGCACTCGGGGAAGCTCGCGGGCGCTGCGCTCGACGTGTTCTCCTCGGAGCCCTACGACGGGCCGCTGCTGCAGCTCGACCAGGTCGTGGTCACGCCCCATCTCGCGGCGTCGACCGAGGAGGCGCAGGACCGGGCCGGCCTGATCGTGGCCGAGCAGGTGGTCGCCGCGCTCGACGGCGGCATCGTCTCGAACGCGGTGAACATCCCGGTCGTCGATCAGTCCGATCTCGAGATCCTCGGGCCGTTCATCCCCCTCGCGGCGCTTCTCGGGCGGGTCGCGGTCGCGCTCGCGGCCGGACGCCCGCGGCGGATCGCGGTCGCGTCCTACGGCCCGCTCTCCGAGTACGACACGAGGCTCCTCACCGCGGCGGCCTTGAACGGCGCGTTCCAGGAGCGGGTCGACCAGGTCGTGAACGTCGTGAACGCCCCGGTGATCGCCGCCGAACGCGGGATCGAGGTCGTCGAGGAGCGCCATCGCACCTCCCGCGACTATGCGAACACGGTCGAGGTGACGATCGTCTCCGACGGCGAGGTCTCGACCGTCTCCGGCACCACGATCGGGCCGGAGCCGCGCTTGTTCCTCGCCCGCGCGCTCGGGTTCGGGATCGACCTCGAGATCGCTCCGCACATGGTGTTCGTGCGCTACGAAGACCAGCCGGGTGTGATCGGCAGGGTCGGGTCGATGTTCGGGGACGCCGGCGTGAACATCGCGAACATGGCGGTCTCGCGGACGAAGGAGGGCGGCGAGGCGCTGATGGTGTTCTCGATCGACGGGCCTGCGACCGAGGAGTTGGTCGAGGCGCTCCACGACGTCGGGTTCGACCACGTGCGCTTCGTGGAGCTCGGCCGCGCCTGATGGCGCCGTGGCCCGAGCCGGTCGAGCGCGTCGCCTCGTTCCTCCGCGCAGCCGGCGCCGAGGCGCGGGTGGAGGAGCTCGGCGTCGAGACCGCGACTGCAGAAGCCGCCGCGGACGCGGTCGGCTGCACGCTCGGCCAGATCGTGAAGTCGCTCGTGTTCGTCTGCGACCGCACTCCGGTCGTCGCGCTCGTACCGGGTGACCGGCGCGCGGACGGCGGCAAGGTCGCCGCGCTGGCCGGCGTCCGCCGGGCGGCGATCGCGAGTCCGGGCGAGGTGCGTGGCGCCACGGGGTTCGAGCCGGGTGGCGTGGCGCCGTTCCCCCTGGAGCGCGTCGGTGTCGTGCTCGTCGAGCGGACGCTCGTTCGCCACCCGATCGTGTGGGCGGGTGCTGGCTCCGACCGGCACATGGTCGCGCTCTCGCCTCGCGAGCTCGTGCGCCTGACGCGGGGTCGCGTCGAGGATGTCGTCCTCGAATCTCCATAATCCGTCGTACAGCCCGCGAACGGAGGGGTATCGATGGAGGAGACCGCGAAGATCTGGATGAACGGCGAGCTCGTCGACTGGGCGGACGCGACAGTCCACGTCGGTGTGCACGGACTGCACTACGGCTCGGGGGTCTTCGAGGGCATCCGGGCGTACGAGACCGCCCGCGGCCCAGCCGTCTTCCGCCTCGTCGACCACCTCCAGCGGCTGCACGACAGCGCGAAGCTCCTCTACATGGAGCTGCCGTACACCGTCGAGGAGCTCCGCACCGCCACGCACGACCTCGTGCGCGCGAACGGCCTGCCGTCGTGCTACCTGCGCCCGATCGCGTTCTACGGGTATGGGTCGCTCGGCGTCCACACGAGCGGGAACCCGGTCGAGACCGTGATCATGAGCTGGCCGTGGGGCGCCTACCTCGGCGAGGACTCGCTCACGAAGGGCATCACTGCGAAGATCTCGACCTGGTGCCGCGTGGGGCCGAACGTGATCCCGCACGTCGCGAAGGCGACGGGCATCTACCTGAACTCGATGCTCGCGACGACCGAGGCGAAGCGGGCCGGATACGACGAGGGCATCCTCCTCACCGATGCCGGGTTCGTCGCCGACGGCCCCGGCGAGAACATCTTCGTGGTCAAGAACGGCCGCATCGTGACCCCGCCGCTGTCCACCTCGATCCTCCCGGGCGTGACCCGCGACTCGATCATCCAGATCGCGCAGGACCGCGGCTACGTCGTGGAGGAGACGGACATCATCCGCACCGACCTGTACCTCGCGGACGAGGTGTTCATGACCGGCACCGCCGCCGAGGTCTCACCCGTGCGCGCGGTGGACGACGTCGAGCTCGGCGTGGGCCCGGTGACGCTCGAGCTGCAGTCCGCGTACCTCGACGCGGTGAACGGACGCGACGAGCAGTGGAGCCACTGGCTCGACGTGGTCGAGATCCGCGACGCGGCGACCGCGTAGCCCTCAACCCGACGTGTGACAACGCTTGTGTCGAGTCAAGACGAGCTTCACCGGCGCGCGGCCAGGAACGTGGCGACAACCCGATCCTGGTCGTCGTCGGTCAGGGACGAGCCGCTCGGGAGGCACAGTCCTCGCTCGAACAGCCGGGCCGAGACGTCGCCGCCGAACGAGTGGTTCGACGCGAAGATCGGCTGCAGGTGCATCGGCTTCCAGAGTGGCCGCGCCTCGATGTCCTCCGACTCGAGCGCCAGCCTGACCGCTTCGCGGTCGACGCCGAACGCGTCGGGATCGACGAGCACGCAGGTGAGCCACGCGTTCGTGGTGCCGTACGGCGCCTCCGGCATGAACGAGACGCCGGGCACGTCTCCGAGCAGCTCGAGGTAGCGGTCACGGATGCGGCGGCGGGTCGCGACGCGCTCGGGCAGCGTCTCGAGCTGTGCGCGTCCGAGCGCTGCGAGCAGGTTGCTCATCCGGTAGTTGAACCCCACCTCGAGGTGCTCGTAGTGCGCCACGGGCTCGCGGGCCTGCGTC
>DASSUT010000252.1:0-3905 GCA_035706725.1 Gaiella sp. | reverse complement strand
GCGCGGGACGGCGCGGCCGTGCTCGAGTGGCTCGAGCGGTACCTCGAGCGCGTTCGCGAGCTTCCGGTGCTCGCGCAGGTCGAGCCCGGCGAGATCCGCGCCGCCCTTCCGGCGCATCCGCCCGAGCGCGGCGAGGCGTTCGAGGACGTCCTGCGGGACGTGGACGACGTGCTGCTGCCGGGTCTCACCCACTGGCAGAGCCCGCGCTTCTTCGCGTACTTCGCGACGTGCGCCTCCGAGCCGGCGATCCTCGCGCAGCTTCTCGTCGCCGGCCTCAACAACGTCGGGATCCTCTGGCGGACCTCCCCTGCGTTGCAGGAGCTCGAGGAGCTGACGCTCGCGTGGCTCGCCGAGCTGTTCGGGCTCCCGTCCGGGTGGCACGGTCAGCTCGAGGACGGTGCGTCGCTCTCCACGCTCGCCGCCCTCGCGGCGGCGCGGCACGCCCGCCCGGACGATCCCGTGGTGGTGTGCTCGGAGCACGCGCACTCGTCCGTCGAGAAGGCATGTCGCCTGCTCGGCCTCGAGATCCGCAAGACGGCCGCCGACGAGGCGTTCCGTCTCCGCCCCGACGCGCTCGATCTCTCGGGCGCGTGCGCGGTCGTCGCGACCGTCGGCACGACCTCGACGACGTCCGTCGACCCGGTCGCTCCGATTGCGGACGCCTGCGAGCGGGACGGTGTGTGGCTCCACGTCGACGCCGCGTACGCGGGCTCGGCGATGGTCTGCCCGGAGCACCGTTGGGCGTTCGAGGGCGTCGAGCGCGCGGACTCGCTCGTCGTGAACCCCCACAAGTGGCTCCTCACGGCGCAGGGGTGCTCCGCGCTCTGGACGCAACGTCCCGAGGAGCTGCGAGCGGCGTTCAGCCTCGTGCCGGAGTACCTCCGCACCCCCGACGACGTCACGAGCTTCAGCGAGTACGGGCCCGCGCTCGGACGGGGCTTCCGCGCGCTCCAGCTCTGGGCGGTGCTCCGCTGCTTCGGGCGTGAGGGCCTCCAGGAGTCGATCCGGAGCGCCGTGCGTCTCGCCGAGCTGTTCGAGAGCTGGGTCCGCGACGAGCCGGGCTGGGAGCTCTGCGCGCCGCGGCCGTTCTCGGTCGTGTGCTTCCGGCGCGAAGGCTCCGACGATGACAACGAGGCCCTGCTCGAGCAGGTGAACGCGAGCGGCGAGGCGTTCCTCTCGCACACGAAGCTGCACGGCCGGTACGTCCTGCGGCTCGCGGTCGGCAACCTCCGCAGCACCGAGGGCGACGTGCGGCGCGCCTGGGACGTGGTACGCGCCCAGGCAGCTCTCGCGCACACGCGGCCCTGAGTTCTCAGGCGCCGGGCGCGCGGCCCGACCAGTGCCGCCACGCGCTCTCGACGTGGCCGCGCATCAGCGTCTCGGCCCGCTCGCCGTCACGCGCCTCGATCGCGGCGAGGAGCTCCTCGTGCTCGGCCGAGTCGGACTCCTGCCACGCCGGCTGCCGCCGGCGGTGCGCGAGGAGCCTGCGGCCGACGTCCGCGATCCACAGCGAGTCGAAGATCCGGACGAGCGCGTCGTTGCGCGTCGCTGCGACCAGTGCGGCGTGGAAGGCCCTGCTCGCGTCGTGGGCGGCGGCGGCGCTCCGTGCCGAGCGCTCGGCCGCGATCGCACGACGCAGGGCGGCGAGGTCGTCCTCCGTACGCCGGGTCGCCGCGAGCCGTGCGATGCCGGGCTCGACGTGCAGCCTCGCCTCGAGGCGGTCGAGGACGCCGTCCAGTCCGAGATCGGCGGCGAAGAACCCGCGGTTGACCTCGAACTCCACGAGCCCGTCGCCGGCGAGGCGGCGCAGCGCCTCGCGCACGGACCCGCGGGAGATGCCGAGGGCGTCCGCGAGCTCCGCCTGGGGGATCCGGCCGCCCGGAGGCAGCCGTCCGTCGACGATCATCGCCCGCACCTCGTCGTAGGCCAGGCCGACGACGGAGCGTGGACGGAGCGGGGCGGGATGCCGAGTGACGCTTGACATTCGATGTTCGAACATTTAGACAGGAGCCCGTCCCCGGCGCAAGGCGCGCCGACAGGCGAGGAGGAGCTCATGAGCCAGACCGACCCGTCCGGCCCGAGCGCATCTCTCGGGCGCAAAGACCTCTCGACGATCCACGCGGTCGCGCAGTCGCTCGCGATCGGGCCGATGTTCTCGACCGCGCTGCTGCTCGGCCTCGTATCGAATCCCGCGACGGGCGCCGGCTGGAACGCGACGCTCGCGATCCTGCTCGCGGGGCTGGGCGTGCTCGCGATCGGGTATGCGGTCACGCTCTACGCCCGTCGCTTCGCCGGGGCCGGGGCGGTCTACGAATACCTGACCCACGGGGCGCATCCCTGGGTCGGGGTGCTCACCGCCGGCGTGTTCTTCCTCGGCACCCTGTTCCTGGGCGGCGGCGGCATCTACCTCGGCGTCGGCCTGCTCTCGGTGGGCGCCTGGCAGGCGCACATCTCCGACAGTGCGCCGGCCTGGTGGGTGTTCGGGCTGATCGGGCTCGCGATCGTGCTCGTCTTGAACCATCTCGGCGTGCGGGTCGCGGTACGGGCGATGCTGACGTTCGCGCTCGTCTCGTTCGTCCCGATGGTCACGCTCGCGATCGTGATCCTCGCGAAGGGCGGGGCGGACGGCATCTCGTTCTCGGTCTTCGACCCCGGCCAGACGTCGTTGCTCGGCGTGTCGGGCGGCGGCGTGCTCGGCGGCGTGCTGATCGGGATCCTGCTCTTCGTCGGGTTCGAGGCGGCGGCGTCGATCGGCGAGGAGTCGCACGACCCGCACCGCTCGATCCCCCGCGCGGTCCTGTTCACGATCGCCGCCTCGGCAGCCTTCTACGTCGTGATGGCGTTCGCGTTCTCGATGGGCTACGGCAAGACGGCGGTGCAGGAGGGCGCGTGGGCCCTCAGCCCGGCGGCGGTGAACGAGATGGCGACCCGGTACATCGGCTCGTGGTACGCAGCGATCCTCGACCTGGTCGTGATCCTCGATGCGATGGCGCTCGCGCTCGCGATCTGCGTGACGATCGGCCGCGGCTACTTCGCGCTCGCCCGCGACGGGCTCCTGCCCAAGGTCTTCGCGCGGACGTCCCGCTTCGGTACGCCCTGGGTCGGGAACCTGATGGTCGCGGTCGGCGGGATCGGCCTCATGCTCGTCTCCTGGCTCGCGAACTACCAGGGCCGGTTCGTCGCTCCGGGTCCCGACGGGCAACTCGTGCCGATCTTCCCGTCGGACGGCTTCGCGACGTTCATCCTCTCGGCCACGGTCGGCTCGTTCGCGGTCGAGCTCGTGTACCTGATCCTCGCGGTCGTCGCGTTCGCGCTCGTCCGCCAGGCGGGCAACAAGCTCTGGCAGTACGCGGTGGTCGCGGTCGCGGCAGCGACGCCGGTCCTCGCCTATTACGGGGCGCTCAATCCCGCGCCGCACAACCGCACGAACGTCAACTGGGAGGCCTTCTACTGGACGATCGGCGTGGTCGCCGTCGCGATACTGTGGTTCGTGGTCGTGCTGGCCCTTCGCCCTGCGAACGTCCGTAGCGCGGCGTCGCATGCCGCCGAGCACCGCGGCGTGCCGCCGCTCGACGAGGGCCTCGACTTCGAGCCGCTACCGGAGAACGAGATGCCTCTGTGAGCCGGGCCGCCTGGCACGAGGTCGGGGAGGCGGGCGGCCCGGAGGGGTCGCTCCGCCGCGTTGAGGTCGAGGACCGCGCGGTGTGCGTCGCCCGCACCGCCGACGGCTGGATCGCGTTCGACGACACGTGCACGCACGAGGAGTGCTCGCTCGCCGAGGGTGAGCTCGACGGCACGATCGTCATCTGCCCGTGCCACGGATCCGAGTTCGACGTCCGCACGGGCGACGTGATGACGCCGCCCGCACTCGACCCGCTGCCGATCTTCGACGCGCGGGACGACGG
>DASSUT010000251.1:0-3707 GCA_035706725.1 Gaiella sp. | reverse complement strand
ACGCCCGCGTCGTACGGCGCGGTCACGACCTGCTCCATCTTCATCGCCTCGAGCACGACGAGCGGCTGGTGCGCCGCGACCGGGTCGCCGGGCGCGATACGGATCTCGATCACCGTGCCGGGCATCGGCGCGGTCACGCGGCCGTCCGCCGCAGCGCCCGCGTGCGTGCCGGCGCGAGCAGTCTCGACCTCGAGCGGCGGGAGCGCCGCAGCCTGGGGGAGGTTGAGGCGCCAGCCGCCCTCCCAGCCGTGCGGCAGCGGAGGAGGAGGGGCGGAAAGCGGCGGGAACCGCTCGAGGAAGGCGGTCGAGAGCTCCGCTCGGCGGAACGCCGGGTGCGCGACGAGCCAGCGAAGAAACGGGAGGTTCGTGACGACGCCCTCGACGACCGTCCGAGCGAGCGCGTCCTCGAGGCGGTCGAGCGCGTCGTTGCGGTCGGTGCCGTGCGCGATCAGCTTCGCGATCATCGGGTCGTAGCGCGTCCCGACCTCGTCGTCCTCCGCGACGCCCGCGTCGACGCGGATCCCGGTCGGGAGCGACAGCGCTCTGATACGTCCGGGCTGCGGCAGGAACGTGCGCGGGTCCTCGGCGTAGAGCCTGGCCTCCACCGCGTGCCCGCGAACCTTCGGCTCGAGGCCCGTGAGGCGCATGCCGTCGACGACGCGCAGCTGGAGCTCGACGAGGTCGAGACCCGTGACCGCCTCGGTGACGGGATGCTCGACCTGGATGCGCGCGTTCAGCTCGAGGAAGTACACGTCGTCGCCGTCGACGAGGAACTCGACCGTGCCGGCGCTCTCGTACCCCAACTCCGCCGCGAACGCGACGGCGTGGCCGGCGAGGCGCTCCCGGAGCTGCGGCGCGAGACCCGGGGCGGGCGACTCCTCGACGACCTTTTGGTGGCGGCGCTGCACCGAGCAGTCGCGCTCGCCGAGCGCGACGACGGTGCCGTGCCGGTCGCCGAGCACCTGTACCTCTACGTGGCGCGGCGCGGCGAGGTAGCGCTCGCAGAACACCGTTCCGTCCCCGAACGCGGCCTCGGCCTCGCGGGACGCGGCCTCGAGCGCGTCGTCGAGCTCCTCGGGGCCCCGGACGACGCGCATGCCGCGCCCACCGCCCCCGGCCGCGGCCTTGACGAGCAGCGGGAAGCCGAGCGCGTCCGGCTCGCCGGTGGGAAGCGTCGGGACGCCTGCCGCCGTGGCGATGCGCTTCGACTCGAGCTTGTCGCCGCCGCGCCGCAGGGCGTCCGGCGGCGGCCCGACCCACGCGAGCCCGGCGTCGAGCACGGCTTGTACGAACTCGGCGCTCTCCGCGAGGAAGCCGTACCCGGGGTGCACGAGCCACGCTCCGGCCTCGCGCGCGGCCGCGACCAGCGCCTCGGCGTCCAGGTAGGACGAGACCTCGACGGTCGAGTCCGCGACGCGTGCGTGGAGCGCATCCTCGTCGCCGGGCCCGACCGCGGCGACGGTCTGGATCCCGAGCCGCCGGCACGTCGAGAACACGCGCACCGCGATCTCTCCGCGGTTCGCGACGAAGAGCTTCCTCGCGGCGCTCACGGGAGCGACACTATCGCGCGTTACGCGGCGCGGTCCCGTCCGTCCGGCGGCGGCTTCGGCCCCTCGGCCGGATCGGTGCCGGCGTCGAGCATGCGGCGCGGATCGACTTCGCCGACGGCCTCCCTGATCTCGCGGAGGGACTTGCCGAGCCTCCGCGCGACGTCCGGCACACCGCGCGGGCCGAAGAGCAACGCCAGCACCCCGATCAGGATCACCAGCTCCCACGGGCCCACGTCGAAGGGCATGGTTGGAGTGTAGGACAACGCACGGCATTCCCTCGGACGGGGCATTCGCAACGGACGATGCGGCCCTCAGGCTGTGCGGATGGCGATGCGCCTCCTCAAGCGACGCACCCGGCCCCGGCAGGACGAGCACCTCACGTACTTCACGGAGACGGACGCGGCCGAGTTCCGCAGGCTCGTCGCGCAGTCGTTCGCCCGGGCGGGGCGCGACGTGGACGTCTTCCCGGACCACCTCGAGGATCGCGGCGGCACGACGATCGGCCTTTGGAACATCGGGGCGCTCTGCGTCGGCGCCGACATGCGGGACTGGCCGGCGCTGCTCGACGACCACGTGCGGCTCGTCACGACGCCGCCGCGCGAGCTCGCCGATCTGTCGCAGGACGAGCTCGAGTCGGGGCTGCATCTGCGGCTCGTCGAGTCGGGGTCGGTGGCCGACCCCGACACGCTCGCCTACGCGCGGGTCGTGGCTCCTGGGCTGCTCGAGGTGCTGTCGGTCGACCTCGGTGAGGCCGCGGCGACCCCCGCGCGGGAGGAGCTAGAGGGCCGGGGAGCGATCGGATGGCTGGTCGCCCGCGGTCTGGCAAACCTGCGGGGCGTGCTCGCGGACGACTCCCTGGAGGCAGAGACGGTGGGGGAAGCCGACCACGGGAGCTACACGGCCGTGAGCGGTCCGTCCCGGTTCACCGCGAGCCTGGCGCTGCTGCTGCCGGAGGCCGTCGACCGCTTCAGCGGAGAGGACGACTGGGGACGAGGGGTGCTGGTCGCGGTGCCGTTCCGGCATCGGCTCCTCTACCGCCCGCTCGACACGGAGGACGCCGCGCTCGCGCTGCAGCACATGCTCGAGGCGGCACACCGCGACTTTCTCGCCGAGGCCGGCCGTCTGAGCCCGGACGTCTTCTGGGTGCGAAAGAACCGCTGGGCCCAGGTCACCTCGGCGGACACGGGGACGCCGCGGGTTCTCCGCGGTACCGGGCTCCGCGAGGCGCTCGCGGCGTCGTAGCTCAGACGAGCGCCCAGTCGAGCGGCGCTCCGCCGCCGGCCGCGAGCAGCTCGTTCGCGCGCGAGAAGTGCCGGCAGCCGAAGAAGCCGCTCGCCGCGCTGTACGGCGAGGGATGCGGCGCCGTGAGCACGTGGTGGCGGGTGCCGTCGACGATCGCGCCCTTCTGCTGCGCGTAGCGGCCCCAGAGCAGGAACACGATGCCGTCGCGACGCTCCGAGAGCTCGCGAATCGCGCGGTCGGTGAACTGCTCCCAGCCCTTGCCGGCGTGGGAGGCAGGTTTGCCGGGCGCGACCGTGAGCACCGCGTTCAGGAGCAGCACGCCGCGTTCCGCCCAGGGCGTCAGATCGCCCGACGGCGGCGGCTGCAGGCCGAGGTCGGTCGCGAGTTCCTCGTGGATGTTCTGGAGCGACGGTGGATTCGGGACGCCCTTCGGGACGGAAAAGCAGAGCCCCATCGCCTGGCCGCGACCGTGGTAGGGATCCTGGCCGAGGATCACGACCCGCACGTCGTCGAACGGCGTCAGCGCGAGCGCGTTGAAGACGCGGTCTGCCGAGGGGTAGAAGCGGCGTCCGGCCGCGACCTCCGACACGAGGAACCCGCGCAGCTCATCCATGTACGGCTGCTCGAGCTCGTCGCCGATCGCCTCGAGCCAGCTCGGATGCATCCGCGGCTGCACGACGAGAGCGTACGTCGAGGCCCCGACGGGGTCCGCTCGGGCCGTGTCATGCTGCACGACCCGTGGACGAGAACGACATCGACGACGGCGTCGCGCTTGCGCGGGACGGCGCGGCCGTGCTCGAGTGGCTCGAGCGGTACCTCGAGCGCGTTCGCGAGCTTCCGGTGCTCGCGCAGGTCGAGCCCGGCGAGATCCGCGCCGCCCTTCCGGCGCATCCGCCCGAGCGCGGCGAGGCGTTC
>DASSUT010000250.1:0-5016 GCA_035706725.1 Gaiella sp. | reverse complement strand
CCGCCGACACACGCGACGACCACCTCGGGCAGCGCGCCCTCGGCCTCGAGCAGCTGCTCGCGCGCCTCGCGCCCGATCACGGACTGGAGGTCGCGCACGAGCTCCGGGTACGGGGCCGGGCCGACGCACGAGCCGATCACGTAGTGCGTGGTCTCGACGTTCGTGATCCAGTCCCGGATCGCCGCGCTGGTCGCCTCCTTGAGGGTGCGTGTGCCGAGCTCGACGGGCTCGACCGTCGCGCCGAGCAGCTCCATCCGCTCGACGTTGGGCGCCTGCCGGCGCATGTCCTCGGAGCCCATGTACACGACGCACTCGAGCCCGAAGCGGGCGCAGGCGGTCGCGGTGGCGACCCCGTGTTGCCCGGCGCCGGTCTCCGCGATGATCCGCCGCTTGCCGAGCCGGCGCGCGAGCACGACCTGACCGAGCGCGTTGTTGATCTTGTGCGCCCCGGTGTGGTTCAGATCCTCGCGCTTCAGGTAGAGGCGCAACCCGGGTGCGAAGCGCTCGGCGCGCGTGAGCGGCGAGGGACGGCCTACGTAGGTCCGGCCCAGCTCGTCGAGCTCCGCGCGGTAGGCGGGATCCTGCTTCGCCTCGTCCCACGCCACGGTGAGCTCCTCGAGCGCCGGGATCAGCGTCTCGGGGACGTAGCGCCCGCCGTACTCACCGAACGTCTCCGCGACCTCGCTCACGCGCGAGCAGCCTCGACGTAGGCGCGCACGCGCGCGTGATCCTTGATCCCGGGGGACACCTCGAGCGACGACGACGCGTCCACCGCCCATGGATGCACGGCCGCGATCGCGTCGGCCACGTTGTCGGCGCCGAGGCCACCGGCGAGGACGATCCTTCCCTCGGTCGCGGCGGCACGCTCCCAGTGTCCGGGGTCCTCCTCCTGCCAGGGAAGGTCGAGCACGCGCGCGACCGGCGTGCCGCGACGGTAGATCGTCGCGTCCCGGCCACGCACCGTGCCCGGCTCGACCGTGTGCACCTGGTCGAGGTCGGCCTCGCTCGCCTCCGCGGCACCGACCCACACTGCGACCGAGAGCGTCTCGTCGGGCACGGGCAGCACGCGCTCCGCGGCGCGCGGGCTCTCGGGCTCGAGCACGAAACCGAGCAGGTCGGCGCCGGCCTCAGCCGCCGCCGCGACATCCTCCTCGCGCGTGAGGCCACAGACCTTCACGAGCGGGCGCGCGACGAGCTCTATGAGCCTCGCCGCCGGATCAGGGGCACGCATCAGGGCCGAGCCGACGAGAATCGCGTCGGCCCCGGCGAGCTCTGCCGCTGCCCCGTGCGCCGGGGCGACGATGCCCGACTCCGCGACCACGACGCGGTCGTCCGGAATGCGCGTGAGCAGCTCGAGCTGGGCCCCGCGGTCGATCGCGAACGTGTCGAGGTCGCGCGCGTTCACCCCGAGCACCGGTGCCCCGAGCGCGATGCCCCGGTCGAGCTCGGCTGCGTCGTGCGCCTCGACGAGCGTGTCGAGCGCGAGGCGTCTCGCCTCGCCCAGGAGCTGGACGACCGCTGTGTCGTCCAGGTCGCGGAGGAGCAGCAGCGCCGCGTCGGCACCAGCCTCCTTCGCCGTACGGAGGTGGCCGGGGGTCGAGAAGAACCCCTTCGCGAGCAGCGGGACGTCGGTCGCGGCCCTCGCGCCGCGCAGGTCGTCCCACGTGCCTCCGAAGCGCTCGTCGACGAGCACCGAGACCGCGGCGGCTCCCGCGCGCCCGTACGCGGCGGCGATGCGGGCGGGATCGGCGTCGGGTCGCAGGTCGCCGGCCGACGGCGAGCGCCGCTTGATCTCGGCGATCGCAGACAGCCCCGGCGTCGCGAGCGCGTCGGCGAACCGGCCCATCAGCGCCCACCCTGCGAGAAGCGCACGAGCTCGTCGAGCCGGGCCGCGGCGTCGCCGCCGTCGAGCGTGCTGCGCGCGACCTCGAGCCCCTCGCGGAGGTCGTACGCGTGACCCGCGGCGGCGATGGCGCCCGAGGCGTTCAGGAGAACGGCGTCGCGCTTGGCGCCGTCCATCTCCCCCTCGAGGATCAGCCGGATCTCGGCGGCGTTCTCGGCCGGGTCGCCGCCACGCAGCGACGTCGGGTCGGAGGGCTCGATGCCGAGCTCGAGGGGGTCGATGACCCGGTCCCCGACCTCGCCGTCGACGACCTCGCAGACGGTGTTCGGCCCGCACGGAGACAGCTCGTCGATTCCGCCGAAGCCGTGGACGACGAAGGCGCGGCGTGTCTCGAGCTGCGCGAGCGCGTCCGCGACCGTCCGCACGAGGTCGACCGAGTAGACGCCGAACACTCCGGCGCGCGCGCCGGCCGGGTTCGTCAGGGGGCCGAGCACGTTGAAGATCGTCCGCGTGCCGAGCTCACGCCGCACCGGAGCAGCGTGGCGCATCGCGGGGTGGTGCGAGGGGGCGAACATGAAGCCGAACCCGAGCCGGTCGATCGACTCGGCGATCGCCTCGGGCTCCTGCTCGAGGCGGAAGCCGAGCGCCTCGAGGACGTCCGCCGACCCGGAGGCGGAGCTCACCGCCCGGTTGCCGTGCTTCGCGACCGCGGCGCCGGCCGCCGCCGCGACGATCGCGGCAGCGGTCGAGATGTTCAGCGTCCGCCCGCCGTCGCCGCCGGTGCCGACCACGTCCACGACGTCCGTGCGGGTCGGGCGGACGGGGAGGACGTGGTCGCGCATGGCCTCGGCGGCGCCGGCGATCTCGTCCGCCGTCTCGCCCTTCGCCCGCAGCGCGACGAGGAAGCCGGCGATCTGCGCCTGTGTCGCCTCGCCGGCCATGATCGTCGCCATCACGTCGCGCGCCTCCTCGCGGCTCAGGCTGCGCCCGTCGGCGACCTCTCCGATCACGCGCGAGATCACGAGAGGAAGTTCTCCGCGATCCGGGGCCCGAGCGGCGTCAGCACGCTCTCCGGGTGGAACTGGACGCCCTCGACCGGATGCTCGACGTGCCGCACGCCCATCACCTCGCCGTCGTCCGTTCGGGCGGTCACCTCGAGCTCGTCGGGCACGCGCGTCGCGGCGAGCGAGTGGTAGCGCCCGACCTCGAGCTCCTCCGGCAGCCCTGCGTAGAGCCCGCGTCCGTCGTGCGTGATCCGGCTCGACTTCCCGTGCACGAGCGTCTTCGCCCCCCCGATCTCCCCGCCGAATGCCACGACGATCGCCTGATGGCCGAGGCACACGCCGAGGGACTTCGTGGTGGGGCCGAGGAGCCGCACGAGCTCCACGGACGCCCCTGCGTCCTCCGGCCGGCCCGGGCCGGGGGAGACGACCAGTCGATCGGGTCGCAGCGCCACCGCCTCGTCGGTCGTGAGCTCGTCGTTCCGGAACGTCAGCACCTCCGCTCCGAGCTCCTCGAACAGGTGCACGAGGTTGTACGTGAACGAGTCGTAGTTGTCGATCATCAGCACCCTCACGGCGCAAGCTCCCGTTCGGCGAGGTCGATCGCCGCCTCGAGGGCCGCAAGCTTCTTGAGGCACTCCTCGTGCTCCGCCGCCGGGTCCGAGTCCGCCACGATCCCTGCCCCGGCCTGCAGATGGGCGACCCCGTCGTGCACGACCATCGTGCGCAGCGCGATGCACGCGTCCATCGTGCCGTCCGGCAGCACGTAGAGCACGGCGCCGCCGTACGGCCCCCGGCGGAAGCCCTCGAGCTCGGAGATCAGCTGCATCGCCCGGATCTTCGGCGCCCCGCTCACCGTCCCCGCAGGGAAGCAGGCACGGAGCGCGTCGAACGGCGTCACGCCGTGGCGCAGCTCGCCGACCACTTCCGACACGAGGTGCGAGACGTGGGAGAACCGCTCCACCTCCATGCTGCGCGCGACGTGGACCGTTCCGGGCCGGCAGACGCGTGAGAGGTCGTTGCGGCCGAGGTCCACGAGCATCACGTGCTCGGCCCTGTCCTTCTCGGAGGAAAGGAGGCGCTCGACGTCACCCTCCGTCGGCTCGGTCGTGCCCGCGATGGGGCACAGGCTCGCCGTTCCGTCCTCGCATGCGACGAGACGCTCGGGGGAGGAGCCCACGAGCGCCAGGCCGTCGAGCTCGAGCAGGAAGAGGTACGGGGAGGGATTGACGCGGCGCAGGGCGCGGTACAGCTCGAGCGGGGTGGCGGAGGTCGGTCGCTCCGCGCGCTGGGACGGGACGCACTGGAACACGTCTCCCCGGACGATGTGGTCCTTCACCGCCCGGACCATCTCGAGGTAGCGCTCGCGCTCGGGGAAGCGCCGCACAGGGCCGGCGACGCCACGCGGCTCCCGCTGCCACGGGATGCCGGCTTCGAGCCGTCCCGCGACCTCTTCGACGTCACCTGCGAGCACGTCGGCGGTGCCCGAGCCGTGGTCGAAGCGGACCAGCGTCTCTGCGACCACGAACCGGCTCTCCGGGAGCCCGTGGCCGTCGTCGGGCAGCTCCACCGTCGGCTCGATCGTCGCGACGGAGTCGTAGGCGAGGTACCCGACCACGGGCGCGCCCATCACCTTCGCCTCCGCGAGGGTCACGAGCTGCGTTCCCGCGCCCATCCACGAGGCGCGTCCGAGCCTGCCCCGCTCGACCGACTCGAGCAGGAAGCTGGCGCGGCCCATCCCGCGCAGGCGCAGGTACGCGCCGAGCGGGGTGAGCAGGTCGGTCGTGATCGTCGCGGTCGGGCTCATCGCTCCAGGAACGAAAGAGACCTCCTGGGAGGCCTCGGGCGAAACGGATGGGGTGCTCGTCGCTAGCGCACGCTCCCGCCTCGCCCGTGGCGCCACCACCAGATGCCCGTGCGAGCGGAAGTCATGTGGGAGGAGCGTAGCGATACGGCTACCCGTGTCGCAATGGTTTTCGAGGTCGGGCCGTGCTGCGGAGGTGCCGGGTTCGCCGGTGAAACGAGCGCTTATCGCTCGATCCACGGATCATTGCGCAAACGCATGGCAACGTCGTCCGGCGCCACGATTCTTCCTGCAATTCGCCTGTGGACGCATTGGCTCAAACTTGGCACTGGTTTCCCTTGACGAGAAACGGTGTCTGACACCGTTCC
>DASSUT010000249.1:0-3832 GCA_035706725.1 Gaiella sp. | reverse complement strand
CGCCGTCGCGCCCTGTGGCCGCGGAGCGGGAGCGTCGTCGCGTCGCTCGACGACCGCGACGGCGACGAGCCCCGCGAGCAGCGCCACGGCGGCGAGCGAGAGCAGGCGCTGGGCGATGCGCGCGCTCACGCGCGCCCCTGGCCGGCGTCGGCTCCGGCAGGGCGGAGCCCGGCTCCGCCGCCGCCTGACGCCGCTCGCGGCACGGCGCCTTCCGGGCCCGTGGTGAGAACTGCGTTCGTGCCAGGCTCGAGCCTGCCACCAACACTATTTGCATGCCCTCCGGCCCCGCACCGCGGGCGACGCCCCAGGAACGCCCGGAGATCGGAGGTTGACACAGGACGTCTCACGCCGGCTCCTCGGGCGCCACGACCTCGAGGCCCAGCTCGTGCAGCTGCGCCGTCCCGAGCACGGTCGGGGCGCCGGACATGGGATCGAGACCGGCCTGGTTCTTCGGGAATGCGATCACGTCGCGCAGGTTCGGCTCGCCGGCGAGCACCATCGTCATCCGGTCGATGCCGAGCGCGATCCCCCCATGCGGCGGCGCGCCCATCGCGAGCGCGTCGAGGAGGAAACCGAACTGCGCGCGCTGCTGCTCCTCGGTCAGTGCGAGCAGGCCGAAGACGCGGGCCTGGATGTCTGGCTCGTGGATCCTGAACGACCCGCCGCCGAGCTCGTTGCCGTTCACGACGATGTCGTAGGCGTTCGCGATCGCGGAGCCGGGATCCTCGTCGAACCGGTCGCGCCACTCGTCGGTGGGCCGCGTGAAGGGGTGGTGGACGGCCGTCCAGCGCTCCTCCTCCTCGTCCCACTCGAACATCGGGAAGTCGGTCACCCAGAGGAACGTGAACGCGTCCTCGTCGATCAGCCCGAGCTCACCGGCGAGATGAAGCCTGAGATGCCCGAGCACGCGGGACGTGACCGGCCACGTGTCTGCCGCGAAGAGCAGCGTCTCGCCCGGCTCGATCGCGAGCCCCTCGACCTCGCGGTCCGAGAGGAACTTTGCGATCGGCGAGCGCAGCTCGCCACCCTCCTCGCGCGCGACGTACGCCAGCCCCTTCGCGCCCCGTTCCTTCACGACCTCCTCGAGCGCTGCGACCTCGGCACGCGAGAAGAGCCGCGGGACGCGGAGAAACCGGACGGCGTCGGCGCGCGCGAACACGCCGAACTCCGAGCCGTGCGTGAGCTCCGTCGCGTCCTCGAGCTCGAGATCGAAGCGCGTGTCCGGCTTGTCGGTCCCGAACCGGCGGTCGGCCTCGGCGTACGTCATCCGGGGCCACGGCCGCTCGATCTCGATGCCGAGACACTCCCGCCAGATCGCGGCGAACGTCTCCTCCATGAGACCGAACAGCTCCTCTCGGTCGGGGAAGCTGAGCTCGACGTCGAGCTGGGTGATCTCCTGGACGCGATCGGCGCGCAGGTCCTCGTCACGGAAGCAGATCGCGATCTGGTAGTAGCGGTCGAACCCTGCGATCATCGTGAGCTGCTTGAGCGTCTGGGGACTCTGCGGGAGCGCGAAGAAGCGGCCGCGATGGAGCCGACTCGGGACGACGAAGTCGCGCGCGCCTTCCGGCGTCGACTTGTAGAGGATCGGCGTCTGGATGTCGAGGAAGCCCGCGGCCTCCATCCGCCTGCGGATGATTCCGACCATCCGCGCACGCAGGCGGAGGTTGCGCTGCAGCTTGTCCCGCCGGAGGTCGAGCCAGCGGTACCGCAGCCGCAGCGTCTCGTCGACGTTCTCCTCGTCGAGCTGGAACGGCAGCGGCGTCGAGCGGGAGATCACCACGAGGTCGTCCACGGCGAGCTCGACCTCGCCCGTCTCCATGCGCGGGTTCACGGTCTCCGCAGAACGCGCGACGACCTCGCCGTGTGCCTGCACGACGAACTCGTTGCGAAGCTCGCCCGCGAGCTCCGCCGCGGCCGGCGAGCGCTCCGGGTTCACGACGAGCTGCGTGACGCCCGTGTGGTCGCGCAGGTCGACGAAGACCAGCCCGCCGTGGTCACGCCGCCGCGCGACCCAACCCGCGAGCGTGAGCGAGCGCCCGACGTGCTCACGCCGCAGCTCCCCGCACATGAGATCACGCCAGCTCACGGCGAGAGCCTCGAGACGACCTCGTGGAGCGGGAGCGGCTCGTCGGTCCCGCCGGATGTGCGGAGGATGGCGGTGTCGCGCCCGACGACGACCGTGCGCGCGGCTCCGAGGCGACCCGCTTGTGTCAACTGGCCCTTGAGCGAACGTCCCGCGTGGTCGGTCTCCGCGGCCACTCCCACACGGCGGAGGTCCGCCACCCACCGGGACACGAGCAGGCGCGACGCGCCGTCCTCGAGCGCGAAGAACACGTCGACGGTGGGTGCGGCGGGCGCAGCGATGCCCTCCTCCTCCATCGCGATCAGCAGCCGCTCGATCCCCGCTCCGAATCCGATACCCGGAGTGGGCGGCCCGCCGATCTCCTCGACGAGCCCGTCGTAGCGGCCGCCCCCCGTGATCGTGGAGTTCTGGTTCTCGAGCGGGCCGACGAACTCGAACGTCGTGCGCGTGTAATAGTCGAGCCCGCGCACGAGCGTCGGGACGAGCTCGTACGTGACCCCGGTCGCGTCCAGCTCCTCGCGGACGGCCTCGAAGTGCGCGCGGCATGCCTCGCACAGCGACTCGCCGATCTTCGGCGCCTCGTCGAGCGCCTCGCGGACGGCCGCGGGCTTGGCGAGGTAGTTGTCGAACACGCGGAGCGGGCTGACATCGACCTTCGCCCGCGTCGCCTCGTCGAGCCTGTGGCGGTTGTCGGCGAGCCATGCCCGGAGACGCTCGAGGTACGCAGGACGGCACGAGCGGCACCCGATCGAGTTGAGCTCGAGGTGGTAGCGCGTGACCCCGAGCCGCCCGAGCAGCGTGTCGTAGAGCTGGATCAGCTCGGCGTCGAGCGACGGGTCCTCCGAGCCGATCGCCTCGACGGACGCCTGCCAGTGCTCGCGGTAGCGTCCCTTCCCGGGCGCGCCGTAGCGGTACATCGGTGCGATCGTGAAGAGCTTCACCGGCTGCGGCTCGCGGTGCATGCCGTGCTCGACGTACGCGCGGCAGATCGGGGCGGTGCCCTCCGGGCGCAGCGTGAGGGAGCGGCCGGAACGGTCCTCGAACGTGTACATCTCCTTCTGGACGACGTCCGACCCCTCGCCCGACGTGCGGGCGAAGAGCGCGGTGTCCTCGAACACCGGCGTGAGAATCCGGCGGTAGCCGTAGAGGCGGCACAGGCGCTCGATCTCGCCGGTGACGCGCTGCCAGGCGGGCATCTCGGCCGGGATCACGTCGTGGGTGCCGCGCGGGCGCTCGATCCGCACGTCGGTGCTCATCCCGCCTCCTGCCGTTCCTCGCGCAGCTCGGCGAGGAACGGGTTCGACGCGAGCTCGCGCGCGAGGGTCGTCGCGGGGCCGTGGCCGGGAAGGACCTCGGTGTCCGGCGGGAGCGCCGAGACGAGCGAGCGGATCGAATCGAGGAGCGTCGGCCAGTCGCCGCCCGGCAGGTCGGTCCGCCCCACGGAGCCCGCGAAGAGGACGTCTCCGGAGAAGACGCTTCCGTTCGCCGCGTACGCAAGATGGCCGGGCGAGTGGCCCGGGACCGCGAGCACGTCGAGCTCGACATCCGCCAGGGACAGGCGCTCGCCGCCCTCGAGCTCGACGTCGGGCGTGGCGGGACGGACGGCGAAGCCGGCGGGCGTGTACTCGTCGGGATGCTCGAGCAGCACGCGCTCGGCACTCGGGGCGTAAACCGGCGCACCGGTTCCCTCGGCGAGGTCGGCCAGCCCGACGATGTGGTCGAAGTGCCCGTGCGTGACGAGGATCG
>DASSUT010000248.1:0-9904 GCA_035706725.1 Gaiella sp. | reverse complement strand
GACGCCGTCCCAGTCGAGCGTGGGCGGCTGGTGGAGCGCTTCGAGGATCCGTGCGGACGTGCTGGGCAGATAGGCCGCGAGCGCGATCGCCACCACGCGGAGCCCGTCGACGAGGTCGTAGAGCACGCGGTCGAGCTCCTCCGCCTTTGCCTCGTCTTTCGCGAGCTGCCACGGCGCCGTCGCCTCGACGTGCCGGTTGAGCGCGCGCACCACCTCCCAGATCCGCTCGAGCGACCCCGTCAGGTCGAAGGCGTCCAGCCCGCCGGCGACGTCGGAGCCCAGCGTCGCGACCAGAGCCGCGACCGGCGAGTCGTCGCGAGGTGCCGCCGCGAGCGAGCCGTCGCGGTAGCGAACGATCATCGCGGTCACGCGCGAGAGGAGATTGCCCAGGTCGTTGCCGAGCTCGCGCTCGTACCGCTCGCGCAGGCCGTCGATGGAGGCGACGCCGTCCTGGCCGAACGAGACGGAGCGCGCGCACCAGAAGCGCACCGCGTCCGCGCCGTACACGTCGACGAGATCGAGGGGATCGACGACGTTCCCGAGCGATTTGGAGATCTTGCGGTCGTTGAGCAGGAGATACCCGTGCACGAACAGCTGCCTCGGGACCTCGTAGCCCGCCGCGAGCAGCATCGCCGGCCAGTACACGCAGTGGAAGCGCAGGATGTCCTTCCCGAGGAGGTGCCTCGCCTCGGGCCAGAACGTCGGGATGAGGTTCTCGCCCGGGCGCGCGTACGTGAGCGCGCTCAGGTAGTTGACGAGCGCGTCCGCCCAGACGTATGCGACCTGCTCGGGGTCCCACGGGATCGGGATGCCCCAGGGCTGGCCGGCCCGGCTGATCGAGAAGTCCTGCAGGCCCCCCGCGATGAAGCCCTTGGCCTCGTTCGCGCGAAACGCCGGCAAGACAAAGTCGGGCCGTTCCTCGTAGAGGGCGAGCAGCCGCTCCTGGTACGCGGACAGGCGAAAGAACCAGTTGCGTTCCTCGATCCACTCGGGCTCGATGTCGTGCTCCGGGCACTTGCCGTCCACGAGCTCGGCCTCGGTCTTGAACGCCTCGCATCCGACGCAGTAGAGCCCGGCGTAGACGTCCTGGTAGATGTCGTCGCGGCCGTTGTCGCGGATGCGCTGCAGGAAGTCCTGGACGAACCGCTTGTGGCCCTCGTCGCTCGTCCGGATGAAGAAATCGTAGGAGGCGCCGAGGCGGGCGGGGAGCGACCGCCACGCCTCGACGATCCCGTCGACGTACTCCTGCGGGGCGAGGCCCTGCTCGGCAGCGACGCGCGCGACCTTCGACGCGTGCTCGTCGACGCCGGTGAGGAGGAACGTCTCACGTCCTCGCTGCCGCTGATGACGCGCGAAGACGTCTGCCGCCACGGTCGTGTACGCATGCCCGATGTGCGGGGTCGAGTTCACGTAGTAGATCGGCGTGGTCAGGTAGAAGCGCTCCATTCCCGCCGATTCTACGGGCGACCCGTCGCGCCACCATCGCCGCCAGCACGAGCGCGAGAGCGCCCACGAGCACGATCCGCCAGAGCCCGACGAGCCCTCGTGGCGCCGGCCCCACGCCGGTCGCCGCCTCGCGCGCCGCGCCGTCGCGCGGTGCGAGCGACGCGTGCACCACACTCGTGCCGCCGCCGAGCGCCCGCTCGGTGACGGGCGGCAAGGCCGCCGACGGACCCGGGGACCTCGGATGCACCATGTACTGCGGCCGGAGCGGCCGGCGGGAGTCGTTGGGCTCCTCCTGGGCGGCCGAGACGACGTCGGCGACGCGGTCACCGGCGGCTGCCCGAGCCGCGCCGCTCGAGGCGCGTGGCGAGAGGGCATCCGTGCTCGGACCGCCGCCTGCCGTCGGCGTCGCTCGGATCTCCGTCGGCTGCTCGTGGGGAGGGCGGCTCGGTGGAGCGACATGTGCGCCGCGCGTCGCGGCGGACAGATTCGCTGTTGCCATTTTCGGCAGCATCGAGCCCGGCGACCGTGCCGACGGAGCCTCCGCGCCCGCGTCGACCCGAAACACCGGTGCGTCCGCCGGCGTCTCCACCCCTCGGCCCGCGCCGGCATCGGCGGGCGTCGCCTCGCCGGCGGGCGCAGGGGCCGCCCGACCCCCGACCACGACTCCGGGCTCGTGGGGTGCCGTGACAGGAGTCTCGGCCGGTTGTGCGGGCGTCGCCGCCGGCGTCGGGGAAACCCGCGTCGTCTGCGCCGACCCCGGCGTGGGAGACGCGGGAGCCGCGACCACGGGCTGCCCGGAGGTGACCGGGCCAGTCGCCGGCGGGGACGTCGGCGTGGGCGTCGACGCGGACGGCGGAGGGGTCGCTGCGACAGGCGCCGCGGGTGTCACGGGCTCCGGCGCGGGCGCAGGCTCCGTACCCGGCGCGGGCGCCGCGGGCCGCTCCGGCAGCAGACCGAGCGGGTCGACATAGCCGTGCTCGTCCGCGGCGTGCCTGATACCGAGATGGACGCTCGGGACCGACTGCTCGGGCGTCCCGCTCGAGCCCATCGTCCCGACCGACGCGCCCTCCGAGACGGGCTCGCCCTCCGAGACGCCGATCGTCCCCAGATGGACGAGCGTCACGGAGTAGCCGTCCTCCGTGAGGATCGTGACGCCTCGGCCGTACGTCGGTAAGGAACCGGCGAACGTGACCGCCCCCGATGCCGGGGCCAGCACGGGAGACCCGTCGGGCCCTGCGACGTCGATGCCACGGTGCTGCCCGGCCGCGTACGCGTCGGCGCCGAGGGTGAACGGCCGCAGGACTTCGCCGTCGGCCGGCCACGACCATGCGCCTGCGCTCCCGCAGAGCGCGGCGGCCAAAACGGCAGCCACCGCGCCGATCGCAAAGACTCGGTGCATGAGAGCACCTCCTTCGTTCTCTGCGAGGGCAACGCGGGAGAGGAAGGGTAGCGAGGCCGTCGGACGGCGTCAATCCGGCCGGTCGAGCGAGGCCCGGTAGAGCGCGTTGCGGGAGACGTGCGCGAGCGCCGAGACGACGTCGGCCGCCTCTCGCCGCGACGCCCCCGCCGACACGAGCCGCCGGACTGCGGCGACCGCATCCCCGAGCTCGGCGACCTGGATCTCCGCGGGCGCCAGGACGAGCGTTACCTCGCCCCTCACGGGCTCGGCGAAGCGCTCGGCGAGCTCCGCTACGGTCCCCCGCACGACCTCCTCGTACCGCTTCGTGAGCTCGCGGCACACCGCGGCGCCGCGGCCGGGATCGATACGTGCGAGCGTCGCCAGCGAGCGGGCCAGGCGCCTCGGGGACTCGAACGCGACTGCCGCGTAGGGCCAGGTCGTGGACTCCCGGCAGAGCGCCTCGAGCTCTGCCTCGCGGCGCGGGAGGTAGCCGAGGAACCGATAGCCCGAGGCCGACCCGAGGCCGCTTCCGACGAGCGCGGTCTCGACGGCGCTCGCGCCGGGGAGCACGGTGACCGGCACGCCCGCCCCGAGCGCAGCGGCGACGAGCCTGGCGCCCGGGTCGTTCACGCCGGGCAGGCCGGCGTCCGAGACGAGGGCATGACGCTCACCCTCGAGCATGAGCGGAAGGAGCTCGCGCACACGGCGACCCTCGTTGTGCCGGTGGAGACTGACCAGCCGTCGGGCGCGGATCCCGTGCCGGTCGAGCAGCACCTGCGTGTGACGCGTGTCCTCGCACAGGACGGCGTCGGCGGTCCGGAGCTCGTCGAGCACGCGGAGCGTGACGTCCGCGAGGTTCCCGATCGGCGTTGCACAGACCGCGAGTGGCATCGAGCCGCTCCGCGCGGTCAACGTACCCCGTCGAGCGCCTCGAACCCGACGAGTGCGGCGCCGACGAGCCCAGCATCCTCCCAGAGTTCCGCCGGAACGATGCGGAGGCTCTCGTCGGCAGGTCGGAGCGCCTCGCCCCGGGCCGCGGCGAACGTCGCCTCGCGCACGAGTGGCCAGACCGCCGCACCGAAGCCGCCGCCCACCACCACGACGTCGGGACTGAAGACGTTCCAGAGCGAGCCGATCGCGAGCCCGAGGACGTGCCCGATGCGCTCGAGCACGGCGAGCGCCTGCGCGTCGCCGGCTTCCCCCTCGCGCACGAGCCGGTGCGCGTCCGCGTCGGCGCCCCAGATCTCGCGCGCTGCGCGGGAGGCGGCCTCACCGGAGACGAACGCCTCGAGATGGCCGTGGCCGTGGCAGTTGCCCTGGCAGGGCGGCCCGTCCGCGGCGACGACCGTGTGCCCGATCTCGGTCCAGCCGCGAAAGAGGCGCCCGTCGAGGACGAGGCCGCCGCCGACACCCGTCCCGAGTGCCAGCGCGACCACGTCGGTCGCACCGCGTGCCGCGCCGCAGCGCCACTCCGCGAGCGCGGTCGCATTCCCGTCGTTCTCGAGCCCGACGGGGACGTCGAAGCGGGACCGGACGCGGGCAGCGACGTCGAGAGAGAGGAGCGGGAGGTTCGCCGCGCTGAGGGCCACGCCGGTGCGTCTGTCGATGTTCATCGGGACGCCGATGCCGATCGCCGCGCCACCCTCCGGGAGGAGCTTTGCGATCAGCGAGTCGAGCGCCTCGAAGAACGGCTCGGGCCCTTCCGTCGGCGTCTCGATCTCCAGCGAACGGCCGATCGCGCCGTCGCGCGCGACGGTTCCGGCGAGAATCTTCGTCCCGCCGACGTCCACGCCGATGACGGTTTCCGGCGGCACAGCGCGGCTACCATACCCGGCCGGATGCCCGCTCAGGACAAGCCGTATCGCGTGTATCGCGGCGGCCGGGTCAAGGGGCGGGTGCCGCTCGCCCGGGAGCCTGCAGGCGGGTCCCCGAGTCGCGACGGGGCGCCGCCCGGTGCGCCGAAGACCCGGCGACCGCGCCGCATCGGCCGCTGGGTCCTGGTCGGGCTGCTCGTCCTACTGGTGCTCCTCGTCGCCTGGGGGGTCGCGAGCTACCTGGCGGTGTCGAGCGGTGTCTCGGAGGCGAACGACCGGGTGCCCGTCGGCGTGCGGAGGCAGCTGGCGAAGAGGGACGGGCTGCTCGTCTCCACCCCCACCACGATCCTCGTCCTCGGGACGGACGGCGGGTCGGAGAAGGGCCGCGCGGGCGCGAACCGATCGGACTCGATCATGTTGATGCGCACCGACCCCGGGAAGAAGCGGCTCGCGTTCCTCTCGATCCCGCGCGACCTCCAGGTCGAGATCCCGGACGTCGGCGTCGAGAAGATCAACGCCGCGAACCAGATCGGCGGGCCGGCGCTCGCGCTCCGCACCGTCAAGAACCTCACGGGGCTCGACGTCAACCACGTCATGTTCGTCGACTTCGACCGGTTCCGTGAGCTCATCGACGCCGTCGGCGGCATCGAGGTCAGCGTCCCGCGCAAGATTCAGTCCGACCGCTTCGACTGCCCGTACAAGACCCAGAAGCGCTGCAGCGAATGGCCCGGCTGGCGGTTCGCACGCGGACGCCAGCACATGGACGGCCGCCGGGCGCTCGTGTACTCGCGCATCCGCCACAACCGGCTCGACCCCGGCGAGACCGACTTCACCCGGGCACGCCGCCAGCAGGACGTGGTGGAGGCGACGCTGGACAAGGTGACGAGCTTCGGCACGTCGCTAAAGCTGCCGTTCGTCGGCGACCAGCTCACGGCGCCCCTCGCGACCGACCTCGGCGCGTGGCAGCTCATGCAGCTCGGATGGGTCTACTTCCGCGCGGACAAGGGGAACGCTCTCCACTGCCGCCTCGGCGGCGACCCGGCGACGGTCGGCGGCGAGTCCGTGATCCTCGGCAGCGAGGACAACGTGTCGACCGTGGCGATGTTCACCGGCCGGTCGGCGCCGCTCCCGCCCGCCCGGGGGCTCCCGTACGCCCCGGGGTGCTACGTCGGCAGCCGCGGCCGCTGAGTCAGTCCGACGCCTTGGTGTCGGACGCCTTCGTGTCGGCCTTCGCCGGCTTCTCGGTCGTCGCGCCGCCGTCGGACGACGACGTGCTCGTCTCGCCGTCCTTCCCGGCGCCCTTCCGCGAGCCGCGGCCATAGTCGGTCGAGTAGAAGCCGGACCCCTTGAAGTGCACCGCGACGGGGAACAGGAGCTTCTCCACGGGCCCCGCGCCGCACGTCTCGCACACGGTCACCGGCGGATCCGTCATCCGCTGGAACACCTCGAACGTGTGGCCGTTCGGGCAGCGGTACTCGTAGATCGGCATGGGCGGCCAATCTACCAGCGAAGATGTCGGAAACCACGATGACGCAAGGGATCGAGGCACAGCGGGAGGGC
The DNA here is from genome assembly GCA_035706725.1 of Gaiella sp. Lineage (GTDB taxonomy): Bacteria > Actinomycetota > Thermoleophilia > Gaiellales > Gaiellaceae > Gaiella. The sequence goes on along the minus strand of DASSUT010000248.1, from coordinate 3,685 downwards.
GCGGCGCGCGGGGTCGAGAGGTCGGCGGCGCGAGCGTGGCTCGAGGCGCACTGGCCGGTGCTCGGGGTGGCCGGAGTCGTGGTCGCGGCGGGCGCCTTCCTGCTCCACCAGCTGATGGCGTGGCCGCCGCACGAGGACGAGACGCTCGCGCTGTTCACCGGGCGCGACTCGCTACCCGGCGTCGTCGAGCACGTGACGCGGGACCGTGGCGGGGCGCCGCTGCACTTCCTCCTCGCCTGGGCCGTCGCCCACCTCGGCTTCGGGCTCGGCGGCCTCCGGATGCTCTCCGCCGCGTTCGCCGTGGGCAGCCTGCCGCTCGTCGCGGCCCTCGGACAGAGGCTCGCCGGCCCTCGGGTGGCGTTTTTTGCGACGTTGATCGTCGCGCCGAGCTGGCTGTTCCTGTTCCACGGCGTCTACGGGCGGATGTACAGCCTCTTCCTCTTTCTCTCGCTCGCGTGCACCCTCGCCCTCCTGCGCGCGCTCGAGCGGGGCGGCCGCGGACGGTGGGCCGTGTGGGTCGCGACCGCGCTCCTCACGGTGGCCGCCCATCCGTACGGCATCCTCATGCTCGCGGGCCAGGGCGCGTACGTGCTCGTCGCGGCGCGCACGCGGATCCGGGAAGCGGCCCTCGCGAACGCCGCGGTGCTCGTGCTCGGCATTCCGTTCTGGCTCACCGACCTCGTGCTGGCCGACCGCTTCGACGTCGGGGTGGGAGCGGGCGGGCAGAAGCTCGGCGGCCCTTCGGCGCTCGCCCGCTACCTCTGGCACTCGGCGGGTGACGCGAGCGCAGGCTGGTGGCCCGTGACGCTGCTCGCGGTGGGCGCCGCCTGCGCCGGGGTCGTCCTCATGCCTCGCAAGGCGCGGGCGCTCGTCCTGTGCTCGCTCGGCGCAACCGTCGCCGCGTTCCTCGCCGCGCGGCTCGGGAGCTCTGCCGCACCCGAGTCACGGCATCTGATCTTCCTCCTGCCGCTGTTCGCGATCGCGGTCGCGACGACGATCGCGCGCCTGTCGACCCGCCTCCCCGCGATCGCGGCCGTCGCGGTCGCGGCGCTCGTCGTCTCGCAGGTCGCGTGGGCCTGGCACCGATCGTCGCCGCTCTTCGAGTGGGAGCCGGACGCGCGGCAGGCCGCGCGCGCCGCGGCGGAGACGTGGCTCGCCCGGACGAGCAAGCCGAACGACGTCCTCTTCGGCTATGAGCCGCTGTATCTCGGTGCCTGGGAGCGCAACCGCGCGTCGTTCCCCACCACCGTGATCCCCCGTGCGGACCCCGACCTCGCACTGCGGATCCTGCGGCGGGAGGCCCCGCTCGGGCGTGGCGTCTGGGTGCTCGACGCGAGCGAGCGGAACAACATCCATCCGCGGCTCGAGATCGAGCGGCGCCTGCCGGATCCTGCGGCGCCGTACGTCGAGCGGGTCTTCGGGCCGTTTCTCGTGCTGCGCACGATCCGTCCGGTCGTGACGCCGAAGGCGTTTCTCTACTACTCGGCGCGTGCGCTCCTGGTCGGACAGCAACTCGGCATCGGCGACGCGGACATCAATCTCCGCACGGTCGTCCTCGCGGACCGCGTCGAGCGAGGCTACGGCCCCTCGCTGCGCTCCTTCTCGAGCAACTCGCGGTAGCACGGCGCGCTCTCGAACGCGGCGAGCCCCGCCTGCACGGGACGCCGCCTCGGCCGGCGTGCGCGCCGGAGGGCCGCGGCGACCGCCGACGCGCCGACGATCCCGCCGAGCACGAACGAGCGCGCCCGGTCGCGGCGGCCCCGACCGTGCTCCGACCCGTCGTCGCGTGCCATGAGACGATCGTAGGCCATGCGGGTCGTGTCGCTCGGGGACCTCGCGCTCGACGTGGTCGTGCGGACTCGCGCCGAGATCGCTCGGGCAGCCGACACGCCGGCCCGTGTCTCGCTCTCGGCGGGAGGCCAGGGCGCGAACGTCGCCGCCTGGGTGGCCGCGCTCGGCGGTGAGGCCGCGTGGCTCGGGAAGCGCGCTGTCGATCCTGCGGGCCGCATCGCCTCGGACGAGCTCGAGCGCCGCGGGGTGGAGCTGCTCGGACCGGTCGAGGACGGCCGCAACGGGATCGTGGTGTCTCTCGTCGACCCGACGGGTGAGCGCTCGATGTTTCCCGACAGGGGCGTCGCGACGCAGCTCCAGCCCGAGGAGCTCCGCCCGGAGTGGCTCGTCGGCGACCACCTGCACGTCTCGGGGTACGTCTTGACGACCGAGCCGACGGCTTCCGCGGCCGTCCGCGCCGTCGAGCTTGCCCGGGCGGGCGGTGCGCGGATCAGCGTCGACCTGTCCTCGTGGAGCGCGATCCAGGACGTCGGCCCGACACGCTTCCGGACGCTGGTCGCGACGGTGTCGCCCGACGTCGTGTTCGCGAACGAGGAGGAGGACCGGGTCTTCGGGGGAGCGCTTCCCGGTGTCGCGTGGATCGTGAAGCGTGGGCCGCGGGGCTGCTCGTTCGACGGCGTCGAGCGCGACGCGTTGCCCGTCGCCAAGGTGGTCGACACCACGGGCGCCGGCGACGCGCTCGCCGCCGGGTTCGTGCTCGGAGGGCCCGAGCTCGCGCTCGAGGCCGCCGCACGCTGTGTCCAGCGCGCCGGCCCGATGCCCTGAGCGGGGCGGCGCTGCGTCGCACGGGCGTTACGAGCTCGGCACGAAGCCGGCACGCATCCGGCACACCTTTGCCGATACGGTGACGTCAGGGACACGGGAGTGCCCCTGGGGGAGGTTGGGACGCGGTCAGATGAACGCCTCGCACCGGGGCGGGGACGCCACCTCCGCGACGCCGCTGCCGCCTCGCCGACTACGCTCGCCCGTCATGGAGCAGCTGATCCGCATGGCCGACGAGGTACGCGCGGCGCTCGACGGCGGACGCGGCGTGGTCGCCCTCGAGACGACCCTCGTCGCACACGGCTTTCCGGCCCCGGACGGAATCGAGGTCGCCCGGGCGAGCGAGGCCGCGGTACGCGCCGCAGGCGCGGTACCGGCGACGATCGGGGTCCTCGACGGCCGCATCGTGGTCGGCGTCTCCGCCTCCGAGCTCGAGCGCTTCACGGTCGACGCGCGCAAGCTCGGCCCTCGCGACCTCGCGGCGTGCGCCGTGCAGGGTGTCGTCGGTGCCACGACGGTCGGGGGAACGCTCGCGGTCGCGCACGCAACAGGGATCCGGTTCATGGGGACAGGTGGGCTCGGGGGCGTCCACCGTGGCTTCCCGACCCCGCCGGACGTCTCGGCTGACCTCGGCGTGTGCGCGCGCGTCCCGGCACTCGTGGTGTCGTCGGGGGTGAAGTCCCTGCTCGACATCACGGCGACCGCAGAGGTCCTCGAGACGCTCGGCGTTCCCGTGCTCGGCTTCCGGACCGACACGCTGCCGCGCTTCTACGCGGCGGGAGGCGGGCCGCCCGTGTCCGCCCGCGTCGAGAATGCGGTCGAGGCGGCCGGCATCGCCGAAGCGCACTGGCGACTCGCCGGCCACGGCATTCTCCTCGGACGACCACCGGACGAGAGCCTCGACGTCGACGGGCTGATCGAGGAGACGGTCGCCGAGGCGGCCGAGCGGGGTATCGTCGGCCAGGACGTGACGCCGTTCGTGCTCGCCGCCCTCCACGACCGCTCGGGCGGCGAGACCCGCCGCGTCAACCGCGACCTCATCGTCGCCAACGCCGGGCTCGCGGCCGAGATC
>DASSUT010000247.1:0-8691 GCA_035706725.1 Gaiella sp. | reverse complement strand
AGAAGCAGCCTTCGCGCGGTCACTTCTCGCCCGGAGGCGAGTCGCACCGCGAAGCCGTCCGTGACGTCGACCGCACGGTCGTCGAGCACGCGAACGCCGTAGGCGCGGAGCTCCTTGCGCCCGGCGCGCAGGAGGTCGGCGGGGCTCGTGCCGTCCCGAGACAGAAAGCCGTGCATGTGTCGGGCAGGAGCGTTTCGTGGCTCGCCGGCGTCGACGACCGCGACCCGCCGTCTCGCCCGCCCCAGCACGAGGGCCGCGCTGAGCCCGGCGGCGCCGCCGCCGATCACCACCACGTCGTATCTCTCTTCGGTCATGGCACGACCATGCCCACGCTGCGGGTCTGCGGCAACGTCTGTTGCCGTTTTCGGGAATCGCTAGCGTGGCCCGCATCGAGAGCTCGGCGGCGATCCCGGACGTCCTGGCCGAAGTGGGCCCTCGCCTGAGGCGTCTCCGCCAGCGCCGCGGCGTCACGCTGACCGCGCTCGCGGCGAAGACCGGCATCTCGAAGAGCACGCTCTCCCGGCTCGAGAGCGGCCAGCGAAAACCGAGCCTCGAGTTGCTCTTGCCGTTGGCGGAAGCCCACCAGGTGCCGCTCGACGAGCTCGTCGGCGCACCCCAGGTCGGCGACCCGCGGATCCACCTGAAGCCGCGGAACCGCAACGGCCGCATGGTCTTCCCGCTGACGCAGCAGTCGTCGGGCGTCCAGGTCTGGAAGGTCGTCGTCCCGCCGGAGCGCGAACGCGAGCTTCGGACGCACGAAGGGTACGAGTGGCTGTACGTCCTCTCCGGGCAGATGCGGCTCGTCCTCGGTGACCACGACATCACGATGGGCCCGGGCGAGGTGGCGGAGTTCGACACGCGGATGCCGCACTGGTTCGGCCCCGCGGGCGACGAGCCCGTCGAGATCCTGAGCATCCACGCGAGCCACGGCCGCCGGATGCACGTTCGGGCAGCACCGCGTCGCACGACCTGATTCCCGAAAACGGCAACGAACGTTGCTCGCTCCTCCCGGCGCGACGACCCTGGTCGCGGGCACCGAGTCCTCGCCACGTCACGGAAGGAGAAGCAACCATGCACGAGTCAGACCAGAGAACCGCACGGATCGCAGGGCTGTGGTTCATCGCCACGTTCGTCTTCTCGATTCCCGCGCTCCTCCTGTACGGCCCCGTCTTGAACGACGCCGACTACGTCCTCCGCGGGGGCCTCGACGCGCGCATCTCCCTCGGCGCGCTGCTCGAGATCCTCACCGCGATCGCGAACATCGCGACCGCAGTCGTCCTCTTTCCGGTCGTCAAGCGCGTCAGCGAATCGCTCGCGCTGGGCTACGTCGCGCTCCGTGTCGTGGAGTCGACGATCATCGTCATGGGCCTCGTCAGCCTCATGTCGGTCGTGACGCTGCGAGACGAGCTCGCCGCAGCGGGAAGCGACACCTCGCTGAACGTCGCCGGGCACACGCTCGTCGCGCTGCACGACTGGACGTTCCTGCTCGGGCCGCAGTTCTGCGCAGGCTTCGGGACCGGCCTGCTGCTCGGGTACCTGATGTACAGGTCGGAGCTCGTTCCGCGCCGGATGGCAATGCTGGGGCTGATCGGCGGGCCGCTGGCGTTCATCGGCGGGGTGCTCGTGCTCTTCGGGGCGTTCGACCAGCCCAGCGCGCCGCTGTTCGCGTTCACGGCGATCGAGATCGCGTGGGAGCTGTCACTCGGCCTGTACCTCACGTTCAACGGGTTCCGTCCCGCCGCGCGCGTCCTGTCGGTCGCGCCGGCGCTGTAGGGCGGTTCAGGGCTCGAACCGGTCCCAGGGCCACGGGACGCCGCCGACGTAGCGCTGCGTCCCGGGGCCCGCCGGCCAGGCCGGGCGACCGAGCACTCCCGCACCGACGTGAAGCGTCGTCTGCGGGAAAATCGTCGCGAACGGCGTCGCGAGGTGTGGGGGCGCCACGAGCACGCCGGCGTAGCGCCGGCCCTCGACGAGCAGCGTCGTGCAGAGCGCGGCGGGCTCCGAGGAGAGCGCGGCGCGGATCGCGCCGGTCACCGACGGGTCGTCGAACGGCAGCGAGATGCCGGCGGGCGCCGCGGCGAGCGCGACGACGGTCTCGGCCCCGTGCGGATCGAGCGCCCGCGGGTCGACGCGCCAGGCGGTCTCCGGCGCCGAGTCGGCGTTGTCCCACGCCGCGAGCCAGCCTCCTTCGCGGACGGGCGCGCGGAGGGAGGCGCCGGACGGTTCAGCCGCGACCAGCGCGAGCCAGGTCGGTCTCACGCGGCGGCTCCCACTGCGGTCGGATGTCACGGGTCACGTCGCGAAGGTCGCGATGGAGCTCGTCGCGGGTCGGGCGGCCCCAGTACCAGTAGCCGTTGTAGACCGTCCGGATCGCGAGCTCGGGGTCGAGCACCAGCACCGTCGGCGTGTACGGCTCGTGGGGCGGGTCGGTCGTCTCGCGGAGCTCGAGCTCGTCCAGGTAGCGGCGGTGCCGGTCGGAGAGAAACGTCCAGCGAGCGCCAAGCCCGGCGCGAAACGCGGCCTCGACCTCCGGCGGGTCGACGCTGATCGACACCATGCGCGTGTAGGCGACCTCGGCGTCGTCCTGGAGCTCGACGAGCCGACGGAAGAACGCCTGCTCCTTCGGGCACCACCACCCGCGGTAGAACGTCAGCAGGACGGGATCCTCGCCCGCGAGCTCCGCCAGTGCGCGCGGGTTCCCGGCGTGATCCGAGAGGTGAAGGTCTGGGAACTCCGCCCCGGGAACGAGGTCGCTGCGCACGGAGGGCGTCTGCCCCGATCGGGCGGGCGGCAAACGGCCCGCACGGAAGCTGGGACGGTCTACGTCGAGGGCGGTCGCCGGGAGCCCTGCTGCTCGAGGCGACGGAAACCCCCGCTGAAGCTTCCTGTCTGTCCCGTCTGGCGCTGCGTCTCGAGCCGGCGCAGGCGCGACTCGAGCTCGTGCAGGTCGGGCCCGCCCCAGCCGTCCTCGCGCTCGTCGAGCTCCCGCTCGCGCTGGGCGAGAAGCTGCTCGCGCGCGGAGATCGCGTCGGTGTGCTCCGCGAGCTCGCGCCGCGTGCGGAGGAACGCCTCCTCTGCCGCGCGGAGCTCGTCGAGGCGCGCCTCGATCTGCGCGAGCCGTTGGCCCTCAGGGTCGGGCGGCACCCGCTCGCGCTCCTCGAGCGCGCGCTGGCGGGCGTCCAACTCGCGGGAACGAGCCTCGAGCGCCGCGGTCAGCTCCGCGATCGCCGCGGGGCTCGAGCCGGACCCGTTCGCGTCGGCGGCCTCGAGCGCCGCCTCGCGGGCGGCGAGGGCTCGCTCGCGCGCGGCGAGCGCAGCGGCACGGGAGGCGAGCAGGTCCGCGTCGGGTGCCACCACGGCGGGGAGGACCACCGAAGGCGTCTTGCCGGCGTTGACCTGCGCGAGCGCGGCCCGAAGCTCCTTCTCGCGCTCGGTCACCGCCGCGACGCGCTCCACGAGCTGCCGCTTCAGGTCGTCGAGCGCGGCACGCTGGTCCGCGAGCGCCTCGCGCTCACGTGCGAGAGCCTCATCGATCTCGACCCGACGTCCGAGCACGGGCACATGGTACGGCGAACCGGCTCGATTCCCTGCGAAAAACGCTCGATCAGGCTGCCCGCTCGAGCCGCTCCTCGGCCCTCGCGCGGCGAACGATGTCCTCGCGCTCGCCGAAGCGGATCCGTGCGCGCTCCGCGCGATGCGCTTCCCACAGCTCCTCGAGCTGTGCGTCGAGCGCCTTGATCTGCTCGACCACGGCCGGGTCGCGACCGTGCGAGAGCGAGTTCCAGAGAGCGACGCGGCGTTCGCTCAACTCTTCGATCTGATCGTGAATCCGGGGAATGGTGTTCATGACCCTTCTCAACGTGTCCATCGCCCCCTGCATTCCCCGCTCGACGAATCGTCTAACGTCGTCGCGCAAGGAGGAACACGCCCACCACCAGGGCTGCCAGCGCGAGCGCGAGCCACGTGACGATCTCGAGGAACGTCGTCACTCGTATCCGAGCTCTGCGAGCCGGTCCTCGTCCAGGCCGAAGTAGTGGCCGAGCTCGTGGAGGACGGTGATTCGGATCTCGTCCCGCAGGTCGTCCTCGTCGGGGAAGTCCTCGACGAGGGGGCGGCGATAGACGGCGATGCGGCTCGGCAGGTCGCCGGGACCGGGCCCACCGTCCGTCAGCGGGACGCCCTCGAACAGGCCGTACAGGTCGGGGTCGTCGGCGTTCTCCTCCTCGATTACGACCGCGACGTTGCGCAGGCCAGCTGCGATCGACGGCGGGAGCTCGTCGAGCGCAGCGCGGACGACGTCGTCGAAGCGCATCAGCGGACGGTCAACGCCAGCACGGCCTTGTAGACGTGGAGGCGGTTCTCGGCCTGGTCCCAGACGAGCGAGCGGTCGCCGTAGAGGACGCCGGCGGTGATCTCCTCGCCGACGTGGGCGGGGAGGCAGTGCATCGCAATCGCGTCGGGGGCGGCGAGCTCCAGCTTCCCCTCGTCGAGCCTGAACGGGGCGAGGTCGTGCAGCCTGCGCTCGCGCTCGTCCTCCTGCCCCATGCTCGTCCAGACGTCGGTGTAGAGCACCTGCGCACCCGAGGCGGCCTCGGAGGGGTCGTCGACGATTTCGACGCTGCCGCCGCTCGCGGCCGCGTCTTCCTGGCACGAGACGACGAGCTCCGAATCGGGGCGGTAGCCCTCGGGGCACGCAGCCGTGATCCGCAGGCCCGTCCGCGCGCCGATCCGCAGCAGCGAGTTGCAGACGTTGTTACCGTCGCCGAGGTAGGCGACGCGGACGCCCGTGAGCTCGCCGAACCGCTCGCGGATCGTCATCGCGTCGGCGAGCGCCTGGAGCGGGTGCGACAGGTCAGTGAGGCCGTTGACGATCGGGACCGTGGCGTACCGGGCGTACTCCTCGACCTCGTCCTGGTCGAACGTCCGGATCACGATCGCGCTCAGGAAGCGCGAGAGCACGAGCGCGGTGTCGCGCGTCGACTCGCCGCGCCCGAGCTGGAGGTCGGCTGCCGGGACGTAGAGTGCCATCCCGCCGAGCTCTGCAATCCCCACCTCGGAGCTGATCCGGGTGCGCGTCGAGGGCTTGTGGAAGATCAGGCCGACCGTGCGGCCGGGGAGGATGCGGAGCTCCTTCCGCCGTGCCCGCTCCTGTTTCAGCTCGCGCGCGAGGTCGAGCGCGAGCGCGAGCTCGTCCGGCGCCCACGCCGAGACCCTGGTGAAGCTGCGTCCCTTGAGCGCATCCGGGATTGCCATCCCTGCCATGGCTGGATGCTACTTCGCGCTGACCTCATGCAACTACACTGAGATTTTGTTATAGTCGATCCACAAATAAGTCGTGTTCGGAGGAGGGAAGCCATGGCCACGTTGGTTCGCTGGGAGCCGTTCCGCGATCTCGCCGGGTTTCAGGGCGAGGTCAGTCGTCTCATGAACAGCCTGTTCGATACGGGCACGGGTGGTGGGGGTTCGCAGACCTGGGCGCCGCCGCTCGACGTCTGGGAGACGGAGAGCGAGCTCGTCTACGCGTTCGACCTGCCGGGGATCGGCGAGGACAAGATCGGCCTCGAGGTGCAGGACGACACGCTCACGGTCACAGCGGTGCGCGAGCGCACGCTCGAGGACCAGGGTGACCGCTTCTACCGCTTCGAGCGGCGCCAGGGGTCGTTCGCCCGCTCGGTCGGCCTGCCGGCCGGCATCGATGACTCCAAGATCACCGCGTCGTACACCGACGGGGTGCTCGAGGTCCGCGTGCCGAAGCCCGAGGAGGCGAAGCCGCGGCGGATCCAGCTCGGCTCGGCGCCGGCCGACGTCGAGGCGCAGCCGCCGTCGGCGTAGCCCGACGTACATGCTCGCCCCGGAGGCGGCCTGCGGGCCGCCTCCGGCGGTTCAGGGGGCGACGCCGCGTTAGAGTCACGCCATGTCTCGCTTCACGGAAGCCCTCAACGAGCAGATCGCGTACGAGTTCGGCGCGTCGCAGCAGTACGTGGCGATCGCCGTCCACTACGACGCGCAGACGCTCCCGCAGCTCGCCGCGCACTTCTACCGCCAGGCGGTCGAGGAGCGGAACCACGCGATGATGATGGTGCAGTACCTCCTCGACGCCGACGAGGAGGTCCTGATCCCCGCTGTCGAGGCGCCGCAGGTCGCGTTCTCGGACGTGGTCGAGCCCGTGCAGCTCGCGCTCGACCAGGAGAAGCGGGTCACCGGCCAGATCCAGCAGCTCGCGGTCACCGCGCGGGAGGAGGGAGACCTCGTCGCCGAGCAGTTCATGCACTGGTTCCTCCAGGAGCAGCGCGAGGAGGTCGCGTCCATGTCGTCGCTCCTCGACGTCGTGTCGCGATCGAAGAGCGACGTGATGCGCGTCGAGGACTTCCTCGCCCGGGAGACCGTGGGAGACCAGGGAGTCGACGCGTCTGCCCCGCCCGCCGCGGGCGGCGCGCTCTAGTGCCTCGTCCGGCGTGAAGACGTTCACGCTCAGCACCGAGCGCCAGAGCCAGCTCGTGGACATCACACATCAGGTGCAGGAGACCCTCGACGGCGACACCGGCTCCGCCGTGCTCGTGTACGTCCCGCACACGACGGCGGGCGTCACGATCAACGAGCACGCAGACCCGATGGTCGCCCGTGACTTCGAGTCGGCACTCGAGCGGATCGTGCCGGCCGACTGGCCATGGCAGCACGTCGAGGAGGGTGAGGAAAACGCGCCCACGCATGTCCGCGCCGCGTTCATGGGGCCGAGCGTGCTCGTGCCGCTGCGCGAGGACGGGACGCTCGCCCTCGGCACCTGGCAGGGGATCTTCTTCTGCGAGTTCGACGGGCCGCGGACACGCTCAGTGCACGTCTCCGTGCTGTCGTAGCGCCGGCGCTTCAGCCCTGCCCGAGCCGGACGGGTTGACGGCAAACGGTGTCAGACACCGTTTGCCGTCAAGGGCAAATCTGTGCCGATCTCGTGCCGATTTCTCCACGCCGCTCTGGTCTGGAAACCGTGTCGGCGTCGGGGTTGGGCCCCTTGCCGTCGCAGGGGCCACACGGCATTGCGACGAGGCGTCCACCGGAATCCCGCCGCGCTGTGGATGAAGTGTCAGACACCGGCCTTCGGCCGGGGCGCCGCTACCCTCGGGCCGTGGCCGCGCCCATTCGCACCGGCGAGGAGGTCGAGCTCCGCGTCGACTCGCTCGCGTACGGCGGAAACGGCGTCGCGCGTCTCGACGGGTTCGTCGTGTTCGTTCGCGGTGCGCTGCCGGGCGATCGCGTCCGCGCGCGTGCGACGAAGGTGAAGCGCGGTTTCGCCGAGGCGACGAGAACCGCGCTGCTCGAGCCCGGCGAAGAGCGGGTCGAGGCCCCGTGTCGCCACTTCGGCGTCTGCGGCGGCTGCCGGTTCCAGGACTACGCGTACGCCGCGCAAGTCGCCTCGAAGGAGGCGCAGGTGCGCGACGCGCTCACGAGGATCGGAGGATTCACGGACCCGCCCGTCGAGGCGATCGTCCCGGCGGAGTCGCAGTACCGCTATCGGAACAAGCTCGAGTACTCGTTCTCGACCGGCGACGAGGGGCTCGTTCTCGGGTTCCATCGCGCAGGCCGCTGGGATGAGGTGATCGAGGTCGAGGAGTGCCTCCTGACGACCGACCTCGGCAACGAGATCCGCGAGGCCGTCAAGCGGTGGGCCCGGGCGGAGGGGCTCGAACCGTACGACCAGGAGACCGGCGACGGGTACCTGCGTCACCTCGTGGTGCGCGAGGGGCGGAACACCGGGCAGGCGCTGGTCGTGCTCGTCACCGCGCCCGGAGAGAGGTTCGACGTCGACTTCCTCGTCGAGACGTTGACGGCGTTCCCGGCGGTGCGCTCGATCCACTGGGCGGTCAACGACCGGCCCGCGGAGGTGACGAACCTTCCGACGGCAGTGCTGTGGGGCGACGAGTGGATCGAGGAGGAGCTCTGCGGGCTGCGCTTCAGGATCCGCCCCAACGCGTTCCTCCAGACGAACACGCAGATGGCCGAGCGGCTGTACGGCCTTGCGCGCGAGGGAGCGGCGCTTACCGGCACGGAGACCGTCTACGACCTCTACTGCGGGACGGGCACGATCGGCCTCTCGCTCGCCGGCTCCGCAGCGTCGGTGTGGGGCGTCGAGATCTCGGAGGAGTCGGTCGCCTGCGCGATCGAGAACGCCGCGGCGAACGGAATCGAGAACGCGAGCTTCTTCGCCGGCAACGTGGGCCAGTCGCTCGACGAGCTCCGTGAGAAGGCCGGGCCGCCCGACGTGGTGGTCGTCGACCCGCCCCGCGCCGGGCTCGCCGGGAAGGCGCTTCGGCGCACCGGCAGCCTGCGCGCGCCCCGACTCGTGTACGTGTCGTGCAACCCGACCACGCTCGCCTCTGACCTCGCCGTCCTGCGCGACGAGGTCGGGTACCGCCTCGAGCGCTGCACGCCGGTCGACATGTTCCCGCACACGCCGCACATCGAGACGGTGTCGTCACTCGTCCTCGCGTGACCCAGCTGCGGCCTTCCAATCGACAGGGAAGCGGGGCATGATGCAGGCGCCGCGCGGCATCGAGGGCGGCGTCCAGACGACGAAGGGTGACGGATGAACGCACGAAGGTTGGGGGTGCTGCTCGTCGCCGTGCTCGCGCTCGCGGCGGCGGGGTGCGGCGGAGGCGGCTCCGACGAGGCGAGCGACACCTCCACGGTCGTCGCCGC
>DASSUT010000246.1:0-16367 GCA_035706725.1 Gaiella sp. | reverse complement strand
AGCCAGTCCGCGTCCGACCACGTGTAGCGCGATCGGTAGACGACCGAGGCCGTCCCGGGGGGCGCCTCGGCGCGGAACGCCAGCGGGTCGGCCTTGAGCCGCACCACGCCGTCCGCGCCGCGGACCGCGAGCTTGTACAGCTGACCCTCGCGCGCGTTCTCCGCGACACCGGCCCACACGCCCGACGAGCCCTGCGGCTCGAGCTGATCCGCGGCCTCGCTCCAGGAGTTCCAGTCTCCGACGACCGAGACCGACCGGGCGTTCGGCGCCCACACGGCGAAGCGCACACCCTCTTCCCCGTCGAGCACGTGCGCGCCGAGCCGCTCCCAGAGCCGCTCGTGGCGGCCCTCGCCGATCAGGTGCAGATCGAGCTCCCCGAAACTCACGTGGCCGTCTCGAGGATTCGCAGCATGCCGACGATCGGGATCGAGGCCCAGTCCGGCCGGTTGCGTGTCTCGTAGCGGAGCTCGTACACGAGCTTCTCGAGCTCGAAAAGGGTCAGCAGCCGGTCGAACCCCGCCCGGCTCGGCGGCAGGAGCCGCTCGTCCGCCGCGGCGAGGTAGCCCTCGACGAACGCCTCGCGGCATGCGTCCGCCCAGCCCGCCGGCGCCTCGGCGCCGAAGAGCAGGAGGGACGCGTCGCCCGCATAGGCGAACGAGCGCGTCATCCCGGCGAGGTCGCGCACCGCCGACCGCTTGCGCCGGCGCTCGGGGAGCGACCGCGCCGGCTCGCCCTCGAAGTCGATCACGACCCAGTCCCCCTCGGCCGACCACAGCACCTGCCCGAGGTGGTAGTCGCCGTGGGTGCGGATCGCGAGGCCGGACGGACCGACCGCTGCGAGGCCCTGCACGAGGTCGCGCAGGTCCTCGGCCCGGTGCGCGACGGCGCCGAGAGGATCGTCCTCCGGCAATGAGACGAACACCGCGGAGATCTCCTCCTCCACCGCCGCAGCGAAGAGCTGCAGCGCCTCCGCGCTCGGCTCCTCCGGTGCGAAGGCGGGGTCGTCGTGCTCGGCGAGCGCGCGATGGAGGCCCGCGGTGACCTCGCCGAGGCGCCACGCGCGTTCCGGCAGCCACGACGCGTCGTCGGAGAGCGACTCGAGCGTGAGCTCCCAGCCCCCACCCGCCGACGGCACGAGCGCGGTCACGGACACGAGCGCCGTCTCGAGCGGCGGTCCCGCCGTCTCGAGCGCCCCCTCGAGCCGCGGCGCGTTCGAGAAGCCCTCGGCCTCGAGCGCCCGCAGCACCTCGACCTCCGGGTTGGGGCCGGCTTCGAGCCGGCGGTAGAGCTTCATCATGTGCCGCTCGTCGAGCACGACCGAGCTGTTCGACTGCTCGACCTCGGGCGAGCGGACGGTGTCGCCCTCGGCCTCGACGCCCGCGAGCGCGGCGAGGCGGACCGCGACCTCGCGGCGCTCGAGCACGTCTGCGGTGCCGTCCTCCGCGAAGTCGAGCAGGTAGTGCTCGTGCGTCCCGGTCGGGAAGCGCACCTCGACGATCGCGAGCGCGACCTGGGCGTCCTCGACGGGGAGCGCCACGATCTCGGCGCTCTCCGGCGTCTGATCCTTCGCCCCGAACCAACGGGCGTCGACGACGAGCGCGAGCAGCTCGTCGCTCGTCAGCCCGCGGAGGTCAGGCATCCGGCGGCTCCTCGAGCAGCCGGAACCAGAAGAAGCCACGCGGGCCGAACGTGAGGAGATACGGGAGCGACCCGATCGGCGGGAACGGTGTCCCGCCGACCATCTCCACCGGCGTCCTTCCCTCGAACCTCGACAGGTCGAGCTCGACGGCCTGCGCCGAGCGCGCGAGGTTGTGCACGCACAGCACCGTGTCGCTCTCGTGGCTCCGCACGTGCGCGAACACCCGCGAGTTCGAGGTCTCGAGCGCCTCGTACGTGCCGAGCCCGAAGACCGGGTGCTGCTTGCGGAGCGCGACGAAGCGCTGGAGCCAGCGGAGGAGAGACGTCGGCGAGCGGAGCTGGGCCTCGACGTTCACCGCCTGGAACCCGAACACGGGGTCCATGAGCGGCGGCAGGAAGAGCTGGGCGAAGTCGGCGCGCGAGAAGCCACCGTTCCGGTCCCCGGTCCACTGCATCGGCGTGCGGACGCCGTCGCGGTCGCCCAGGTACACGTTGTCGCCCATGCCGATCTCGTCTCCGTAGTAGAGAACCGGGGAGCCCGGGAGCGAGAACAGGATCGCGTGCATGAGCTCGATCTCGTCGCGCCCGCCGTCGAGGAGCGGCGCCAGCCGGCGGCGGATGCCGAGATTGAGCTTCATCCGCGGGTCGTTCGCGTACTCGGCGTACATGTAGTCGCGCTCGTCGTCCGTGACCATCTCGAGCGTCAGCTCGTCGTGGTTGCGGAGGAACAGACCCCACTGGCAGTGCTCGGGGATCGGCGGCGTGCGGTCGAGGATCTCGACGATCGGGCGGGCCTCCTCCCGGCGCACGGCCATGAACATCCGCGGCATCACCGGGAAGTGGAACGCCATGTGGCACTCGTCGCCGTCGCCGAAGTAGTCGACCACGTCCTCGGGCCACTGGTTCGCCTCGGCCAGCAGCACCCGGTCGGCATACCCGGCATCGACCTCCGCCCGAACCCTCTTTAGGAACTCGTGCGTCTGCGGCAGATTCTCGCTGTTCGTCCCCTCCTCCTCGAAGAGGTACGGCACCGCGTCCAGGCGAAACCCGTCCAGACCGAGGTCGAGCCAGAAACGGAGCGCCTCGATGATCGCGTCGCCGACCTCCGGGTTCTCGTAGTTGAGGTCCGGCTGGTGGTGGTAGAACCGATGCCAGAAGTATGCGCCGCGGGCGGGGTCGAACGTCCAGTTCGACTGCTCGCTGTCCACGAAGATGATTCGAGCGTCCTCGTAGCGGTGCACCGTGTCCGACCACACGTACCAGTCGGCCTTCGGCGAGTCGGGCCCCTGGCGCGACTCCTGGAACCACGGGTGGTCGCTCGACGTGTGGTTCATCACGAAGTCCGCGATCACCCGCATCCGCCGCTCGTGCGCTGCCTCGACGAACGACGCGAACTCCTCCACGGTCCCGAACTCGGGCGCGACGGAGAAGAAGTCCGAGACGTCGTACCCGCCGTCGCGGAGCGGCGAGGGATAGAACGGCAGCAGCCAGACGCAGTCGACCCCGAGCCACTGGAGGTAGTCGAGCTTCTGGCGCAACCCACGGAAGTCGCCGGTGCCGTCGTCCGAGGAATCGAAGAACGCGCGCGTGTGGAGCTCGTAGAACACCGCCGTCTTGAACCAGTCGGGCTGGCTCTCGAAGTACCGCTCCGGGGCGCCGCGCTCCACCTCCGGTGCGCTCATCGCGCGGGCACCATGACGTGTGCCTTCCCCGGGCCGAGGCGGACGTAGTTGCGCGTCCCCCACGTGTACGCCTCGCCGGTCAGCGCGTCGACGACGCCGAACGGATCGGGCAGTCCCAGCTCCGGTGGCACCATGCACACGCCCTCGTGGACCGCGAACGGATCGAGGTTCACGACCACGAGCACGACGTCGTCGGCGTGGTCGCGGGCGTACCCGAGCAGGTGCTCGCTCTCCGTCTCGAGCCACGCGAGCCGCTCGAGCCCCGCGCCGGTCAGCGCCGAGTGCGAACGCCGCGTCTCGTTGAGACGCTTGACGAGCGGCAGCAGAGGCCCGTCGAACGAGCGCTCGCGCACCTCGTACTTCTCGGAGTCGAGGTACTCCTCGCTCCCGGGTCGCACGGGCACGTTCTCGCAGCGCTCGTAGCCGGAGTAGATCCCGTAGCTCGGCGAGAGCGTCGAGGCGAGCACCAGACGGCACTCGAACGCGGGGCGGCCGCCCTGCTGGAGAGTCGCGTGGAGGATGTCCGGCGTGTTCGGCCAGAGGTTCGGCCGCAGGAACGGCGACCACTCGCGGAGCTGCTCGACGAGCTCCACCAGCTCCCACTTCGCGTTCTTCCACGTGAAGTACGTGTACGACTGCGAGAAGCCCGCCTTCGCGAGCAGCGTCATCATCGAGGGGCGCGTGAACGCCTCGGAGAGGAACACCGTCTCCGGGTGGCGCTTGCGCACCTCCGCGATCAGCCACTCCCAGAACGGCACGGGCTTCGTGTGGGGGTTGTCGACGCGGAACACGGTCACGCCCGCCTCGCACCAGCGGAGCACGACCCGGCGGATCGCCTCCCAGAGGCCCTTGCGGTCCTTCGTGTCCCAGTCGAAGTTGTGGATGTCCTGGTAGCGCTTGGGCGGGTTCTCCGCGTACTTCAGCGTGCCGTCGGGCCGGTGCTGGAACCACTCGGGGTGCTCCGCGAGCCAGGGATGATCCGGGGAGGTCTGCAGCGCCAGGTCGAGCGCGAGCTCCATGCCGTGGTCGCGCAGGGCATCGACGAGCGTGGCGAGGTCGTCCTCGTCGCCGAGCCCGGGCTCGAGCGCGTCGTGCCCGCCGTCGGCCGCGCCGATCGCCCACGGGCTCCCTACATCCCCGGGCTCCGCGCGCTCGGCGTTGTTGCGGCCCTTGCGGTTCGTCGTCCCGATCGGGTGGATCGGCGGCAGGTAGAGCACGTCGAAGCCGTGCTCGGCGAGCTGCGGGACGACGCGGGCGACGGCCCCGAGACCGCCCCACGAACGGGGAAAGAGCTCGTACCAGGCTCCCGACCGGGCGCGCGCCCGCTCGACCTCGAGGGAGTATGCGTCGCTGCGCGCGGCACCGTGGCGGTCGCCGGCCGCGAGCTCCGCGGCGGCGGCGCGCCACTCCTCGACCGTGCCCGGCCCGAACAGTGCCTCCCCTTCCGCGAGCTCGCCCGCGAGGTCCTCCTGGCCGGCCGCAACCTTGCGGTCGTACTCGTCGAGCCAGCCGGCGTGACGGTCGACCCACGCCTCGATCTCGAACCGCCACCGCCCCACGGCGTCGACGCCGAACGCGCCCGCGAAGCGGTCGCTGCCGACCGCCTCGAGCGGCTCCTCGCGCCAGCGCCCCCGAGGGCGGCGGTGGCGCACGACCGCCCGGAGTCGCTCGTGCCCGTCGCGCACGATCGTCGCCCCGACCGCGACCCGGTCGCCGAGGCACGCCTTCACGGGCCAGCGTCCGCAGTCGACCTGCGGCGCGACCTCCGAGATCACGATCCTGTCCGCCGGCATCCCCGCCACACGGTAAACAGTCCGCCGTGCGCGAGGAGCGGTCATTCGGTGTCGCGCTGCACCTGACGTCGCTCCCCGGTGGGCGCCTCGGCGCCGACGCCTACGCGTTCGTCGACTGGCTCCGCGACGCGGGCGCGCGCTGGTGGCAGGTGCTGCCGCTCGGCCCGCCGGACGCGCTCGGCTCGCCGTACGCCTCGGCCTCGGCGTTCGCCGGCTGGAACGGGCTGCTCGCGGAGCCGGACGCACCCGTTTCCGCGAGCGAGGAGCGGGCGTTCCGGGCGCGCGAACGGGCGTGGGTCGACGACTGGGCGGCGTTTGCGGGTGAGGGCGCGCTCGCGGACCAGGTGCGCTTCGCCCGCGAGTGGGACGCCCTTCGTGCCTATGCACGCGCACGCGGCGTGCGCGTGATCGGCGACGTGCCGATCTACGTCGCCGCCGACGGCTGCGACCACACGGCGCACCCGGAGCTGTTCCTCCCCCTCGACGAGGCGGTGGCGGGCGCGCCGCCGGACGCGCTCAACCCCGATGGCCAACACTGGGGGAACCCGCTGTACGACTGGCGGGCGCACGCGCGCACCGGCTTCGCGTGGTGGGTCGAGCGGATGCGGCGGGCGCTCGGGCTCACCGACGTGTTCCGCATCGACCACTTCCGTGGTTTCGTCCGCTTCTGGGCCGTCCCGGCGGCCGCACGGAGCGCCCGCGGAGGCCGGTGGCGAAAGGGACCGGGCCGGGCGGTGTTCGACGCGGCGCGCGCGGCGCTCGGGGGGCTGCCGGTGATCGCGGAGGACCTCGGCATGATCACGAAGGACGTGACGGCGCTGCGCGACGAGCTCGGGCTGCCGGGGATGGCGGTCACGATCTGGGCGTTCCAGGGCGGCCGCGACAACCCGCACCGCTTCCGGAACCACCGGCGGAACCAGGTCGTGTACACGTCGACGCACGACACGGACACGCTCGCCGGGACGTTCGGGGCCGACGAGGCGTCGCCGCTCGTCGAGCGGACGCTCGCGTCGGTCTGCACGCTGGCGATCGTCCCGGCCCAGGACGTGCTCGGGCTCGGCAGCGAGGCGCGCATGAACCGGCCGGGCACGCTCCGCGGGAACTGGTCCTGGCGCCTGCGGCCGGGCGAGCTCACGGCAGCGCACGCGGCGCGCCTCCGCGCCGCGGCCGAGCGCACGGCGAGGGCCTAGGGTCCCAGGCTAGAACAGGATCTGGAGCGCGAGATCGGCCGGGCAGCCCTGCTCGAGCAATGACACGGCGCGGTGGAGGTCGATCTCGCGATCGAGCGCGATCACGAGCGCCGCCTGCGGGTCGTAGCCTGCCGACCGCAGGCGCTCGATCCGCCACGCGGTGACCTCTTCGGCCTCGCGCTCGAGGCGGGTTGGTGCGATGGGGGTCCTGATCGCCATTTGCGTCTACGGAAGAGAACGACAGATCTGTGTGGAGACCCTGAAGCCGCGTTACACCGGGGTGACGACCGCGTTGCGTTCCGGTTAGGCGCGCACGGCCCGGCGCCGACGGAGGAGAGCACTGTCGTACTACGATCAAGTCGTAGTACGATCAGAATGCCGATCAACGGTAGGTCGACAAGGAGGTGCATCCATGTCAACGACCGATGCGCACCGACCGTCGTTCAGCCCGGCCGATCCAGCACCGCTCGGTCTCGCGGCGTTCGCGCTGACGACGTTCCTGCTGAGCGGGCACAACGCCTCGTTCATCCCCGACGGGATCTGGCTCGGCGCGGCGCTCTTCTACGGCGGGCTCGTGCAGCTCTGCGCCGGCATGTGGGAGTTCCGCAACCAGAACGTCTTCGGCGCGACCGCGTTCGCGTCGTACGGGGGCTTCTGGCTCTCACTCGGCGCCTTCGTCGTGCTCCTGACGACATCGTCCGGGTTCGCGGGGACGTTCCAGGGCGCGGACGTCAACAACGCGCTCGCGTGGTTCCTCATCGCGTTCGCGATCTTCAACTCGTACATGCTGCTCTGGTCGACACGCGTGAACATCGCGGTGCTCGGCGTCTTCCTGACGCTCGAGGTCACCGAGATCCTCCTCGCGATCGGCTTCTTCCGGATCGCGCACGGTGAGAGCGACTTCTGGCTGCACGCCGGCGGTTGGGCCGGCATCGTCACCGCTGGGGTCGCCTGGTACACGTCCGCGGCCGGCGTCGTCAACGGCATGTCGCCCCGCGCGGTCATGCCCGTAGGACGTCCGCTCTGGGGCGCGCTGCCGGCGCTCTCGCGCACGGACTCGCCCATGCCGCGACGCACCGAGGGCTGAGCCGGCACCGCAACGAAGGAAAGAAGGTGGGAAGTTTGGCAACACCAGACACAGAGGTGGAGGTTTCCGAGGCCCAGATCGCCGTCCACTGGCGAGAGGAGGAGTACTTCGATCCGCCGCCCCGGATCGTCGAGGAGGCGTACGCGAACGATCCTGGGATCCGGGAGCGTTTCTCCGAGGAGCACTACCCGGAGTGCTTCGTCGAGTACGCGGAGATGCTCACCTGGGACAAGAAGTGGGACACGATCCTCGACACGTCGAACCCCCCGTTCTGGAGGTGGTGGGTCGGGGGCAAGCTGAACGCCTGCGTCAACTGCGTCGACCGGCACCTGGAGACCCGCGGCGACAGGAATGCGATCGTCTGGGTGCCGGAGCTCGAGGAGGACGACACGCAGGAGATCACCTACGCCGAGCTTCACCGGCGGGTGAACGAGCTCGCGGCGTTGTTGAAGGGCTTCTGCGAGGTGAAGCCGCAGGACCGGGTCACGTTCCAGCTCCCGATGGTCCCCGAGCTGCCGGTGGCGATGCTCGCCTGCGCCCGCCTCGGCGTCATCCACTCGGAGGTGTTCGGCGGCTTCTCCGGCACCTCCTGCGGGCAGCGCATGGGAGACGCGAAGAGCACGATCCTCGTCACCATCGACGCCTACTACCGAGGCGGGGAGCTGATCGACCACAAGGTGAAGGCGGACGAGGCCGTCGAGGCTGCCCGCAAGGAGGGGATCGAGGTCGAGAAGGTCCTCGTCTTCCGGCGCATCCCGGGCGAATACCACTCCGAGAGCCCGATGGTCGAGGGCCGCGACTTCTTCGTCGACGAGCTGCTCTCCGACTACAAGGGGCAGGAGGTCGAGCCGGAGTCGATGCGCGCGGAGGACACCCTCTTCCTCATGTACACGAGCGGCACGACGGGCCGGCCGAAGGGTGCCCAGCACTCGATCGGGGGCTACCTCTCGTACGTCACCGGCACGAGCAAGTACTACCAGGACATCCACCCCGACGACGTGTACTGGTGCTTCGCCGACATCGGCTGGATCACCGGGCACTCCTACATCGTCTACGGCCCGCTGGCGCTCGGGACCACGACCGTGATGTACGAGGGCGTCCCGACCTATCCGGACCCGGGTCGGCCGTGGCGGATCGCGGAGAAGCTCGCCGTGGACATCTTCCACACGTCGCCGACGACGGTCCGGATGCTGCGCAAGGTCGGGCCGGACGAGCCGGCGAAGTACGACTACGACTTCAAGACCATGACGACGGTCGGCGAGCCGATCGAGCCCGACGTCTGGCGCTGGTACTTCCACGTCGTCGGCAAGGACAAGGCGTCGATCACCGACACGTGGTGGCAGACCGAGAATGGCGGCTTCCTCTGCTCGACGCTGCCCGGGCTCGAGAAGATGAAGCCGGGCAGCTGCGGCCCGGGTGTTCTCGGCATCTACCCCGTGATCCTCGACGAGGAGGGCAACGAGGTTCCCGCCGGCTCCGGCAGGGCGGGAAACATCTGCATCCGCAATCCGTGGCCGGGCTTCATGCTCACCGTCTGGGGACAGGACGAGCGGTACGTCGACACGTACTACAAGAAGTACAACCGCGATCCCTCGAGCACCGACTGGCACGACTGGCCGTACTTCTCGAACGACGGCGCGATGCAGGCCGACGACGGCTACTTCCGGATCCTCGGCCGGGTGGACGACGTGATCAACGTCGCAGGACACCGGCTGGGGACGAAGGAGCTCGAGTCGGCAGCGCTCGAGGTCGACGAGGTCGCGGAGGCGGCCGCCGTGCCGGTGGTCGACGACGTGCGCGGCCGTGTGGTCGAGATGTACATCTCGACGAAGCCCGATGTCGCGGCGAGCACGGACGACGTCGCGAAGAAGGTGTCGGCTCAGATCGAGAGGTCGATCGGCAAGGTGGCCCGCCCGAAGAACGTCTGGGTCGTGGCGGACATGCCGAAGACGCGCTCGGGGAAGATCATGCGCCGCGTGATCGCGAGCATCTCGAACTTCACCGACGTCGGCGACGTGTCGACGCTCGCGAATCCCGAGGTCGTCGACGGGATCAACGAGCACGTCCGCGCCGAGAAGGTCGCGCGGGGAGACGTCCCGCGGGAGCTCTCGGAGGCCGAGCTCGAAGAGATCAAGGCGTACGGTCAGGTCGAGTAGGGAATGTCCGCCGTCGATGCGCAGGCGCCGGCCCACGGGCCGGCGTCTGCGGCGGGCCCCGGCGTCAGCGGCGCGGCCGCATCGTCTCGCGGTTCGCCGGGCACACGCAGACGCTGTGCTCGAAGCCGCACTCCACACACGTGCTCTTCCACCAGATCCACCACAGGCGCACCGCGCTCGCGGGGATCCCCACGGCAAGGAGCACGATCACGAGCTCGTGCGGCATCACATTCGATGGTAGACGAGGTTTCCGCGGCACTCCAGACCGCAGGTGGATCACGCGATCGGCGCAGGCTTTACAGTCCGAGCGGACGATCCGACGACCGAGGCGGGTTTCAGGCATGAGTGCGCAGTCCAGGCTCGACACCCAGAACGCGATCCGCATCGCTGCGTTCCGCGCGGAGATCCGCTCGTTCCTGCGCACGAGCGAGCACCTCGCCCGCGCCGCCGGCCTCACGCCGCGGCGCCATCTGCTGCTCCTGATGATCAAAGGCGCGCCCGACGGGAGCGAGCAGTCGACCGTCACCGAGCTCTCGACCCGCCTGCAGCTCGCGCAGAGCACGGTCACCGAGCTCGTCGGTCGGGCCGAACGGGCAGGGCTCGTCGAGCGCGAGCGCTCGGAGACCGACCTGCGCGTCGCGCACCTCCGCCTGACCGAAGAGGGCGAGCGCCGCCTCGCGCTCGCCGCCAGGGAGCTCGCCGACGAGCGCCACGAGCTCCGCCGGCGACTCGACGAGCTCGAGGACTGAGGTAGCTGCGCGAAGCGGGATTCCGCAGGAGCGGAATCCCGCCGCTGATCCCCGCCTACGGCGGGGCACATCCCTGAAGGCGCCCGCTGGCGCGGTCGCAACTACGTCGCCCGTTTCGCTCGGTCGCTAATCCAGCCGCTCGAGCGGGAGCCGTGAGGCGACGCGGCTCTCTCCGCGGACGCGGTAGGCGACGTCGACCGAGTCGTCCTTTCCGTACGAGCCGGCGATCCCGAAGACCATCGACGTCCAGCGCCCGGCGCCGACCCGCTCGTGGACGAGCTCGCGGTCGAACAGAAGCGCCCCGTCCCGCACGACGAAGTCGACGCCCTCGCGCTGCTCCACGCCGTTCACGTAGACCTCGAACGGCCGCTGCACGTCGGCCGGCAGGGCCACACGGGTTCGCCTGCGCGGGCTCTCGGTCACCTTCATAGAATGCCTCCAACCGTGCGGTTCCGACCTCTCGTCCTCGCAGGCGCGCTCGTCGCGCCGGCTGTGCTCGCCACACCGGCCCTCGCGGGCAACGGAGGGTTCGCCCCGGTACCGCCCGAGTCGCCGAACGCGGACGGGATCATGCACAGCTACCTGTTCATCTCGGCGTTCGTGCTCGCGATCTTCGTGCTCGTCGAGGGCCTCTTGCTCGCGTTCGTGATCCGCTACCGGCGCCGCAAGCGCGCCCGCTTCGCAGAGGGCGCGCAGATCCACGGCGCGACGAAGCTCGAGCTCGCGTGGACGGTCGGGCCGGTGCTGATCCTGATGGCGATCGCGGTCTTCGTCTTCGTGAAGCTCCCGGTGATCCAGGACGTGCCCTCCGCCACGGCGGGGAGTCAGAACCTCGTCGTCGACGTGACCGGCACGCAGTTCACCTGGGAGTTCCGGTACCCGAACGGCGTCGTCGCGATCGACCGGCTGCGTGCGCCCGTGGGTAAGCCGGTCGAGCTCCGCATCACCTCCCCGGACTGGGACGTGATCCACTCGTGGTGGGTTCCGGCGCTCGGCGGCAAGAAGGACGCGATTCCCGGCAAGATCAACACGACCTGGTTCCAGGCGCGGCGCACCGGCGTCTTCCAGGGCCAGTGCGCCGAGCTGTGCGGCCTCTACCACGCGAAGATGCTGAACACGGTCGAGGTGATGCCGGAAGCCGAGTTCGACGCGTGGCTCTCGCAGCGCCGCGCCCAGCAGGAGCAGGGCACGTCGCCGCTCGGCGAGGAGCTCTGGGAAGGCTCGTGCGCGAAGTGCCACGGTCTGTCGGGCGAGGGGGCGTACGGGCCGAAGATCGCGGGCACGACGCTGATCCAGAACCCCGACCAGGTCGAGAACCTCGTTCGCAACGGGTTCGGCAAGATGCCGCCGGTGGGTCGTGAGTGGAACGACGCGGAGATCACGGCGATCACCGGATACTTGAAGGAGAACCTTGGCGGTTAGGGTCGAGCAACCGACCGTCCCGGCGTGGCAGCGCGGCAGGGTCGCGAGCTGGCTCGTCACGGTCGACCACAAGCGGATCGGCATCCTCTACCTCGGGACCGCCGGCTTCTTCCTCGCGCTCTCGGGCGCGCTCGCGCTCGTGATCCGCACGCAGCTCGCGCGGCCCGACGGAGGCGTCGTGACCGGCAACTCGTACAACGAGGTCGTCACGATGCACGGGACCGGGATGGTCTTCTTCGTGATGGTTCCGGTGCTCGCGGGGCTCGGGAACTTCCTCGTGCCGCTCCAGATCGGCGCGCCGGACATGGCGTTCCCGCGGCTCAACGCGCTGTCGTACTGGCTGTACGCGTTCGCCGGGCTCGTGTTCTGCTTCTCGTTCTTCGCTTCGGGCGGCGCCGCGAACACCGGCTGGACGGCGTACCCGCCCCTGTCGCTCGCCGCGCTCGGCAACGGGCAGGACCTGTGGATCCTCTCGATCCACATCCTCACGATCTCGTCGGCGGTGGGGGCGATCAACTTCATCGTCACGATCCACAACATGCGCGCGCGCGGGATGTCCTGGATGCGCGTCCCGCTGTTCGTGTGGTCGGTGGAGATCTACGCCTGGCTGCTGCTTCTCGTGCTGCCCGTGCTCTCGGCCGGGCTCACGATGCTCCTGCTCGAGCGCCAGTTCCCGGACACGTTCCACTTCTTCCGCCCCGAGGGCACCGACGCGGGCGGGTCGCCGATCCTCTTCCAGCACGTGTTCTGGTTCTTCGGGCACCCCGAGGTCTACATCATGGTGCTGCCGGTCTTCGGGATCATCTCCGAGGTCATCCCGGTGTTCGCCCGGAAGCCGATCTTCGGGTACAAGGCGGTCGCGTTCTCGACGGTCGCGATCGGGTTCTTCTCGATGCTCGTGTGGGCACACCACATGTTCGCCGTGGGGATGCCGACCTACCTGAACATCTGGTTCATGCTCGCGTCGATGGTGATCGCCGTGCCGACCGGGATGAAGATCTTCAACTGGCTCGCCACACTCTGGCGCGGGAACATCACCCTCGAGACGCCGATGCTGTTCTGCCTCGGCTTCCTCAGCGTGTTCACGATCGGCGGCCTCTCGGGGATCTACCTCGCCGCGTTCCCGGTCGACTGGCAGGTGACCGACACGTACTTCGTCGTCGCGCACTTCCACTACGTGCTGTTCGGCGGCTCGATGATGGGCCTGCTCGGCGGGCTCTGGTACTGGTGGCCGAAGATCTTCGGGCGCTTCCTCTCCGAGCGGCTCGGGAAGTGGACGTTCGCGCTGATCTTCGTGGGCTTCAACCTCACGTTCTTCCCGCAGCACCTGCTCGGCCTGTCGGGGATGCCGCGCCGCATCTACACGTACCGCCACGACCACCTGTGGGAGATCTACAACATGCTCTCGTCGATCGGCTCGTACGTCATGGCCGCAGGGTTCCTCTGCTTCCTCGTCGCGATCGTGAAGAGCGTCAACGGCCGCCGGGCGGGCAACGACCCGTGGCAGGGCGACACGCTCGAGTGGTACACGACCTCGCCTCCGCCGCCGCACAACTTCGACGACGTCCCGTACGTCACGAGCGCCCGTCCGCTCCACGACCTCCGTCGCCGGCTGCAGGAGTCACGGGCATGAGGACCGACCGAGCAGCCGGGCCGCTCCTCGCGGCCACGATCGCGGGGAGCGCGGTCGCCGCAGGCCTCGTCGTCGCGAGCGCGGCGCTCGAGCTCGGGCAGGCGCACTGGGTGGTCGCGCTCGTCGCGCTGCCTCTGCTCGTCGCGGTGCTCGTCGCGGCCGTCGTCTCGTACCGGCGGCTCGTCGTGCCGGCCGCGGCGGCGCTCGCGCTCATGCTCGCCGCGATCGCCACCGGTGGGCTGGTCGCCTGGACCGGCGACGCGCGGTGGGCGGTCGCGGTGCACGTCACGGCCGCGGGCGGCGCCCTCGCCGCGTCGCTCGTCACGCTGGCGGTGTCGCTGCGCGGCGATCCCCTCCCGCTCGGCCCGTGGCGCGACTACGTGACGCTGACGAAGCCGCGGATCATGTCGCTCCTGCTCGTGACGGGTGCCGGAGGCATGTTCGTCGGCGCCGGCGGCTGGCCCGGCGGGGTGCCGCTCGCGACCATGCTCCTCGGGCTCGCGCTCGCGTGCGGCGGCGCGAGTGCCCTGAACCACGTGATCGACCGTGACATCGACACGCTGATGGGGTCGCGCACCGCGTCGCGCCCGGTCGCCGCGGGGCGCGTGCCGGCGCCGCGCGCGCTCGAGTTCGGGCTCGTCCTCTCGGCGCTCTCGTTCGCGCTCCTCGCGTCGACCGTGAACGTGCTCACGGCGGTGCTCGCGCTCGTCGGGAACCTGTTCTACGTCGTCGTCTACACGGGGTACCTCAAGCGCTCGACCGACCAGAACATCGTGATCGGCGGCGCGGCGGGCGCCGTTCCGCCGCTCGTCGGCTACGCCGCCGCGACCGGCGGCCTCGCGCTGCCCGCCCTGTGGCTGTTCCTGATCGTCTTCCTGTGGACACCGCCGCACTTCTGGGCGCTCGCGCTGATGATCAAGGAGCACTACAGCGCGGCGAACGTGCCGATGCTGCCGGGGACGCGCGGCGACCGCGAGACGCAGCGCCAGATCCTGCTCTACTCGCTCGGCCTCGTCGCGTTCACGCTGGTCGTGGGGCTGTGGCTCGGCGCGCTGTACACGCTCGCCGCCGCGGCGCTCGGCGGCTACTTCCTGCTCCTCGCCTGGCGGCTGCGTCGCGACGGCACGCGCCGCGACGCGGTGGTCCTGTTCCACTACTCGCTCGCGTACCTCGCGCTCGTGTTCGTCGCCGCGGCGCTCGACCCGGTCGTCCTCTAGTGCGCACTTGGTAACCCGCTGATGCTGTCGCCCGAGCTTTCCCGCAAGAACAACGTCATGGGCCTCGTGCTGTTCGGCGTGTTCGTTGCGATCTTCGTGGGCGCCTGCGTGGTCGCGGTCGTCTACCTCCAGGTCGATTAGCCCCGCGTGGGCGCAGATCTCGATCTCGCGCTCCGCCTCGCCGACGCAGCGGACACGATCGCGCTCGCGAGCTTCCGCTCCCGCGGTCTCGTCGTCGAGACGAAGCCCGACCGGACGCCCGTCACCGAGGCCGACCGGGCGGTCGAGGCCGAGCTCCGGACCATGCTCGCGCTCGAGCGCCGCCGTGACGCGATCGTCGGCGAGGAAGGCGGCGCCCACGGGGAGGGGCCGCGACGCTGGATCGTCGACCCGATCGACGGGACGCGGAACTACTCACGCGGCGTCCCGGTCTGGGCGACGCTGATCGCGCTCGAGGAGCACGGGAACGTGGTGCTCGGCGTGGTCTCCGCGCCGGCGCTCCATCGCCGCTGGTGGGCCGAGCGAGGCGGGGGCGCCCACGCCGACGGTGACCAGGTGCGCGTCTCGCGCGTCGCGCGGGCGGAGGACGCGGTGCTGACGTTCGCGCTCGAGCAGCCGCTGCCGGGCCTCGCCGCGCGCGCCTGGCACGCACGGGGCTACGGCGACTTCTGGAGCCACATGCTCGTGGCCGAGGGAGCGGTCGACGGTGCGATCGACGCGATCGGCGTCTCCGTCTGGGACCTCGCCGCGGTCCAGGTGATCGTCGAGGAGGCCGGCGGCACGTTCACCGACTTCCGCGGCGAGCGCACGATCTACGGCGGCAGCGCCATCTCGTCGAACGGGCTCCTCCACCAGGAGCTCCTCGAGGCGGTCAAGGAGCTCGCACCGCCGACGCCGGGCTGAGACGGACGCCGGTCGGGTCGCCGGACGCCGGGCAGATGCCGTGGCCGGTCGCCGGACGCCGGGCAGATGCCGGTCGCCGCTCGCCGGACGCCGGGCAGATGCCGGTCGCCGCCCGCCGGACGCCGGGGCCCGTCGGCGGCTGCAATCGCTGGTCACCGGACGCCCGTCGCCACACGTAAGCGGCCGGAGAACGCTTGCAACACAGTGTCACAAGCGTTGAGGGGTGAAGGCGTCCACGGAGCGCCGCGAGACGGTTGCAACACAGTGTCACAAGCGCCCGACCGGTCGAGGCGTTGGGCTGGGCCCGTTCGCGGTCAGGGTTCGGGACGACGCGCAGCCGGGCGAAACGGCGCGAACGGGCGACCGAGGCGGGGACAAACGGGCAAGCGGGAACGACGTGAGCGGCCGAACGAGCGACCGCGGCGAACCAGGCTACGGCGGTGCAGCGGCCTGCACGGCGGCCTCGAAGACCGGGTCGCGCGCGTAGACGTCGAGCTCCGCGGAGAGGAGGTCGCTGTCCGTGGCGGGCGGGATCGCCGGCAGCGTGACCGGGTCTCCGTCGAGGAGCACCCGACGGATCTCGTCGGCCTCGCGCCGCGTGAGCGAGATCTCGCGACGCAGCCGAGACCGCAGCCATCCCGCGAGGAGCAGCGCGTCGGAACGAGGGCCTTCGACCGAGAGGCGCCGTACCGTCCTGATCCCGGGCCACAGCGCCGCGAGCGCGACCCGCCACGGGAGGGTGCGGCGCCACGCGATGTCCGACGCCACGACGTCGTCGAAGAGGCCGGCGAGGCCCGTGTAGGCGCCGGGGAGCCCCTTCCACTCCGACGAGTCGACCACGAGCCGGTCGACGACCCCGACGAGCTCGTGCAGCTCCTGCGACTCCCAGTCCGGCCT
>DASSUT010000245.1:0-11390 GCA_035706725.1 Gaiella sp. | reverse complement strand
AGCTCGGGCAGAAACCGCGGTCGGCCGTAGGCCGCGAGCGCCATCACCTTGTACTCGTCCGACGAGCGGCGGAAGCCGAGGTGCTCGGTCGCCTCCTCGTAGAACAGGCCGAGCGAGTGGGGCAGCGGCTGGACGTCGACGACCTCGAGCCGCTCGCCGTCGAAGCGCGCGGCGAGCGACGACGCGCCCTCGCCCCGCCCGTCGAGCACGAGCACCGCGCAGGTCTGAAAGGGGCCTGGGTGGGCAGCCGACGCCGCGTGTGCGACGTGGTGCGGGACGAAGCGCACGACGTCCGGCCGCAGCCCCGGCAGAGCGGTGGCGAGGAACTGCGGCGCGCGGGCGGCGTAGAGCGTGCGGAGCGGCTCCCAGCCGTCGAGGGTCACGTCGCCGTTCGGCGGCGATGCGAGCGCCGGGTCGTAGGAGTACGCGACCACATCGAGGTCGGACGGCGAAAGGCCCGCGTGCGAGATGCACCATCGCGCTGCCTGCTCTGGCAACTCCCACGTGGAGAACGGCACGGCGGCCTTCCCGTGCTTGCGGCGCGTGAAGCGCTCCTCCTCGGCCGCGGCCACGATCGTCCCGTCGACCACGAGTGCCGCCGCGGGATCGTGGAACACCGCGTTCACGCCGAGCACGTTCATGGCGCAGCGGTTCCACCGCTTCTCCGGCAGTAAACACTTCTCCGCTTCGGTGTCTGGCTCGAGCCAGACACCGAGCCAGACACCGGCGTTTGCGGGGTCTCGGAACCGGGGACCCACGAGCCGATGGCCGTCCTCGAGTCGATCGACCACGGGCGATGCCGCTACCGCCTCTCCGCCCTGGTCGGACTGCCGGTCCGGATCGGAGACGTGGAGGTGGGGCGAATCGCCGACGTGATCCTCAACCGGAGCTTCGGCCACGCGCTCGGCTTCGTCGTCAGGGGCCGTGGCGCACACCGGCATTTCCTGCCGTGGGTCGCTGCGCGTGTGGACGGGGACCACGTCGCGACGCTCTCGATCTTCGCGCTCCTCTCGACGAGCGAGCTCGCGTTCTACCTCGACCACGGGGCGCCGCTCTCCGGGGAGCTGCCCGGACGCGTCGAGGACGTCCTCGTCGACGCCGACGGCGACGTGCTCGCCCTGCTCGACCGCGTCCCGCGGCGTGCGGCCCGGCGGTCGCGGCATGCACGGAGCGCATCTTGACCCCCACGCCCCGCGCCGAGCCGGTGTTCGCCCACCCGGTCGAGCGCGAGCTCGCGCGGCTGTTCGACGGGCTGCACATCCGCTGGCTCTACGAGCCGCACACGTTCGTGCTCCGGCGGAACGTCCGCGGGCATGTGATCGAGGCCTTCACGCCGGACTTCTACCTCCCGGACCTCGACTACTACGTCGAGGTCACCGTGGCGCGGCGCGGGCTGACGCGCGTCAAGCGCCGCAAGGCGGAAGCCGCGCGGCGGCTGTACGGGATCATGGTCGAGATCGTCTACCGGACGGACTTCGAGACGCTCGCCCGCCGCTGGTCGCTCGGGCGGCTCGCCGCGGTCCTCGAGCGGACCCGCTGATCCCCCGCGGCGACCTCTTCGAACGTCTCGGTCCAGCTTCGGGCGAAGCGGTCGATCCCGTAGCGCTCACGTGCGAGTAGGCGCGCGCCGGCGCTCAGGCGCTGGGCGTGCTCGGGATCCGCCAGAAGGTGGCGCATGCGCCGCACGAGCGCGCGGACGTCGGTGTCGACGTAACCGCACACCCCGTTCTCGATCGCGCGCGACATCTCGGTCGTGGCGAGCCCCACGACGGGGAGCCCGACGTGCATCGCCTCGCACACCGCGAGGCCGAGGCTCGTCCACCGGATCGGATTGAAGAGGAACCGGTAGCGCGCGGCGAAGGCAGGCAGCTCGTCCGGCGGGATCTCGCCGAGCCCGCCGAGCTCCTCCGACCCCATGCCGACGAGGTCGAGCGGCACGTGCTCGCGCGCCCGGAGGAACACGTCGAGCCCGAGCCGCCTCCCCCGTGAGGCGAGGTTGTTCACGACCACGAGGCCCCGCTCGAGCTCCCCCGTGTAGCGGGCTTCCGGCGGAACCTCCACGCCGTGCTCGATCACGCGCGTCGGCGTGTCGCCGTTGTCCCACGCGAGCTCGTTGAAGTGCGTGACGTGGACCAGCAGGACGTTCTCGCCTACGACCGGATGCCGCGAGTCGAACGGGCTCCGGCGCGGCGGGTCGTGCTCGAGGACAATCTGCGGAACCTCTCGCTGCGCCTCTGTGAGGACGACCTGCCGGTCGTACCGCCAGGTCTCCAGGGACTGGTGGAGCACGACGTCGAACCGCTCGTGCCGGAGGTCGCCGACGGGGACCTCGACGAGGTTGTCGGGCCAGGGGAACGTCCCCACGCGGCCGCCGTACGGGTGCCGACGGCTCTCGAGGTACGGCACGACGAGCTCGACGTCGGCGCGGCTCAGGTAGAGGAGGTAGTTCCCGTGAACGTGCCACGTGAGCACGCGGGTCATGACCGTGCGAGAGCCTCGGCTCGCTGATAGCGAGGCAGGATCTCGGAGGCGTAGAACCGGAGGAAGCCCTCCTGGTCCTCGCCGACCTGGTGGACGTAGACGTGGGTGAACCCCGCCTCGAGGTACTCGTCGATCCGCCTCGCGTGCGCCTCGGGATCCGGCCCGCAGACGATCGCCTCTGCGATCGTGTCCTCGGTCACCATGGCGGCCGCCTCCTCGAAGTGCGACGGCAACGGCAGCTCCTGGCCGAGCGGCCCCTCGAGCGCCGCGTTCGGCCACCACTCGAGCGCGGTGCGCCGCGCGTCCTCCTCGCGCTCGGCCCAGCACACGGTCATCTGGCCGTAGCGCGGCTTCCCCGAACCGCCGGCGGCGTCGAACTCCTCGACGATCGACGCCTGGGGCGACGTCGAGATCAGCCCGTCGCCGATCCGGCCGGCGAGCTCCGCCGCCTCGCTCCCGGCGGCGGCGACGAGCACGTCGATCGGCTCCTCGGGCAGCGTGTAGACCCGCGCGTTCTCGACCGTGTAGTGCCGGCCGCGGTGGCTCGTGAGGTCTCCCTCCCAGAGGAGGCGCAGGACCTCGACCGCCTCCTCGAGCATCTCGCGCCTGATCTGGGTCGACGGCCAGCGCTGGCCCAGCACGTGCTCGTTGAGGTTCTCGCCCGTGCCGACTCCGAGGAAGAAGCGGCCGGGAAGCATCGACGCGGCGGTCGCGGCGGCCTGGGCGACGATCGCCGGGTGGACCCGCAGCAGCGGGCAGGTGACACCCGTGCCGAGCACGAGGCGCTCGGTCGCCTCCGCGATGCCGCCGAGCACGCCCCAGACGAACGGGCTCTGCCCCTGCCGGTCGATCCACGGGTGGTAGTGGTCGGAGATCAGGGCGAACTCGAACCCGCACTCCTCTGCGCGCGCGGCCTGGCGCACGAGGTCGAGGGGCCGCTGCTCCTCGCTCGACAGGGTGTATCCAAGCGTCATTTCGTCTCCCAGGTCGTGTGCGACCGCTATTCCCGCCCCGGGGCGCGCTAAACCGCTAGAAGTCCGTCGCGCGCCGTGATGCGACGGAGGCGAGCGCGGCGTCGAGCGACTCGCGCACGAGGTCGTCCGCCAGCCCCGCGACCCGGAGCGTCCACGCCGCCGGGGTGTCGGGCGGGGACACGATCACGAGATCACGCCGTTCCGCGACGAGGTTCCGGTGCCCGGCGTCGAGCGCGCGCACGGCCATGCTGTCGAGAAAGGTGACGCCCGTGAGATCGAGGACGACGCTCGGCGCGCTCGTCTCGTGGAACGTCTCGGTGAGGACGTTTGCGTTCGTCAGGTCGAGCTCGCCCTCGAGGTGGACGACGTCAACGCCGTCGACGTCGCCCCGCACGATCCGCACGTCCGTCATCGCAGCCGTGCCGCGGCGGCGGGGTCGAGGATCGCCACCGTCCGTCCGGCGCCCGAACGGACGAGCGACGCGGGGGTTGCCGGCGACGGCGGCTCGGCGAAGGCGCGCCGTGCCGCTTCGGCTTTCGCGTCGCCTGTCGCCAGGAACAGGACCTCCGCGGCGGAGCCCAGCATCGGAATCGTCATCGTGACGCGCTCGACCCAAGGCTCCAGCCCGGCGGGCGCGGCGAGGGCGCATGCCTGGTGCTCGTCGAGCGAGGGCGCGTTCGGGAAGAGCGACGCGGTATGCCCGTCGGGCCCGATTCCCTGCAGCGTGAGCGCGAGCGACACGCCCGCGAGCGCGGCGTCGTAAACCGCAGCGGCCTCCCCCGGAGCGAGCGTCGTGTCCACGGGATGGAGCTGCGGTGCCTGGGCCACACGCGCGACGAGGGTCTCGCGGACGAGGCGGAGGTTCGAGCGCTCGTCGTCGGCAGGGACGCAGCGCTCGTCGCCGAGCCAGACGTCCACGCCGCTCCAGTCGGGCTCGAGCTCCGCCGCGAGGTCGTACGCCCGGCGGGGCGTGGAACCGCCGGACAGCGCGATGTGACCCCCGCTGCGCGCCACGCCGGCGAGCCGCTCGGCGGCCAGGCGGGCGGCGTCGTCCGCGTCGCGTGCGACAACGAGCTCGACGTCCACCTCCCGAGCTTACTGGGACGTCTGAAGCCGAAGCTCGGGCGTCGGCGAAGCCGGCCGCTCAAGCCTCTAGGAGGCAGAGCGGGTCACGCGGGAGAACGGTCGCGGCTCGTCGCCGGAGGGCGATCCCGGGAGCTGCGGCAGGACGATCGCGAACGTCGCCCCCGCGCCCGGCGCGCTTCGCACCTCGGCCGTGCCACCCATCGCCACGGCGAGCTCGTGGACGACGGCGAGGCCGAGGCCGGTCCCCACGCGCCGCTCGCCCGCGTAGCGGTCGTAGAGGTAGAAGCGCTCGAACGCGCGGCCGAGGTCGTCCTCGGCGAGCCCCGGCCCGTCGTCGACGACCTCGAGCCGCCCCGGGCGCGCGACGATCCGGACGCTACGGCCGCGTGGCGTGGAGCGAAGGGCGTTCTCGAGGAGGTTCGAGAGCGCCTGCAGGACCCGGTCGGCGTCCCCGATCGCGGTCGCATTCGGCTCGGCGAGCACCTGGAGCTCGACGCCGAACATTCGGGATGCCGGCTCGTGGCGCTCGAAGGCGGCGAGGGCGGTCTCCTCGAGGTCGACGCGCTCGGCGCGCACCGAGAACGCGCGGCGCCGAAGCCGGGCGAGGTCGAGCAGGTCGCCGACGAGCCGCTCGAGCCTCTGCGCCTCCCGCTCGATCACGACGCCGGTCGGGCGTGGCTCGAGCACGCCGTCCTGCAGCGCCTCGGCGTGGCCGCGGATCGCGGTCAGCGGCGTCTTGAGCTCGTGGCTGACGGAGAGGAGGAACGCCCGCTCCGCGTCCTGTGTGCGCCGAAGCTCGCCCGCGAGGTGGTTGAAGGACGTCGCGAGCGTGGCGACCTCGGGCGGCCCCGTGACGGGCACCAGCTCCGGTGTCTCGCCCTCCGCGAGCGCACGACTCGCCTCCGACACGCGTGCGACGGGACGTGCGACCGCGCGTGCGAGGCCGAACGCGACGGCAGCCGCCAGCGCCGCGCCGACGAGCCCGGCGAGCCCCAGCCCGAGCGCGAACGGCCGCCAGTCGGCGGACTGGCTCGCCGCCGGGCGGAGCAGCACGATCGCCTCGCCGCCGCTCTCGCGCGCGGCGAACAGGAATCGCGTCCCGCGCACGTCGAGCGACCCGCTCGCCGCCGACTCGCGCTCGAGTGCGCGGGCGTCGGCATCCGGGAGCAGCGCGTCGGCCTGGGCGGGCGTCAGGATCGCGAGCCGCTGCTCGTCGGTCGCGAGGAAGCGGCCGAGCTCGTCGTCGACGCCGCGCGCGGGATCCTCCCGACGCTGCGCCGCGATCAGGTCGACCTGGCGCTCGAGCGCCGCGACCGCGGTCGACTCGAGCGAGCGGCGGGTGAGGAGCGCCCCCGCGACCACGGTGACCACGAGCGACACGAGCACCGTGCCCGCGATCGCGAACGTGAGCCGGGAGCGCAGGCTCACGGCACGAGCTTGTAGCCCGATCCGCGCACGGTCCGGATCAGGGACGGGCGCCCGAGTTTGCGGCGCAGCTGGCCGACGTGGACGTCCACCGTGCGCGTGCCGCCCGGGAACGCCATGCCCCACACCCGGTCGAGCAGCTGCGTCCGGCCGACGACGAGACCGGGGCGCGCGGCGAGGTGCCAGAGCAGATCGAACTCCCGGGCGGTCAGCTCGACCTCGGAGCCTGCGACGGCGACGGTGCGCGCACGGCGGTCGAGCGCGACGTCGCCGGCCTCGAGCACGTCGCCGGCGCCCTCGGGGTCGACGCGCCGGAGCACCGCCCTCACGCGGGCGCTGAGCTCGCGTGGCGAGAACGGCTTCGTGACGTAGTCGTCGGCGCCGAGCTCGAGGCCCGTCACGCGGTCAGCCTCCTCGTCGCGTGCGGTCAGCATCACGACCGGAAGCGTTGAGGACGAGCGGATTGCGCGGCACACGTCGAGCCCGTCGGTGTCGGGGAGCCGGAGATCGAGGATCGCGAGCCGGACGTCGTGGCGCTCCAGGGCGGCGAGACCCTCCGTCCCGCACGTCGCCCACACGACGCGGAATCCGTCCCGCTCGAGGTACGCGCGGACGAGCGAGGCGATGTCCTCCTCGTCCTCGACGAGCAGGATCGTGCCGCCGGGCATCAGTGAGCCCTCGCGACGCGAACCACCTGCGCGCTGCCGTCGGCCGCGCGCTGCACGACGACCTGCATCCCGGGTCGAAGCGCCCGCAACCCGAGGAGGCGGCCCGCCCGGCGGACGACCGTTCCGTTCGTCAGGGCGATGCGCGCATGGCCTGCACGTCCGAGCCGCAGCACGATCAGCGACCGGCCGACGTCGACGACGCGGCCGCGCTCGACCGCGAGCGGGACCCGCCCCAGCGCCCGGATGCGGGTCGCCGGGCCGTCCCCGGCGCGAATGGTCTCCGCGACGAAGCCCGGCCGGATGTCCGCGAGCCTCCCCGGCCTCCCGTTGATCCGCACGCGGGTCGGCGGCCCGACGGGCACCTCGACCTCGGCGCCGTCGAGCGCGCGCAGCACGATCGCGGAGGGCGTGACCGACTGGACGATCCCGCGGTCGACGACCCGGTCGGCGGCGAGCGCGGGGCTCGCGGCGACGAGCCACGCGACCGCGACGCCTGCGACGAGACGCCAACGCATCCGCGCATCGTCACACGGTGCGGTTAGCGAACCCGCGCAGCGTAAGCGCTCTGTAAGCCCGGGCAGCGCCGGGGGCACGCCCCGGCAGAAGGAGGGCGAGACCGAAGCCACGCCCGTGGTCCGTGGTGTGTCGCCCTCTCAGGCCGCCGCCGGTTCGGGCGTGGGGCCGGGCGCGCCCTCCGGCTCGGGCTCGCTGACGAGCGCGACGTAGGCGTCCTCGAGCGTCGGCTCCCGCGTCGAGACGCGACCGACGGACACGCCGTCGAGGCGCGCGAGGATCTCCCGGGTGGGCTCCTGCCCCGTGCCCGCCTGCACGACGACGAGCTGCGCCTGCTCCTGGTCCTCGACCGCGACCGAGGTCACGCCCGGAATGGTGCGGAGCGGCTCGAGCGCAGCCTCCTCGATCCCGTAGACCTCGATCTCGACGACGACGCCTTCGGAGACGATCTGCTTGAGATCGCGAGGCGTGCCCTGGGCCACGATCTTGCCCCGCGCGACGACCGCGATCCGGTCGCACAGCGCGTCGGCCTCGAACATGTAGTGCGTGGTCAGCAGGACGGTCTTGCCCGCGGACTTCAGGCTCGAGATCATCGACCGCAGCTCGCGCGCGCCGACGGGGTCGACGCCGATCGTCGGCTCGTCGAGGAACACGACCGACGGGTCGTGAAGCAGCCCGCGCGCGATGTGGAGGCGCTGGCGCATCCCGCGCGAGTAGCCCTCGACACGCTCCTTCTCGCGTCCGGCGAGCCCGACGAGGTCGAGCAGCTCTGCGATCCGCGCCCGCTGCCGACGCGGCTCCACGCCGTACAGCTCGGCGAAGTAGCGCAGGTTGTCGAGCGCCGACAGCCGCTCGTAGAGACCCCGATCACCGCCGAACACGTAGCCGATGCGCTTGCGCACCCAGTGCGCGTCCTCGACCACGTCGTGCCCGAGCACCCGCGCCGCGCCGGAGGTCGGCAGGAGCAGCGTGATCAGCATCTTGATCGTGGTCGTCTTGCCCGCGCCGTTCGGGCCGAGGAGGCCGAACAGCTCGCCCTCGCCGATCTCGAAGCTGACGCCGCGCACAGCCTCGACCTCGAGCGAGCGCCGGCGGAACGTGCCGGTCGTGGTGCGGTACGTGCGATGGAGGCCGATCGCCTCGACGACGGGAGCCACGGAGCCAGGCTAGCGCCGTGTGGTCCACGCCGACGGGCGGCAACCCGAACTCCTGGCCCGACGTTGACATGTCACCACGCCACTGCAAAAGTGCTGGTCGCGGACACCGTCGGGCTCTGCGGCGCGCCGTTGGCGGCAACCGACGTGCGATTCCGACGTCAAAGTCCACACGAGGAACCGACCCAGGAGGAATGTGCGGATGAACAAACGAGGAGGGGTCGCGGCCGCGCTGGTGGCGATTGCCGCCGCAGTGCTCGCGTCGACGGCGGGCGCGGGATCGACCGCGGCCGACCGGCTCCAGGCGGTGGATTGCAGCGGCACGATCAAGCTTCCGCTGCTGACGCCGCTCACGGGCGGAGGTGGCCCGATCGGCAACGAGCAGCTGTCGTGGGCGAAGTACGCCGCGAAGACGCTCGGCCCGAAGCTCAAGCTCAAGATCCAGATCGTCGGCGGCGACACGCCTGTCGAGAAGGGGCCCGGCGAGGCACAGAAGGTCGCCCAGAAGTTCATCTCCGACTCGCAGGTCGCAGCCGTGCTCGGGCCGGCGACGTCGGGTGGGGTCGCATCCGCGAGCAAGTCGCTCGCGAAGGCCGGGCTGCTGCACATCTCGCCGTCCGCCACGGACTCCGCGCTCGCCGCGGGGCCGAAGGGGAAGCGCACCGCGTCGCCGGTCGCCTTCTTCCGCGTCGTCGGCGGCGACTACGTCCAGGGCCCGACCGACGCGAACTACATGGTGTCGAAGCTCAAGGCGAAGAAGGTCGTGATCGTCGACTTCCAGGAGCCGTACTCGGTCGGCCTCGCGAACGCGGCGCAGGCCGTGCTCAAGGCCAAGGGCGTCGACGTCACACGGCTTTCGACGTCGGTTGACACGACCGACTACTCGTCGCTCGTGACCAAGGTGCCGAACGACGCGAACGTGGTGTTCTTCCCGACGCAGCAGCCCGAGGACGCGCAGACGTTCGGGGAGCAGCTGCTCGAGCAGGGCAAGCGGGCGACGATGTTCGGCGCCGACGGGACGAACAACCCCGCCGCCTTCAAGCTCGCGGGCTCGTACGTCTCGAACTTCGCGCCTGACATCAGCGGGATCCCGGGCAACGCGGCGCGGATCGCCGGCTGGAAGAAGGACAACCCGAAGGCGAGCCTCGGCTCCTTCGGTCCTCCCACGTATCTCGCGACGCAGGTCGAGATGATGGCGATCGCGAAGGCGTGCAAGGCCGGCGGCGGCTCGATCAAGAACCGTGCGACCGTCCTCAAGTACGTGCGTGGGATCGTCGTGCCGAACTCGATCCTCGGGGGCACGTTCCGGTTCTCGAAGTCGAACAACGAGCCGGTGAACCCGAAGTTCTACATCTTCCAGATCCAGAAGAACGGCACGTACAAGCTCGTCAACTAGCGGGCGAGCCCTTCCGTGGCGGCCCGGCCGAGCGCCGGGCCGCCACGCGAATCGGCCGTCTGCCGCACGGCTAGCACTAGACTCGCGGCCCGCGTGGACACGTTCACCCAGCTCACGCTCAACGGCCTCACGTTGGGGAGCGGCTACGCGCTGATCGCGCTCGGCTACTCGCTCGTCTACGGGATCCTCAAGCTCCTGAACTTCGCGCACGGCGACGTCGTCACCGTCGGCGCGTTCATCGGCTTCGGCATGCTCCACGTGCTCGGCGGCTCGACCGACCCCGTCGTGCCGGTGTGGCTGCTCCTCGTGCTGATCACCACCACGGCGATGGCCGGCTGCGCGGCCCTCGGGGTCGCGATCGAGCGCTTCGCCTACCGGCCGCTCCGCGACGCGCCCCGGATCGCGCCGCTGATCAGCGCGCTCGGCGTGTCGTTCTTCCTCGCGTACTCGCTCCAGCTCCTGTTCGGCTCGGAGCAGCGCGACTACGACGCGTTCTCCATGGCGGACGGCGCGCTCTTCTTCAAGGGCTTCTCGATCGGCGCCGTGCACATCCCGCTGCTCCGGATCGTGATCATCGTCTCGGCCTTCGCGCTGATGGTCGTCCTCTGGTTTCTCGTGAACAAGACGAGGACGGGGAAGGCGATGAAGGCGACGTCGTTCGACCGGGAGGCGGCGGCGATGATGGGAATCGACGTCGACCGCGTGATCGTGTTCGCCTTCGTGCTGGGCTCGGCGCTCGCCGGCGCCGCAGGCGTGTTCACCGCCCTGCGCGTGCCGACGTACCCGTCGGCGGGCTTCGTCGTTGGGCTGAAGGGATTCACCGCCGCGGTGATCGGCGGCATCGGCTCGGTGCCGGGCGCGATGGCGGGGGGGTTGATCCTCGGCCTGGCCGAGGCGTACACCCAGGGGTACGTGTCGACGAAGTGGTCGGACCTCGCCGTGTTCGTGATCCTGATCCTGTTCATGCTGTTCCGCCCGCAGGGGCTGTTCGGCCGACCCGACATCGCCAAGGTCTAGCGGAGACGACGTGACCGGTTCGTTCGACGAAGAGCTCACCCGACCCCTCGAAGGCGCGACCGAGGCGTCGGCGGCAGAGGGGGAGAGCGGTCCCGCGGTCGGCCGCGACGAGTGGGTCGCGCGGCACGGGGAGCGCGTCGTAGGGCGCTCGGGCCGGCTCGGCACGCTCGAGGCCAGGCTGCGCCGGGTCCCATGGTGGGCGTGGCTGACCCTGCTCGTCGCGGTGATCTGTCTCCTGCCGGCGGTCACCGACAGCGGCTACGTCCGTCGGGTCGCGTTCGACACCGTCGTGTTCATGCTGCTGGCACTCGGGCTCAACATCGTCGTGGGCTGGGGCGGCTTGCTCGACCTGGGCTACGTCGCGTTCTTCGGCATCGGCGCGTACGCGTACGCGATGCTCTCGTCCGACCAGTTCGACATCCACCTTCCCTCGATCGTCGCGATCCCGATCGTGGGGGTGATCGGGTTCGTCGCCGGCTGGCTCGTCGGCCTGCCGTCCCGACGGCTCACAGGCGACTACCTGGCGATCGTCACGCTGTTCTTCTTCCAGATCTTCCTGACGTTCACGAACAACGGCGACGACGTGTTCGGCCACAGCCTCACGAACGGGCCGAACGGGATCCTGAACGTCGACGAGCTGTCGTTCTTCGGCTGGTCGCTCCCCACGACGACGGCC
>DASSUT010000244.1:0-9930 GCA_035706725.1 Gaiella sp. | reverse complement strand
GAGGTGTCCGGCGGCTCGTACCCGGTCGCGTAGAGCACCTTGTCCTTGTACTCCTTCTCGACCTTCGAGACCCACTTGCTGACCGCGTCGCTGCGCTCCTGCTGGAGCAGCGTCGAGCGGATCTGGTCCTTGACCTGCGCGAACGGGGTGACCGAGCCCTTCTTCACGTCGCTGACCGGCTGGATCAGGTGATACCCGTACTGGGTCTTGATCGGCTCGGAGAGCTGGTTCGTGTCGAGCGAGAACGCGGCCTTGTCGAACGGCGCGACGGTCTGACCCTTCGTGATCGTGAGCTTTCCACCCTGGTCCTTCGAGCCGGGGTCGAGCGAGTCCTGTTTCGCGAGCGCCGCGAAATCAGCGCCGTTCTCGAGCTCCCCACGCAGCTTCTCGGCCTCGGCCTTCGTCTTCACGAGGATGTGGCGCACGACCCGCGACTCGGCGACCTTGTAGCGGTCGGCGTTGTCGTCGTAGTACTGGAGCGCCTCCGCGTCGGTGACCTTGACGTCCCCGGTGATGTCCTTGTAGATGCCCTCGGAGAGGAGCTGCGCGCGTGCGTCCTCCCGGAGCGCCGCGAGCGTGTACGCCTGGGCCTTGAGCCCGGCCTCGAACTTCTTCTCGCTGCCTCCGAAGTACTGCTTGCGGATCTCGTCGATCTTCTTCTGGATCTGCGCGTCCGTGACCTTGACCCCGAGCTTCTCGGCCTCGCGCGCGTACTCCTCGCGCTGGACGAGGTACGCGACCGCCTGCGTCTGGAGCGACTGGTACTGAGCCGTGCCCGCCTTCGGGAACTGGCGCTTCTGCGCGGCGTAGGTCTTCTTCGTCCGCGCGAGCAGCTCGTCGAGCGACGCCTTCGAGATCT
The DNA here is from genome assembly GCA_035706725.1 of Gaiella sp. Taxonomy (GTDB): domain Bacteria; phylum Actinomycetota; class Thermoleophilia; order Gaiellales; family Gaiellaceae; genus Gaiella. The sequence goes on along the minus strand of DASSUT010000244.1, from coordinate 9,071 downwards.
GCGTCCCGTCGACGACGGCGACCGAGCCTTCGGGCACCTCGTCTGCCCCGCCGCAGCCTGCGGCGACGACGGTGACGGCGGCCAGGGCCGCGACGGCGAGCATGAGCGAGCGCTTCATCGGTTCCTCTTTGTAGGCGACTGGCGGTTACGGGCGGGTTACGCCGGGTTCGGAAAACGTACGGGCGCGGGCGGTGAACTCGCGCTCAGGCGTCCCGGCGAACGGCAACGATAGCACCGGCCAGGGCGAGCGCTTCCTCGAGCCCCTCGGCCCGGATCCCGACCTCCTGACGCGCGGACGTGTACACCGCGGTGTCCGCAATCGCTCGCAGTGCGCGAAGCTCCGAGCCGGAGAGCGTCACCGGGCCGACGCTCACGCGACCGCCCCGGAACACGAGGTAGTCGGCGCCCACGAGCGCGAGCGAGAGGCGGGCCTCCTGGATGCGGAACAGGTTCTCGACGGGCTCGGGCAGCGGCCCGTAGCGGTCCTCGATCGCGGCGCGGAGCTCACGCAGCTCGTCCTCGTGCTCGGACAGCGCGATGCGGCGGTGGAGGTCGATCTTCAGCGCCTCAGCCTGGACGTACGTCGCGGGCACGTACGCGTCGACGCGAGCCTCGACCCGCACCGGCCGCGCGACGACGCGGGCCTGGCCCGACAGCTCGGCGACGGCCTCGTTGAGCATCTCGACGTAGAGCTCGAAGCCGAGCGCCGCGACGTGGCCGGACTGCTCCGCGCCGAGAAGATCTCCCGCGCCGCGGATCTCGAGGTCGCGCATCGCGATCTGGAAGCCGGCGCCGAGCTCGGTGTGGTCGGCCAGGGTCGCGAGCCGCGCCCGCGCCTCGGGCGTCAGCTCGCTCGCGTCCGGGTAGAAGAGGTACGCGTGCGCGGGGACGTCGGAGCGTCCCACACGACCGCGGATCTGGTAGAGCTGCGCGAGCCCGAGGGCATCCGCCCGCTCGACGACCAGCGTGTTCGCCTGCGGGATGTCGATGCCGGACTCGATGATCGTCGTCGACACGAGCACGTCCGCGTCGCCCGCGAGGAATGCGTGCATCCGCTCCTCGAGCTCGCGCTCGGCCATCTGGCCGTGCGCGACGAGGAACCGTAGGCCCGGGGACAGCTGACGCAGCTTCTCCGCAGCCTCGTCGATCGACTCGACTCGGTTGTGCAGGTAGAACGACTGGCCCCCGCGCGCGTGCTCGCGCTCGAGCGCCAGCCGGATCAGCTCCTGGTCGAGCTCCCCGACGGTCGTACGGATGGCCGTCCGGCCCTCGGGCGGCGTCTCGATCACGGAGATGTCCCTGAGGCCCGAGAGGGACATGTGCAGCGTCCGCGGGATGGGCGTCGCGGACAGCGCGAGCACGTCGACCTCGAGCCGGAGCGCGCGCAGGAGCTCCTTCTGGCGGACCCCGAACCGCTGCTCCTCGTCCACGACCACGAGACCGAGGTTCTTCGGGATCACGTCCCGCGAGAGGACCCGGTGCGTGCCGACCAGCACGTCGACCTTTCCTTCGGTGAACTCGCGCAGCACCTGCTTCACCTCCGCCGGCCGGCGGAACCGCGACACCATCTCGACACGGACGGGAAAGTCCCGGTAGCGGTCGCGGAACGTGTTCCAGTGCTGCTCGGCAAGGATCGTCGTCGGGCAGAGCACGAGCGCCTGGCGGCCGTTCACGACCACGGCGAAAGCCGCGCGCACGGCGACCTCGGTCTTTCCGAAGCCGACGTCGCCGCAGACGAGCCGGTCCATCGGGCGCGGCGCCTCCAGGTCTTCCTTCACGGCCTCGATCGCGCGCTGCTGGTCGTCGGTCTCGCGGTACGGGAAGGACGCCTCGAGGCGCTCGAGCCAGTCGTTGTCGAGCTCCAGCGCGGTCCCCTCGGCCCGCTGGCGCTGGGCGTAGAGCTGGAGCAGCTCGCCCGCGAGCTCGCGCACCGACGCGCGGGCCCGCGCCTTGAGGTTCTGCCAGGCCTTTCCGCCGAGCTTCGAGAGCGCCGGCACGCTCGCGTCCGCGCCGATGTAGCGGGAGAGCTTGCCCACCTGCTCGTGCGGGACGAACAGCCGGTCCTCACCGCGGAACGCGAGGTGCAGGTAGTCGCGCGTGACCCCTGCGACCTCCTTCGTGTCGAACCCGAGGAGCTTCCCGATCCCGTGGTCCTCGTGGACGACGTGGTCTCCGACGCGCAGCTCGGCGAAGCTCGCGAGCGCGCGCCCGAGTCGTGCGTCCGACCGCGGCGGCCGTTTCCGGAAGACCTGGGTGTCGGGGAGGACCGCGATGCCGAGCTCCCGGGAGACGAATCCCCGTCGTGCCGGGACGACCGCGAAACGCAGAGCGGGCTCGGCCGGCACTGCCTCGCCCGGTTCGAGCAGCGGAGCCTCGATCTTGCGCAGGAGCCCCGCCTGCCGGAGCGCCTCGCCTCGGTGCGCGAACGAGACGACGACGCGGTTCCCGGCCCGCACGAGCCCTACGAGCTCGTTCTCCGCCTCGCTCAGCCCGCGCGCGGCGATCGCGGGACGCTGCGCCTCGAACACGTGCGGCTGCGAGCGCGGGAACGGGTCGAGCTGCGTCACGCCCTCGAGCTCGATCGGAGCGAGGCCGTCCTCCTCCTCGACCCGCCGCAGGTCGTCGGGCGCCCACACGACGTCGGGCGCGCGGTCGACCGGAGGCACCAGATCGGGCGGTACGACGCCTCCGGCACCGGCCTCGTCGCCGTCCCGGCCGAGCTCGAGCTCTTCGAGGTCGCCGCGCCGCTCGCTCGCGGGGTACACGACCGCCGATTCCTCGGGGTGGAGCGCGCGCTGCGTGAACGGGGAGAACGCGCGGACCTGCTCGACCTCGTCGCCGAACAGCTCGACGCGCAACGGCTCGCGTCCCGTCGAGGGAAACACATCGACGAGCCCGCCGCGGACCGCGAACTGTCCGCGCTCCTCGACCCGGTCGACCCGCTCGTACCCCGCCAACGCGAGATGCTCGGCGATGCCCTCGATGCCGGGCTCGTCGCCGACGCGCAGCCGCAGCGCGGAGGGCCGCGCGGAGACCGGCGGGAGCCCCTCCGCGAGCGCGCGCGCGGAGGCGCAGACGAGCCCGCCGGCCGCGAGGACGTCGAGCGCGCGGTAGCGCTCGCCCACGAGGTGCGGCGGCGGCGTCAGACCCGAGTCCCAGCGCACCCCCCGGCTCGGTAGGAGCGCTGCCGGAGAACCCGCCGCGAACCACGACGCGGCCTCCGCGGCGTCGCGGGCGTCGGCGTCCTCGGGAAGCACCACGAGCAGCGGGCGCGCGAGCTCGGCGTGCAACGCCGCCAGGAGGAGCGGCAGGAGCGGCTCGGAGACGCGCGCGCGGGCCGGCAGCCCTCCCGCGAAGCGCTGGAAGCGCTCGTGGCGGCGCAGCTCGTCGACGAGCGCGGCGAGCGGCGTGGCGGCTGTGACGACCTGGTCCATGGGGAAAGGCGGGAACGGGCCCGCTCCGGCCATCGTACTGCGGCCTCGCCGCGTGGCCGCGGGCCCGCCACATGCCCCCAGGGGCACCCCAGGTGCCCTGTAGTCACGCTAGCGAGCAAGTCGTGACGGAGGGGTGCCGGGTGCGTGCCGACTGTGTGACGCAACGACCCTCTGCGCTTCCTTTCGACGAGCCGGCCGGGTCTCGACGGGGCCGGCCGCGACGGGCCGGGTCAGTTGAAGCGGCGCTGTGTCTCTTCGAGTCCCTCGGTCACGAGACACTCGGCCGCGTCGGCCGCCCGGGCCACGATCGCGTCGACGTCGTCCTCCGGCGCAAAGGGCGAGAGCACGTAGTCGGCGACCGGCCGCCGGTCGCCGCGGCCGGGGCGGCCGACCCCGATCCGCAACCGGAGAAACTCCTGCGACCCGAGTCGCTGCGCGATCGAGCGGAGCCCGTTGTGCCCCGCGAGCCCGCCGCCGACGCGCGCCTGGAGCCGCCCGGTCTCGAGGTCGACGTCGTCGTGGACGACGAGCACCTGCTCCGGCGGCAGCTTGTAGAAGGCCGAGGCGGCCTGGATCGACGCGCCCGACTCGTTCATGTACGTCTCGGGCTTGAGCAGCGCAAGCTTCTTCTCGCGCACGCGCGCGTCGGCGAGCTTCCCTCGGAACTTGCCCTTGAACGAGCCCTGGTGCCGGCGCGCGAGCTCGTCGATCACCATCCAGCCCACGTTGTGCCGGTCACGCGCGTACTCCGGGCCGGGGTTCCCGAGCCCGGCGACGAGAAGCGCCACAGACGTCTCGACCTCTCCCCGGCGGAAGAGGCGCACGGATTACTCCGCGCCGGGCTCCGGGGCTTCGCCGGAGGTCTCGTCGGCCGACTCACCCTCCGCGGCCTCGGCGCCCTCCTCGCCTTCCTCGCCCTCGGCCGCCTCGGCCTCCTCGAGCTCGGAGATACCGCGCGGCATCGAGCAGTTCGCGAGCACGGTCTCGGGGTCGTCGAGGAACGCCACACCCTCGATCGCCTCGAGGTCGGCGATGCGCAAGGTGGCGCCCACCTCGAGCGACGACATGTCCGCCTCGATGTGCTCGGGGATCGCGGTCGGCAGCGCCTCGACACGGATCTCGCGGCTGACCTGCTGGACGACGCCGCCCTGCTTCGCGCCGGGCGACTCGCCGACGAGCTGGACGGTGACCGTCGCCTGGATCGGCTGGTCGAGACGGACCTCGTGGAAGTCGACGTGCGTGAGCGTCCCCCGGATGGGGTGACGCTGGTACTCCTTGAGCACCGCGTGGTGCGGCGTCTTCTGGCCCTCGAGCAGCACGTCGACGATCGCGTGCAGCCCCGACGGGCCCGTCAGTGCGGTGCGAAGCTCGCGCTCGCCGACGACGAACGCGCGTGCATGCCCCTTGCCGTAGAGGACACCCGGAACGAGACCCTCCTTCCGGAGGCGCCTGACGCGCCGGGAGCCGAGCTGATCGGCTCCGCGCTCGGACACCTGCAACGTGACACGCTCGTCCGACATCGGCGCACCATGGTAGCGGAGCCTCTTTGCGCGTACGCGTGCTCCGCGCCGGACGGGCGTTCCGCTCGCGGACATTCGAGTACGCGTGAACGTCCGGCACGACCCGCGCTCATGTCCCCAAGGCTCGGCTCAGTGGCGCGCCGGCTCGCGATCGAGCTCGGCGGCGAGAGTGCGCACCCGCCGGCGGCGCGCCCGGAGCTCCGCCTCGAGCGCCGCGATCTCCTCGCGGCGTCGACGGACGAGCTCGAGCTGACGGGAGAGGTGCGCGTCGGACTCCGCGAGGATCTGACGGCGGCGTGCCGGATCGACGTCGCCGTCGTGCCATTCGCGCCGCAGGGCGGCACGCGCGTCCTCGGCCTCGACCATGCCGCGCAGCTCCTCGAGAGAGACACCGAGCAGGCTCTTGAGCCGCAGAAGCTCGGTCAACCGCTCGACGTCGCCCGCGGCGTACGTGCGATGCGCGCCGGGCTGGCGTCCGCGCGACGCGGGCAGAAGCCCGATCTCCTCGTAGTAGCGGATCGTCCGCGGCGTCGTCCCCGCCAGCCTGGCAACGTCGCCGATCCGTAGGTCTCCGGCCGGGGCGCTCACGGTCGTGCCTCGATCTCCTCGCTGATCGCCTCTGCGATTGGCACCGAGATGCCCCCCTCCACGCGCCAGGTGTCCGTCTTCGGGCGGAGCATCGACACCCCGGCACCGACGACCGAGATCCCGGCCAGAACCCACAACGCCGTGTGCATGTTGTCCACGAACGGCTCGAGCTGGGCAGTCGTGAGGCCGGCCGCGAGCCCCGAGAAGATCTTGAACAGGACATCGGTCGGCACCGCCGCGGTGATGATCGCCAGCACGAACGCGATCGAGATCACGGCCCCGGTGTTCTGGATCATCGTGCGCACCCCGGCGGCGATCCCGCGTCGGTCGGTCGGCACGACGCCCATCATGGCCGCCGTGTTGGGCGAGTTGAACATCCCGGATCCGATGCCTACGAGCGCCAGCCAGGTTCCCGACTCCCAGTAGGGGGAATCGGCCTGCAGGGTCGTCATGAGCGCGAGCGCGAGCGCACTGACGAGCATTCCCGCCGCCGCCAGCGTTCGTGAGCCGTGACGGTCCGCCCAGATCCCGGCCAGCGGCGAGGCGATCAGCATGCCGACCGCCATCGGCGCGAGCATGATCCCCGCCGTGATCGGATCCTCGCCCTGGGCCCCCTGGTAGTAGAAGACGAACACGAACATCAGCGCGAAGCGGCTGAGCCCGTTGATGAACGCGGCACCGGTCGCGGCGGCGAAGAGACGGTTGCGGAACAGGGCGAGGTCGAGCATCGGCGCCTTGGCGCGGTGCTCGATCACCACGAAGAGCGGCAGGAGGATCGCGGCCGCGACGAGGCTCGCGATCACGGCTTCGTCGCCCCACCCAGTGAGCCCCCCACGCGAGATCCCGTAGACGAGCCCCGTGAGGCCGACGACGAACGTCGCGGTGCCTCCGAGATCGAGGCCCCGCACCCGATCTCTACGGGCGAGCTCGCGGAGCACGACGGCCCCCCAGAGCCCGCCTACGAGAGCGAGTGGCACGTTGAACCAGAACACCCACTGCCACGAGATCGAGACGAGGACGCCGCCGAGCACCGGCCCGATCACGAGCCCGATCGCGGCGATCATCGTGTTCGTGCCCATCGCGAGCCCGAGCTGGTTGCGCGGGAACGCGTCGGTCACGAGCGCCGGGCCGTTCGCGAAGATGAACGCGCCTCCGATTCCCTGGACGACGCGCCAGACGATGAGTTGCGTGCCGCTGTCCGCGAAGCCTGCGCCGAGCGACGCGAGGCCGAAGATCCCGAAGGCTGCGACGAACGCGGCCTTGCGTCCGAAGAGGTCGGAGAGCCGCCCTGCCGTGAGCACGAGGACGGTCGACGAGATCATGTACGCGAGGATCACCCAGACGAGCTCGAGCAGGCTCGTCCCGAGGGTCCGCTCGAGGTCGGGCAGCGCGATGATGAGCGTGCCCGAGTTCGTCGCGACGAGCAGCATCCCCAGGCTCGTGCAGGAGAGCGCCCACCACTTGTAGTGGTCGTGCTCCGCCTTCGGAAGTCGTCCGTGCCAGAACCGACTTCTTACGTTCACGTCAATTATCGTACCCGCGCGGTCTCGCCCGCCGGGCCACTCGCACGAGGAGGGCGCCCTGATCGCCTGGCCCGTCGAGCCGTTGGCGTCAGAAGAGCTGGTTCTCGCCGCCGAAGATCGCCGAGACCGAGTCGTCGGAGAACACGTTCATGATCGTCTCGGCGAGGAGCGACGACACCGTGAGCACCGTGAGGTTCTCGGGCTGGTCGCGAGGGTCGATCGGGACCGTGTCCGTGACCACGATGCCGGAGATGTCCTCGGCGCCGGCGAGCCGCTCGAGCCCTTCGCCGCTCAACAGCGCATGTGTGACGTACACCCACACCTCGCGTGCGCCGTGCTCGCGCAGCGCCCGAGCGCCGGCGATCAGCGTCCCTCCGGTCGTGGTCACGTCGTCGCCCACGATGCAGATCCGGTCCCGGACGCGTCCCGTGACCTCGGTCATCTCGACCTTCGCGTCCCCGAGGCGCGTCTTGTGCATGACCGCGAACTCCGCGCCGAGCATCTCGGCGAACCGGACGGCGACCTTCGCGCGACCGGCGTCCGGCGCGACCGACACCACGCCCTCGCCGTGGAAGCCGAGGTCGCGGAAGTGCCGCGCGAACAGCTGCTGCGCGGTCATGTGGTCGACCGGGATCGTGAAGAAGCCCTGGATTTGACCCGCGTGGAGATCCATCGTGAGCAGGCGGTCGACTCCGGCGAGCTGGAGCATGTCGGCGACCAGGCGGCCGGAGATCGGCTCGCGGGGCTTCGCCTTGCGGTCCTGCCGCGAGTAGGCGAACCACGGGATCACGGCCGTGATCCGCTTGGCGGACGCGAGCTTCGCCGCCTGGATCATCAGGAGCAGCTCCATCAGGTGCTGGTCGACGGGGGGGCAGCCGGTCTGGACGAGGAACACGTCGGCGCCGCGGATCGACTCGCAGTAGCGGCAGTACGTCTCGCCGTTCGCGAACGTCCGCAGCTCAATCTCGCCGAGGTCGACGCCGAGGCGCTCTGCGATCCGCTCCGCGAGCACGGGGTGCGAACGGCCGGAGAAGACCATGAGCCGCTTCTGCGGCGTGAGCGGGATCGCGTGGCCGGGCTTCATCGACGGCTCCAGCGTCGTGCGCTCGAAGCCGGGCAGCGCCTGCTCAATCGTCCCTGCGTCCACCGCGGCCCTCCTTGACGGTCTGTCGTGGCGGGAAGCCCACGAGCGCATTCTCGGGTACGTCGTCCGTTACGACTGTGCCTGCTGCTGTCCACGCGTCGTCTCCCAGAGTCACCGGTGCTACGAGCACAGTGTCCACCCCGACCCTGACGTCACGACCGATTCTCGTGGGCTGCTTGGGCCCTCCATGGTGCGGGAGGTTCACCGTGATCGAGCCGGCGCCGACGTTCGTCCGATCGCCGATCTCCGCGTCGCCCATGTAGGAGAGGTGCGGCACTTTCGTGCCCTCGCCGAGCCGCGTGTTCTTGAGCTCGACGAACGTGCCCGCCTTGGAAGATGTCCCGAGCACCGTGCCGGGCCGAAGGTAACAGAACGGCCCCACGAGCGCGCCGCCCCCGACCGTCGCGTCGACCGCCACCACGTGCGGACCGATCTCGGCGCCCGCCGCGACCTCCGTCACACCGCGCAACACGGTGAACGGGTGGATGACCGCGTCGGTCTCGATCGTCACGGTCGGCTCGATCCAGGTCGAGCCCGGGTCGACGATCGTGACCCCGGCGAGCATGTGCGCCGTGTTGATCCGGTCGCGAAGGACGGCGGCGGCCGCAGCGAGCTCGACCCGCGTGTTGATGCCCTCGCCCTCCATGGGGTCGGCGGACTCGTGGACTGCGACGCCTCCCCCTTCCTCGACGATCGCCCGCACGGCGTCCGTGAGGTACAGCTCGCCCTGTGCGTTCGCGTTCGTCAGCCCCTCGAGCGCAGGCCAGAGCGCGTCGCCGCGGAACACGTAGATCGACGAGTTGACCTCGCGCAGCGCGAGCTGCTCCGGCGTCGCGTCGGACGCCTCGACGATCGCCGTGAG
>DASSUT010000243.1:0-7179 GCA_035706725.1 Gaiella sp. | reverse complement strand
CTTGCGCGTGCCGCGCGTATCGCTCTCGGTCTCTTCGGACACGTCGTCTCCCTTGCGTCGGTGGCGGGACGGGTGGGATGCCCCGACCGGCGACACGGGAAACGCGACGGTCAGGACGGGCCGCGCGGGCGGGCGAGCACGGTTCCCGCAAGTGGGTTTTCGGCGCTAGCCGCCGGGTATCGCCCACGCGGGGCGACGCAGCGCCGCCCCTTCTCCCACGAATTCGGACGAAGGAGAAGACGATGAAGGTCGCATTTCTCGCAACGGACATGGTCGAGCAGGTCGAGCTCACGAGGCCCTGGGAAGCGGTCGAGCAGGAAGGCTGGGAGCCGGAGCTCGTGAGCCTCGAGAAGGGGTCGATCCAGGCGGCGAACCACTTCGACAAGGGCGACACGTTCGACGTCGACCGCACGGTCGACGACACGTCCGCGGACGACTACGACGCGCTCGTGGTTCCGGGCGGCGTCGCGAACCCGGACCTGATGCGGACACACCCCGAGGCGGTCGACTTCGTCCGGGCGTTCTTCGAGCAGGGGAAGCCCGTGGCGGTCATCTGCCACGGCCCGTGGATGCTCGTGGAGGCGGACGTCGTGCGCGGCCGCGAGCTGACGTCGTGGCCGAGCCTGCAGACCGACATCCGGAACGCCGGCGGCATCTGGCGCGACGCGGAGGTGGTCGTCGACAACGGGCTCGTGACGAGCCGCAAGCCGGACGACCTGGACGCGTTCTCGACGAAGCTCGTCGAGGAGTTCCGGGAAGGCCGGCACGCAGGACAGACCGCCTCGGCGGGGGTGCGGACCGTCGGCGGCGGCGGCGCCTCCTGACGGCCGGGCGTGCGCGCGAGGCTGTTTCGCCCGCCGCGCCGGGGGGAAGGGGTCGTCCCACAGCGCTTCGCGTCGTCGAGAGAGGAGAGATCGAGATGATCGGAGGCAGGCGGCTCGTCGTGCGGGCCGGAGTCGTCGCGGTCGCGACGGCCGTCGTGCTCGTGATCGCCGGGTGCGGCTCGGGGGGGCAGGACGAGTCGTCCGGCGCCGCGGCCGACTGGACGACGAACGGCGGTGCGATGACGAACCAGCGCTACTCGACGCTCGACGACATCGACACGTCGAACGTCGGGCGGCTGAAGGGCGTGTGGCGGACGCACCTGAACGGCTCCGGCATCGCGGCGAAGTACTCGGGTGAGAGCCAGCCCATCGTCCAGGACGGCGTGATCTACATCACGACCGGGAACGACGACGTGTTCGCGGTCTCGGTCGACACCGGGAAGATCCTCTGGGAGCACAAGTCGAACATCAGCCAGGACATCTCGACGATCTGCTGCGGCTGGCTCAACCGCGGGGTCGCACTCGGCGACGGGCGCGTCTACCTCGGGCAGCTCGACGGCAAGGTCGTCGCGCTCGACAAGGACACCGGCGACCCCGTCTGGTCGCGCCAGCTCGTCCAGTGGCAGAAAGGCCAGACGGTCACGGGCGCGCCGCTGTTCCTCGACGGGACGATCTACATCGGCGTCGTCGGCGCCGACTTCGGCACGCGCGGCTTCCTCGAGGCGATCGACGCCGAGACCGGCAAGAGCGTCTGGCGGGCGTACATGGTCCCCGGGCCGGGAGAGCGCGGCAACGACACCTGGCCCGACAACTCGTCGTACCTCCGCGGCGGCGCCTCCATCTGGTCGACGCCCGCCTACGACCCGGACCTGAACCTGCTGTACGTCACGACCGGCAATGCAGGGAACGACTGGTTCGGGGGCGACCGCGAGGGCGACAACCTCTACGCGGCGTCGATCGTCGCGATCGACAGGGACACCGGGAAGGTCGAGTGGCACTTCCAGGAGGTGCACCACGACATCTGGGACTACGACACGCCGGCCCCGGCGATGCTGTTCGACGTCGACGCGAACGGCGGCACGACCAAAGGAGTGGCTGCGCCCGGAAAGACCGGCTGGCTGTACCTCCTCGACCGCGAGACCGGTAAGCCGCTCTACGGGATCGACGAGAAGCCGGTGCCGCAGAACGCCGAGCAGAAGACCGCGAAGACCCAGCCGTTCCCGCGAAACGGCGAGTTCATCCCGCACACGCCGCCGACCGCGAAGGAGATCGCGCGGGTCAAGAGCGAGATCACCGGAAAGGCGAAGAGCCTTCCCGTGGTCGTCGCCAAGGAGATGTTCACGCCGGCGACCACCGATCGCATGCTGATCTACCGGCCCGGGCCGCAGGGAGGGAACAACTGGGAGCCCGCGAGCTACAACCCGGGGACGCACATGTTCTACGTGTGCGCAGCCGACCAGACCGTGGGCGTCGCCGCCGCCGACCTCGAGTTCGTGGAGGGGAAGGGCTTCGCCGGGATCGGCGCGATCGCGGGGATCGGCTACAACGAGTCGTCCGGGACCCTGACGGCGATCGACGCGACCGACGGCAGCGTCGCCTGGCAGAAGCAGTGGCCGGACGCGTGTTACAGCGGCACGGTCACGACGAGGGGCAACCTCCTGTTCGTCGGCCGCAACAACGGCGAGCTGCAGGCGTACGACGCGCGGACCGGCGACCAGCTCTGGAGCTTCCAGACGGGCGCCGGGGCGAACGACACCGTGTCGGTCTTCGAGCAGAACGGCAAGGAGTACGTGGCGTTCCTCTCGGCCGGCAACTCGTTGATGGCGACAGCCCACGGCGACAGCCTCTGGCTGTTCTCCCTGGACGGGACGATGGGCCCGGCCGCGGCCCCGGGCGCAGGAGCCGGCACGACGCATAAGGGCGAGGGCGGCAACGAGCAGACGGGCGATGCCGCAGCGGGCAAGACCGTGTTCTCGGACAACTGCGCCGGCTGCCACGGCGTCTCCGGCACGGGCGGCAACGGCGGGCCGGATCTGACCGCGATCCCGTCGGCGAAGGACGCCGCCGCGGTGAAGAAGCAGGTCGAGGACGGCGGTGGCGGGATGCCGGCGTTCAAGGGGACGCTCACCGAGAAGCAGATCAAGGACGTCACCGCGTACGTGACGCAGAACATCACGAACAAGAAGTAGAAGCGACGCGGCGTCGGTGGATCCAGGCTCAGCCGCGCTCGACCCGCGCGCCGACGACCCGCTCGAGGTAGTGCAGCGCGACCCGCTCGAGCTCCGGGTCGAGCGTCGCACAGCAGTCGGCGAGCACCGTGACCTTGTAGCCGAGCTCGCGCGCGGCGATCGCGGTCTGCGTCACGCACATCTCGGTCGCGTTGCCGGCCAGCAGCAGCCGCTCGATCTCCAGCTCGTCGAGGAGTATCGAGAGCGGCGTCGAGTCGAACGCGGAGTAGCGCGGCTTGAACACGAACACGTCGCCTTCACGCGGTGAGACCGCGGCCACGAGCTCGCCGCCGAGCCCGTGCTCGCGGACGTCGGCGGTGAAGCCGGGCGCATCGGAGTCCCAGCGGCCCCGCATGTCGTTCGCGTAGACGACCGGAATCCGTCCGCGCGCGTCCTCGAGTGCCGCGACGAGCGCCGGCTGCCCTTCGCGGAACGACGCGAGGAGCGTCTCGCCGTCCTCGTGACGGAAGTCGTCGATCACGTCGACGAGCAAGAGTGCGTCGTTCATCCGACGAGTGCCGCGGGGGCGGCCGGAGCACGTGCTCGGCCGCCCCGCGCGATCAGCGGGAGACGTCTCCGCGCCAGGCGCCCGTCTCGACGCCGCGACCCTCGATCAGGTCCCGGAAGCGCTCGAGGTCGCCCTCGACCCGCCGCTCGTCGAGCCCGAGCGCGGCCCCGGCCTTCTCCTTCATGCCCTCCGGCTCCCAGTCCATCTGCACCGTGACGCGCGTGGTGGCGTCGTCGATCCGATGGAACGTCACGACTCCGGCGTTGTTCCCGCCGTTCGTCGCCTTCCACGCCACGCGCTCGTCCGGATGCTGCTCGGTGATCTCGGCGTCCCATTCGTGCCGTGAGCCGCCGATCTCGGCGACCCAGTGAAGCTGCGTGTCGTCCAGTTGGCGGACGTCCTGGACGCCCTCCATGAACGACGGGAACTCCTCGAACTGCGTCCACTGGTTGTACGCGACGGAGATCGGGACGTGAACGTCGATCGAGCTCTCTACCGTTGCCATGTGTCTCTACCTCCTGTCTCGGTTGCCCGGGCACGTTCCCGGTGGCTCGACCCTCCAAACCGGCGGCGCGGACAGATCGAACGCGGCGTCGAAGACATGAGGACGCCGTAAGGATCGTCCCTTCCGTGCCGCTGAGCCGGGTAGGATCGCCCGCGATGCCGACCTCGCTCGTGACCGGCGGCGCGGGTTTTCTCGGCTCGCACCTCTGCGATGCGCTGCTCGCGAGGGGGCATCGGGTGATCTGCCTCGACAACCTCGAGACGGGCTCGCTCGCGAACGTCGAGCACCTGCGAAGCGACGCGTTCGCGTTCCTCCACCACGACGTGGTCGAGCCGATCGCGATCGACGAGCCGCTCGACTTCGTCTACCACCTGGCCGCGCTCGCGAGCCCGATCGACTACCTCCGGCTCCCGCTCCACTCGCTGAAGACCGGCTCGTACGGCACGCACCACGCGCTGGGGGTCGCGAAGTGGAAGCGTGCGCGCTTCCTGCTCGCGTCGACGAGCGAGGTGTACGGCGACCCGCAGGTGCACCCGCAGCCCGAGACCTACTGGGGTCACGTGAACCCGATCGGCCCGCGCGGGGTGTACGACGAGGCGAAGCGCTACGCGGAGGCGCTCACGATGGCGTACCACCGCCAGCAGGGCGTGGACACCGCGATCGTGCGGATCTTCAACTCGATTCTCGAGGACGAGCAGGTCCTCCTGGACGACGGTCGCGAGCTGCGACGGCTGACCGTGGGCGAATACGCGTCGGAGCTCGTGCCCTACGCGGTTGCGGCCGGCTTCGTCCCGGATGCGATGCCGCGGAGCCTCGGAGTCCTCGACCATATGCCGCTCGGGGCGTTCGAGTACCCGCTTGCAGACGTCACGGTCCCGGCGTTCGACCACGAGGGCAACATGGTTCCCGCGCGGGCCTCGTCTCTCGTCGCCCATCCACCCTCGCAACAGTGCTACGAGATCTCGACCCGCTACGGTCGCTCGATTCGGGTCACCGGTGACCACTCGCTGTTCGTCGAGAGCGAGCAGGGAATGCCCGTTGCGCGGGAAGCAGCCGACCTCCAGCCGGGTGATCGTGTTGCGGTCGCGCGACGTGTCCGCGTCCCGGAGCGCGATCGCGAGACGGTTTCTCTACTCGATGTCTGGAGCTGGGCCGAGAACGATCCGTGGCAGCTCTCGGTCCACGCGGCCGGGCTCGGTGCCCTTGCCTGGGAGAATCGGTTCGACCTCTTCGGCGTGCTCGTCTCCGAGCGGCGCAACAACGGCCCAAACTGGCGGAACGGCGCGTGGACGCGGCTGATTCGCATGCGCGACACGGACTGGGTTCCGTTGCCCGTCCTGCGGAGGCTCGGCGCCCCCGTTCCGGAGGGCGCGTCGGTGAGGCGAAGCATCAGGGGCCGCAACATGGCCATGCCTGCGTCGGTGAGGATCACCGACGAGCTCCTGTGGCTCCTCGGCCTGTGGGTCGCCGAGGGCGCCTCGTACCGCGGCGCCGGAAACGCATTCGTCACGATCGCGTGCGACGACGAGCTCCTCGAGAGGGCGGAGCGGATCGTGCGCAGCGACCTCGGTCTCCATGTCGTGCGCGCTCCCGCGTCGGCGGCCCGGAGCGCGTCGTTGTTCGTGCATTCGGAGCTCCTGCTGCGGCTCCTCGAGTACCTGGGCTTCGGCGGAGGCACGAAGTGCATCCCCGGATGGATACTCGGCCTCCCGCTCGCTCGTCTCAAGTGGTTTCTCGAGGGCTACCGGGAGGGCGACGGCGTGCACTCGGGGGCAAAGCTCCAGGCAGGGAAGCGTCATGAGTTCTCGACGGTCTCCACACGCCTCAAGGACGACCTCGTCGTCGCTCTCGCACGCTTCGGCCTCGTCCCGTCGGTCGGCCGGTACGAGACAACGTTCCGCGCGAAGACCGGGGACCGCCGCCACCCGTTCTGGAGGCTGACGCTTGCCCACGTTGCGCCTTGGAGCCCGCTCGAGTGGGACGGCGGCGTCGAACAACGGCTCAACGCCCGAGTGACCGGCGACCTCGTGTGGGCCGAGGTGACCGCCGTCGAGGAGATCGAGGCGACGCCGATCGTCTACGACTTCTCGGTGCCCGGCTACGAGAACTTCTGGGCTGGCAGCGGCCTGATGGCTCACAACACCTACGGCCCGAGGATGCGCCCGAACGACGGGCGGGCGATCCCGACGTTCCTCCGCCAGGCCTTGGCGGAGAAGCCGCTCACGGTGTTCGGCGACGGGTCGCAGACGAGGAGCTTCTGCTACGTCGACGACCTGATCCGGGGCTTGATCCTGCTCGCGGAGTCGGGCGAGCACATGCCCGTGAACATCGGAAACCCGGAGGAGAGGTCGCTGCTCGCGCTCGCGGAGGCCGTGCTCGCCGCGACCGGATCGTCGAGCCCGATCGTATTCGAGGCGCTCCCCGTCGACGATCCACAGGTGCGTCAGCCCGACATCACCCGCGCACGACAGCTCCTGGGTTGGGAGCCCGAGGTCTCGCTCGAGGACGGCCTGCGCCTCACGCTCGCGTCGCTCGAAGGGGACCCTGCGCGTGCGTAGCCTCGCCGCGGCGCTCGTCGCGTCCGCCGTCGGCCTCGCTCTCTGTCTCGCGCCCACCGCCGCGTCGGCGTCGAGCTCGCTGAAGATCGGGATCTTCGACGACGGGATGGTCCTGTACGGCGAGCCGGACATCGTGTTCCCGCTCCTCGCGAAGACCGACGCGCAGCTCGTGCGCGTGAACCTCTGGTGGGCCGGGCCGTCGATCAGGGTCGCAACGCGCAAGCCGAAGCGCCCGGCGGACCCGAACGACCCGGCGTACAACTGGGACACGTACGACCGAACGGTCCGCTTCGCGATCGCGAACGACATGCAGCCGGTGTTCTCGATCATCGGCACGCCGCCCTGGGCGAACGCGGCGAAGGGCTGGAACGTCGCGCCGACGAATCCGCGCGACCTCCGCCTCTTCGCGGCCGCCGCCCAGAAGCGCTACAGCGGGACGTTCGTGAACGCGGACGGGATCACGCTGCCGCGGGTCGGGCTCTGGCTCGCGTGGAACGAGCCCAACAACCCGGTCTTCCTGAAGCCGCAGTACCGCAAGGTCAGCGGCAAGTGGCGC
>DASSUT010000242.1:0-2554 GCA_035706725.1 Gaiella sp. | reverse complement strand
GCGCTCGCCGAGCGGGTCGACGCCGACGAGGCGGCCGAGGCCCTCAGTCCCACGTAAACCCCGGGGCGCCCGGCCCCGACGCGGGCGAAGCCGAGCGGAATGCACGCTCGCAGGCGATCACGTCAGCCGCTCGACGGTCTTCCGGTCGCGCCGCCACTTCGGGCGCACCTTGACGACGAGCTCCAGGTAGGCCGGACGGCCGAGGAGCGCCTCCACCTCGGGGCGCGCGCGGCTGCCGATCTCACGGATCATCGAGCCCCGCTTGCCGACGAGGATTCCCTTCTGCGACTCCGTCTCGACGAGCACGTACGCCCGCACGTGACGCTCGTCGACCTCCTCGACCTCGACCGTCAGGGCGTGCGGTACCTCGTCGCGCGTGAGGTGCAGCGCCTTCTCGCGGATCACCTCGGCGACCCGCTCGACGAGCGTCAGGTCGGTCTGCTGTTCGCGCGGGAACAGGAGAGGCCCCTCGGGCAGCAGCAGCACGAGGTCGTCGCGAAGCTCGTCGATCCCGTCGCGCACCTTGGCGCTCACCGGATGGAGCGCGTGGAAGTCGCCGAGGCGGGCCGCCTCCTTCATTTGCGACGCGACGTGGCCGTGCTTGAGCCGGTCGATCTTGTTGAGCGCGATCACGACCGGCACGCCGAGCGAGAAGACGCGCCGGGCCACGAACCGGTCACCGGCCCCGATCCGGTCGCGGGCCGAGAGCACGAAGAGCACCGCGTCGACGTCGTCGAACGAGGTGTCGACGGTCTCCTGCATGCGCTCGGTGAGCGCGTCCATCGGCCGCTGGAATCCGGGCAGGTCGGCGAGCACGAGCTGCCACTCGGGGCCGTTCGCGACGCCGAAGATCCGCCGCCGGGTGGTGTTCGGCACCCTCGAGGTGATCGCGACCTTGTCGCCCGTGAGCGCGTTCACGAGCGTGGACTTCCCGACGTTCGGACGGCCCGCGACGGCCACCACGCCGGACCTCATGCGGGGAGGTCGTCCGGCTCGAACTGCTCGGGGAGCAGCTCATCCGGCGTCATCTCGACGATCCGCCCGCCGTTTCGGAACACGACGCGCTCGACGCCCATCTCCGCGAGCCACTGCCGGCACCCTCCGCATGGCGAGGCCGTGATCGCCGCGACGACGAACTCGCCCGGCCGGTAGCCCTCGGCGATCGCGCGGGAGAACGCCGCCCGCTCCGCGCAGACGCCGAGCGGGTACGCGGCGTTCTCGACGTTGGCGCCCGCGACCACGTGGCCATCGCGGCAGAGGACCGCGCAGCCGACGTCGAAGCGCGAATAGGGAGCATACGCGCGTGCGGCGGCCGCGTCGGCGGCTGCGAGGAGCTCGCCGTCGGTCATGCCGAGAACCCCTGGAAGATCGCGAGCGTGACGAGCGCGCCGAGCAGGCCGCCCGAGGCGACCTCGAGCGTCGTGTGGACACCGGCCTCGATCCGTGTCTGCGCCACGAGCAACGCCATGATCAACGTCAACGACGATACGAGGAACCGGTGGTCGCTGTCCCCGAGCACGAGCGTGATCGCCATCCAGCCCGCGAACGCCACCGCCGCGTGCCCCGACGGCCACCCGCCGCGCAGCGGGGAGCCGCGGCCCCCGAGTGCCTTCATCGCGATCACGAGCGCGATCGTCAGGACGAGCGCGACCAGCGTCAGCTCCGCGGGCGCCTCGGACAGCCGGTCGAGCAGGCGCGAGCTCTCCTCGGCGACCTGACCGGAGAACACGAGGTAGCCGACCGCGATCGCGTTGATCGAGGCGATCAGCACCGCGCCGGCGCCGATGTCCTTTGCGAGCTTCGCCATCGGGTCGAACGTCGTGGACGCAACGTCGACCGCCGCCTCGATCGCGGTGTTGATCATCTCCGCGATCAGCACGAACGCGATCGCGATCAGCAGCGCGATCAGATCGGACCGCGTCACGTCGGACACGAGCGCGGCGACGAGCACGAGCACCGCGACCGCGAAGTGGATGCGCATGTTCCGTTGCGTGCGGAGCACGTGGATGATCCCCTCGATCGCGAAGTTGAAGCTCTCGAGGATCGAGGGCGGGCGGCGCGGCGCGACCATCAGAGATGCACGCGCTCGCGCGCCTCCATCGCGGCCCCGTGCTCGTGCCCGAGCAGATGGAGCAACCCGTGGACGAGCGGCCAGCGCCACTCGGCCCCGACGACGTCCGGGCAGAGCACGACGTCGCCGAGCGCACGCGGCTCACCCTCCGGCAGCGGGCCCGCGCCGTCGATCGGGAACGAGAGCACGTCCGTTGGCTCGTCCACGCCGAGGTGTGCACGCTTCAGGCCCCGCATCTCGTCCGCGGACACGAACACGATGCCGAGCTCCCCCTCTTCCACGCCTTCGGCCTTGAGCACGCGCCGCGCGAGCGCCGTGGCTCCGTCGGCGTCGACCGGCGCGCCGCTGCGGTTGGCGACCTCGATCTCGAGCATCACCGGCGGCGCGCGGACCCGGTCTCCTCCGCGTGCCGCTTGTACGCCTCGACGATCCGCTGGACGAGCTTGTGCCGCACGACGTCCGCGTGGCCGAACTCGACGAACC
>DASSUT010000241.1:0-8771 GCA_035706725.1 Gaiella sp. | reverse complement strand
CGGATGCGGCGGCGGGTCGCGACGCGCTCGGGCAGCGTCTCGAGCTGTGCGCGTCCGAGCGCTGCGAGCAGGTTGCTCATCCGGTAGTTGAACCCCACCTCGAGGTGCTCGTAGTGCGCCACGGGCTCGCGGGCCTGCGTCGAGAGCTTTCGCGCGTGCTCGACCCAGTCGCGGCTGGGCGACACGAGCGCACCGCCGCCGCTCGTCGTGATGATCTTGTTCCCGTTGAAGGAGAGCGCCGCGAGCGCGCCCTGCCCGCCGGCGCGTGCACCGCGGTACGCGGCGCCCAGCGACTCGGCCGCATCCTGGACGAGCACGACCTCGTGACGATCGCAGACCGCTGCGAGCGCGTCGTAGTCGCAGCACTGGCCGTAGAGGTCGACCGCGACGACCGCCCGCACCGTGGCGCCTGCGCCGCGGCGGCTCGCGATCGCGTCGTCGAGCAACTGCGGGTCGACCGTCCACGTCGCGGCGTCCGCGTCGACGAAGAACGGCGTGGCCCCTGAGTACGTGATGGCGTTCGCGCTCGCCGCGAACGTGAGGGAGGAGCACGCGACCTCGTCGTTCGCGCCGACGCCGAGCACGACGAGCGCGAGATGGAGAGCCGCGGTGCCGCTCGAGAGGGCGACTGCATGCTCGACCCCGGTGGCCGCCGCGAGCTCGGCCTCGAACGCATCGACGTGCGGCCCGAGGGGCGCGATCCAGTTCGACGCGATGGCCTCCGCCACGAGCTCGCTCTCACGCCCTGTGAGGTGTGGCGGAGAGAGGTAGACGCGGGGCATCGCAGGCGAGCCTAGCCGCGCCGCCGACGAGGGAGTGCCTCGGACCGGGAGAGCAGCGATACTTCGGCTCGTGACCGGTCACGGCATGGTGTTCCTCGGGTTCGGGAAGTACGTCCGGGCCGACCGGATCTACGCGCTGGAGCCGATCGTCGGCGACGACCGCGGCAGCGGCCGGCGGACGCTCGTGTGGGTGGAGGGGATCCCCGAGCCGGTCGTCGCGTCGCGCACGCAGCAGACGATCCTCGACGAGATCGAGGCGAGCACCGCGCCCACGGGCGGTCGCAGACGGACGGTGCGCTCCGGCGTCGTCCGGCATCCGCAGCTCTTCGAAGGCGAGTGACGTTCGCGGAGCTGGTCCAGGGGAGCGTCCACGACGTCGCTCCCGCGCTGATCGGCTGGACGCTCCTCGTCGACCGCGTCGGCGGCCGCATCGTGGAGGTCGAGGCGTATTCCGAGGACGACCCGGCCAGCCACTCCTACGGCGGCGAGACCGCGCGGAACGCATCGATGTTCGGGCCGCCCGGCCACCTCTACGTCTACCGCTCCTATGGGATCCACTGGTGCGCGAACGTCGTGTGCGAGCCGCCCGGGCGCGCCGCGGGGGTGCTGCTGCGCGCGATCGAGCCCACGCACGGGATCGACACGATGCGGGCGCGGCGGGGGCTCTCCGACGTGCGGCTGCTCTGCGCCGGACCCGGCCGCCTCACGCAGGCGCTCGGGCTCACGGGCGCAGACGACGGCGCCGACCTGTCGGCGCCCCCGTTCGAGCTCTCGCCGCCGCCGGGGCCCGTCGTCGTGGAGCGGACTTCGCGGATCGGCATCAGCCGCGCGGTCGACCAGCCCTGGCGCTATGTCGAGGCAGGCTCTACGTTTCCGAGCCGTCGCCGACGAGCAGCGTGATCGGAAGGCCGGGTCGCACCGCGATGCCCGGCTCGAGGCTCTGGCGGAGCACCGTCCCCGACGGGCCGCCCGGCGTATAGCGGACGTGAACCGCCAGCTGGAGCTTCTTCGAGAGGGTACGGGCCGCGGGAAGGCTCGACCCGACGAGGTTCGGGACCAGCCCGTCCTGCGCGAGCGTGACGAACAGCCGCACCTTTCCGTGTGCCGAGAGATAGCCGCCGCGGGGCACCTGCTTCACGACGTGGCCCGGTCGTGAGCGGGGCTTCGCCGGCACGTAGACGAGGTCGGGCGTCAGCGGCACGGACTCGAGCGTGGCCTTCGCCGAGTCGAGCGAGTGCCCGACCACGACGGGAACCGTGACCTCGTTCGCGTAGCACTTCGCGGTCGTGGGCGGCGCCTGCCCGACGAAGTACGAGGTCACCCGTGTCCCCGGGCAGAAGCCGTTGTCGAGCTGCCAGCGGCCGCCCCGGTGGACCACGCGAAGGTCGTACGCCGGGACGTAGGGCGGTGGGGTGAAGCTCTCGGCCGGGCGGTCGGCGAGCGCCCGGGTCATGAACGCTTTCCAGATCTCGGCGGGCAGCGTTCCGCCCGCGACGGGCTCCCCGTGGAACTCGGTGAGCATCGGCCGGAGCGCGTCCGGGTACCCGACCCAGACAGCCACCGCGAGCTCGGGCGTGTAGCCGACGAACCAGGCATCCCCGTAGTCGTCCGTCGTCCCCGTCTTGCCCGCAACCTCGCGACCGTAGAGCTCGGCTCGTCGCCCGGTGCCCTGCTTGACGACGTCCTCGAGGATCGAGGTGAGCGTTTCGGCCTCGGCCGGCGGAAGCACGGGCTTGGCGACCGGCTCGTTCTGCTTCACCTTTCCGTTCCGCCGCGACGTCACGGACGCCACCACGCGAGGGAGGTCGCCCATCAGGGAGCCGTCGACGCGTTTGCCGTCGTTCGCGATCGTCGCGTACGCGCGCGTCATGTCGAGCGGGTTGACGGCGACCGAGCCGAGGCCGATTGCGAAGTACGCGGGCAGCTTCGACTGGATCCCGAGGGCGTGGGCGGTCGCGACGATCTTCTTCGGGCCGACGAGCTGCGTGAGCTGGGCGTAGACCGAGTTGTCGGACACGACCATCGCCTGGTGCAGGTCGATCTGCCCGAGGTAGGAGCCCTCGTAGTTGGTGACCGGCCAGATCCGCCCGCCGGCGTCGATCTGCACGGGCTTGGAGACGAACTCCGTGGACGGCGCGATGCCGTTCCGGAACGCACTCGCGAGCACGATCGGCTTGAACGAGGAGCCGGGCTGCCGCTCCGCCTGGGTTGCGAGGTTGAACTGGCTGCGGTGGTAGTTCGTGCCCCCGAACATCGCCTTCACCGCCCCCGTCCGCGGGTCGATCGCGACGAGCGCCGCTGCCGGGCCGTCGGGATTCTTCAGGACCTCCCGGACCGCCTGCCGTGCCTTCTCCTGCAGGTCGAGGTCGATCGTCGTCTTCACCTCGAGGCCTCCGCCGAACACGCGCTCCGCCGACCCGTAGTGGCTCACGAGCTGGTCCGTGACGTAGTTGACGAAATAGGCGGCGGGCCCACGGGTGCCCGGCAGGTGGACGTCGTCCGGGCGCGGGAGGGGAGCCGCGTTCGCCCTGCGCTGCTCGCGTTTCGTGATTCGGCCCTGCTCGAAGAGCAACTGGAGCACGTACGCGCGCCGCGCCCGTGCGGCGGCCGCGTGCTGCACCGGGTCGTAGTAGTTCGGGCTGCGTACGATCCCTGCGATGAGCGCGGCCTCGGGCAGCGTGAGCTCGGCGGCGCTCTTGTCGAAGTACGTCCGCGCCGCCTGAAGGATGCCGTACGCCCCGTTCCCGAAGTAGATGGTGTTCAGGTACGCGGTGAGGATGCGGTCCTTCGACCATCTCTGCGAGAGCTGCCACGCGAGCGCCGCCTCCCGCACCTTGCGGGCGAGCGTGTCCTCGTTGCGGCTGTACGCGTTCTGCACGTACTGCTGGGTGATCGTTGACCCACCCTCCACGACGCGCTGGCTGCGGACGTCCGCCCAGAGCGCGCGCATGATGGCGTGGGCGTCGACGCCGTTGTGCTCGTAGAAGCGCTTGTCCTCCACGGCGACGATCGCCTGCTTCATGATCGGCGCGATCTCGTTCGACGAGACGAGCACCCGGCTCTCGTCGCCGCGCAGGATCGCCAGCACCCGCCTTTGCCCGGAGGCGTTGGGGGCCGAGTAGATCACGGTGTCGACGTCGCCGTGCGGCCTTGCGGGATCGAGCGCGGCGAGCTCGCTGCGGATCGCAATCACGACCCCGTAGGTGAAGGACACGCCCGCGAGCGCGAGCAGCGCGAGGAGGAGGACGACGAGCCGCAGCTTCCGGATCCGGCCACGCTTGCGCGGCGCCTCCGTGCGTCTTCGAAGCCGCAAAACGCCGCCAAGTGTAGCCCCGCGGAGAGTCGCTCAGACCGCTGCGAGCAATGCGAGAAGCTCGTCGCCGTACCGCTCGAGCTTGGCGGGCCCGAGCCCCTTGACCGCGGCGAGCTCACCCGGCGAACGGGGCCTGCGCGCTGCCAGCTCGTCGAGCGTCGCGTCGTGCAGAACGACGTAGGCGGGAACCGCGTCCTCGCGCGCACGGCGCGTCCGCCACGCCCGCAGCTCCGCGGCGAGCCCGCTGTCGACGGGAAGGATCGACCCTCGGCCGAGGTCGGGAAGCGGCGCGCCGACGTCCGCATGCAGGACGACGAACCCGTCGGGCGTCGTCCGCTCCACGAGCGCGCCTGTCGTCTCGAGCGCACGAACCCAGCGGCCGACCTCGGCGTCCGACGCCGCCGACAGGCAGCCGAACGACCGCGACCGCCTCGCCGACGGAGGCGCCTTCACCGAGCCGCGCAGCAGCGCGACGAGGCTCCGGCGGCCCAGCGGCCAGGTCAGCGCCGCGACAGCGTCCACGATCGCGCGTGCCGGGTCTGACGGGAGCGGTGGAGCGGCCTGTGTCGAAGGGCGGGCTCGCGCCAGCGGCGCGCACACGTCGCACGCGTCGCACGGTCCGTCGAGCGTCTCGCCGAAGTGCTCGAGGACCTGAAGGTGGCGGCAGCGCGCGGTGTCCGCGAACGACACGATGCGGTCGACGCGCGACGCGCTCCGCTCCGCGAGCCGCGCGAGGAGCTCGTCTACAGCGGGTCCCGCGGCCGCTTCGGGCGGGAAGAGCTCGATCCGCATCGCCCGCCCGGCGTCGTGACCGCGCTTCCACACGCCTGCCTGTTCGAGCATGCCGACGAGGACTCTCGGGTCGTGCTCGCCGCCGGTCGCGTCCGCGAGCTCGTCCGGGTCGATCGTGCCGCCGGCGTCCCGCACGACGCGGTACACGCGGCGCAGCACGTCCGGCGTCGGCACCGAGCGAAGCGCGAAGCGCCGGAGCGCGGCCGCGTCGGCGTCACCCGCGAAGAGCACGGTGCCGCTCGGCGCGCCGTCCCGTCCTGCCCGCCCGACCATCTGGACGTAGGTCTCGAGCGCGTCCGGATAGTTGAGGAGTACGACGAGCCGCACGTCGGGCTTGTCGATCCCCATCCCGAACGCCGTGGTGGCGACGACGACCGGCGTGCGGCCGTCGATGAACTCCTCCTGCACCCGCGTTCTCTCGTCGGGCTCGAGCCCGGCGTGGTAGTGGGCCGCGACGACGCCGTGCCCGCGAAGCGTCCGCGCGGTCTCCTCGCACGACCGCCGCGAGCGGGCGTACACGATCGCGGGCGCTCCGCCGAGCTGACGGAGCCGCGCGAGCAGCCCGCGGAGCCGCTCCTCGGCGTTCTCGGCCCGCTCGACGTCGTAGCGCAGGTTCGGGCGGTGGACGCTCGTATGCACGAGCTCGAGCGATCGACCGAGGGCCTCGCCGATCGCAGCCGCGTCGGACGGCGTCGCGGTGGCGGTCATCCCGAGCACCGCCGGCCGACCGAGTGTGTCGAGCGCCTCGCGGATGAAGAGGTAGTCGGGCCTGAAGTCGTGGCCCCACATGCTCACGCAGTGCACCTCGTCGACGACCACGAGGCCGACCCCGATCTCGCGAAGCGTCGCGACGAAGGCCTGCTGTCGGAGTCGCTCGGGAGCCGCGTAGAGCATTCGCGTCTCGCCCGCGGCGACCGCGCGGAGACGTGCGGCGGTCTCCTCGGGCGCGAGCGAGGAGTTCACGAACGTCGCGGCACGCGCCACCGCCGGCGGCAGCTTGTCGACCTGGTCCTTCATCAGCGCGATCAGCGGCGACAGGACCAGCGTGGGGGACGGGCGGAGCATCGCTGCGAGCTGGTACGTGAGCGATTTGCCTGCGCCGGTCGGCATCAGCGCCAGGGTGTCCCTCCCCTCGAGCGCTGCGCGGACCACACGCTCCTGGCCGGGACGGAACTCGCCGAAGCCGAACAGGTCGCGGAGAGGCGGACCGAGATCGAGCATCGAACAAGTGTACGGGGCCGACCGGAAGTCGGTTGTGCCGCCTTCGTGCCGATGTGCGTGCCGCTCCGCGAGCGGTGGTGTAAGAACACCAATCGAACCGATGACTCCGCGCGGGCACACGAGTCCCGTCACCACGAGAGGAGGAGGAGCGGATGTTCGGGCTCGACGAATGGATCGCGGGAATCTCTGACGAGGGTTCGATCGTGCTCGTCGTGGTCGTCGCCGTGCTTCTGGGACTCCGGCATGCGACGGATCCGGATCACCTCGCTGCGGTGTCGACGCTCGTCGTCTCCGGTCGCCAGCGCGCGACACGGGCGGCCGCGCGGCTCGGCGCCGCGTGGGGTCTCGGCCACGCGGTCACGCTCGTCGCGTTCGGCGTCCCGATCCTCCTCGCGGAGCGCTACCTTCCCGACCTCGTCCAGCGCGGGGCGGAGACGACAGTTGCCGCCTTGATCGCGTTCCTTGCGCTTCGGTTGCTCGTCCGCTGGCGCCACGGCGCGTTTGCGACGACTCGCGTCGGAGAGCACGAGCACGTCCATCGCGCCCGAACGCCCGCCGGAGCGTTCGGAATAGGCCTCGTCCACGGGATGGGCGGCAGCGCGGGAGTCGGGGTCCTGCTGCTCGCCGCGGTTCCCTCGCGGACGCTCGCGCTCGTCGCGCTCGTGATCCTCGCCGTCTTCTCGGCGGTGTCGATGACCGTCGTCACGACCGGCTTCGGCGCGATGCTCTCCGTCCGGCGAGTCGCCGGCACACTTGCGACGGCGGCTCCCGCGCTCGCGCTCTCGAGCCTCGCGTTCGGCGTCTGGTACGCGGCCGCCGCCTGGAGCCTCGCGCCGTACCCGTTCTGATCCTCGGCGGTCGACGTCGACCGCTAAGCCGGCCGGCATGGCCGCCCCGAGGTCCGAGCCGGAGGCCGGTACGATCGGCTCCCCGTGAGCACGGACGTCCTCGAGCGCCTCGCACGAAACGCCGTGCACGTCCTGCCTGCGGACGGGCTCGTCGAAAAGCTCAGGCTCGGCAGGCCGCTCCGGGTGAAGCTGGGTATCGACGTCACGTCGCCCGACATCCACGTCGGGCGCGCGATCCCGCTGCAGAAGATGCGCGCGTTCCAGGACGAGGGGCACCTGGGTGTCCTGATCGTCGGCGACTACACGACGCGGATCGGCGACCCCTCCGGTCGCTCGGCGGAGCGCCCCGTGCTCTCGGGCGAGGAGATCGATCGCAACGCGAGGACCTACGTCGACCAGGCAATGGTCGTGCTCGACCCCGACAGGACCGAGGTGCGTTACAACGGCGAGTGGCTCGCAGGGCTCGACTTCGCGGAGATCCTCCGCCTGACGCGCACCACGACCGTCTCGCAGATCCTCGAGCGCGACGACTTCGCGAAGCGCTACGCGGCCGGTCATCCGATCTCGGTGTCCGAGCTGCTCTATCCCCTGATGCAGGCCTACGACTCCGTCGCGATCGAGGCCGACGTCGAGCTCGGCGGCACCGACCAGCTCTACAACCTGCTCGCCGGACGGACGGTGATGGAGGCGTACGGCCTCGAGCCGCAGGTCGTGCTCACGACCCCGCTGCTCGTGTCGTGGGACGGCGCGAAGATGAGCTCCTCGGTGGGGAACAACATCCCGTTGACCGCCCCGCCGGAGGAGCAGTTCGGGCGCACGATGCGCATCCCGGACGAGCTCCTCGGCGACTGGTGGCGGCTCGTCGCCGGGCGCGATGTCCCCGAGGTCGATCCGATGGAGGCGAAGCTCGAGCTCGCACGCTTCATCGTGCGCCGCTCGCACGGTGACGAAGCGGCGCGGGCCGCAGAGGCGCATTTCACCCGCGTCGTGCGCGAGGGCGCCGCGCCGGAGGACGTCCCTGAGGTCGCGCTCCCCGACGGCGACCCGGTCCACCTGCCCGCGCTGATCGCGTCCGGGTTCGGGCTCTCGACGAGCGAGGCCAGGCGGATGATCGCGCAGGGCGGCGTGAGGATCGACGGCTCGGTCGTGCACGAGCTCGACCTCTCCCGGGAGGCGCTCGACGGCACCCTGCTCCAGGTCGGGAAACGGCGCTTCGCCCGTCTGGGCGGGCGTTCTTGACACCCCGAAGCCCTCTGCTACACTCCTTCGGCCGCCCGTAAGGGAGGCATCGAAAGTCCTGCAACTCGACCAGGAGCGCCTTCGCTTCGAACCGGATACGACCTCTTCGTACCCCGTCGATCTGAAGGCCTCTGGCGCGAGCGGAGGCCTTTTCGTTGCCCGCCCGACGGCACCGATCCTTGAAAACTCAACAGCGTGCGTGTGCGACGAGAAGCGGCGTCGCTCTGCCTTTCTGTCCGCCCTTCGGGCGGTACGGATGGACAGACGTCGTCGTTACCCGTCACCCTCGTTCCACCTTCCCGGTGGGACGGGGACTGACGCCTTTTGAGCGACGCTCCTGCTCTGTTGTTCGTCCGGCTTCGGCCGGGCACGGAGTCAGGGCGTCATATACGAGCTCGAAGGGAGACACCAGTTCGCCGGCTTCGGCCGGCAAGCGGTTTCTTCACGGAGAGTTTGATCCTGGCTCAGGACGAACGCTGGCGGCGCGCCTAACACATGCAAGTCGAGCGAGAACCGGAGCTTCGGCTCCGGGGACAGCGGCGAACGGGTGAGTAACACGTGGATAACCTGCCCTCG
>DASSUT010000240.1:0-36515 GCA_035706725.1 Gaiella sp. | reverse complement strand
ACCACGACCGCGACGAGCGCGATCCCGAGCGTCGCCGCGAGCTCGAGCACCGCGCCGGACAGGAACGCGACCCGCAGCGTTCCCATCGTCGCACGGCGGTACGCGTCTCCCACCTCCGCGATCCGCTCCGCCTGCGCGCGTCCACGGTTGAAGGCGCGCAGCGTCGGCAGCCCGCGGACGACGTCCAGGAAGTGGCTCGAGAGGCGCGCCAGCGCCTGCCAGCGCTCGCGCGCGCGGTTCTCGGTGTACCGCCCGATCAGCCACATGAACACGGGGACGAGCGGGAGCGTCACGAGCATGACGCCCGCCGCCACGAGGTCGATCGAGGCGACGAGCGCGAGCACCGCGACCGGGACGACGACCGCGAGGACGACCTGGGGGAGATAGCGGGCGTACGTCGCCTCGAGCGCGTCCACACCCGAGACCGCAGCGGCGGCGACCTCGCCGCTCTCCGCCCCGTCGAGCGCGAGAGGCCGCAGGCGCAGCCGCACGTCGGCGAGGTCGAGCCGGAGCTGCGAGATCACGTCCGTCGCAGCCCGGCGTCCCGCGAGCTCGAAGCCCCACACCGTGGCCGCGCGCGCGACCACGACCCCGACGAGCGCGAACAGAGCGGGAGTCACGTCGGCGAGGGACGCGCCCCCGAACCCGCGTGCCGCCACGCGTGCGAGCAGCACCGCCTGCGCGAGCACGAGCAGCGCCGCCGCGATCCCGAGCACCGTGTCCGCGACGAGCAGCGTCCGCACGGCACGGGCGCGCCCGAGCAGCCGCGGATCGATCACCCTCACGGAGCGAGCGTAGTCCCGGGGAACGCCAGGGCGTGCCTTCGCCCTCCCGCTCCTCCAGGGCGTGCCCTCAGCTTTCGTCCTCGTCCAGGGCCTGGCTTCAGCCTCGCCCTCCCCATTCGTACCCAAGAGGGCGAGGCCAGAGCCACGCTCCCGCCGCCCATGCCCCAGCATCCACTCCCCACTGCTCACGCCCGCCCTCGGGCCACGCCGTTCTCACCCCGGTGAAAACGCCCACGGAGGTGGACACGAGGGCGGCAGAGCGGGAGGATTGAGCGTCGCGCTCCTGCGCTGCGACGACGACCCCACTCCGCGCCCGTGAGCCCCCTCGCCTCTACGACCGTCGACCTGGCCCGCATCCAGTTCGCGACCACGACGCTCTACCACTTCCTGTTCGTCCCGTTGACGCTGGGGCTCGCGCCGTTCGTGGCGGTGATGCAGACGATCTGGTACCGGACGGGGGAGGTCGCGTGGCTCCGCCTGACGCGGTTCTTCGGGACGCTGATGCTGATCAACTTCGCGATCGGCGTCGCGACGGGGCTCGTGCAGGAGTTCCAGTTCGGCATGAACTGGTCGGTGTACTCGAAGTACGTCGGCGACGTGTTCGGGGCGCCGCTCGCGATCGAGGGGCTCGCCGCGTTCTTCCTCGAGTCGACGTTCCTCGGCCTCTGGATCTTCGGCTGGAACCGCCTCTCGCGGCGCCTGCATCTCGCGACGATCTGGCTTGCCGCAGCCGGCACGTGGCTGTCCGCGTTCTTCATCATCGTCGCGAACTCCTGGATGCAACGACCCGTGGGCTCCACGGTGACGGACGGCCGGGCGGAGCTGACGAGC
Source organism: Gaiella sp. (assembly GCA_035706725.1). Taxonomy (GTDB): domain Bacteria; phylum Actinomycetota; class Thermoleophilia; order Gaiellales; family Gaiellaceae; genus Gaiella. Next base: position 34,899 of record DASSUT010000240.1, on the reverse strand, counting down.
GTCTGGGAGCTCCTCTCGAACCGGTTCTCGACCTGGGCGTTCGTCCATGTGATCCTCGTCGGGCTCACGACCGCCGCGATGGTGATCTTCGGGGTTTCGTGCTGGCACATGCTGCGCGGCCGCAACCTCGAGCTGTTCCGCCGCGCGGCGAAGCTCGCGCTGATCGTGGCCGTGCCGGTCTCGGCGGTGAACCTCTGGTGGGGAAGCCACCTCGGCATCGTGGTCACCGACTACCAGCCGATGAAGATCGCCTCGACCGAGGCGCAATGGGACACGTGCCAGCCGTGCGCCTTCTCGCTGTTCCAGATCGGTGGGTTCACGAAGGACGACCCGACGCCGAGCTTCTCGATCCAGATCCCGCGGGTGCTCTCGTTCCTCGCGACGGGCTCGTTCGACGGCCAGGTGCAGGGCATGAACGAGCTCCAGCAGCAGGAGCAGGCGAGCTACGGGCCCGGGAACTACATCCCGCCGGTGCGCGCGACGTACTGGAGCATGCGCGCGATGGCGTACCTCGGGACGCTCGTGTTCCTCGTCGCCGCGTTCGGCGCGTTTCTCTACCGTCGCGGGCGCCTCGAGACGAGTCGCTGGTTCCTGTGGCTCGGCGTGATCTCGATCGCGTTCCCCTATCTCGCCGCGCTCGCCGGATGGGTGCTGTCCGAGATGGGACGCCAGCCGTGGATCGTGTGGGGCCTCCTGAAGACGGCCGAGGCGAACTCCCCGAGCGTCGGCGCCTGGACGATCGGGACGAGCCTCGCGGTGTTCGTCGTTCTGTACGCCATGCTCGGCGTCGTGGACTTCGTGCTGATGCGGCGCTACGCCCGCGTCGACCCGCCCGAGGTCGGCGGTGAGGGCGACGAGCTCGCCGTGCCGGCGGTGTCGTACTGATGGGCCTCGAGATCTTCTGGTTCTGCCTGATCGCCGTGCTCTGGTCGGGCTACTTCGTGCTCGAGGGCTTCGACTTCGGGGTCGGGATGCTGCTTCCGTTCGTCCCGCGCGACGAGCGGGAGCGGACGACGATGCTCCACACGATCGGGCCTGTCTGGGACGGGAACGAGGTGTGGCTCGTGGTCGCGGCGGGAGCAACGTTCGCGGCGTTCCCGGCGTGGTACGCGACGATGTTCTCGGGCTTTTACCTCGCGCTCCTGCTCGTGCTCGTGTGCCTGATCGTCCGGGTCCTCTCGTTCGAGTGGCGCTCGAAGCACGAGAGCGGCCGCTGGCGGTCGCTCTGGACGTGGGCGAACACGATCGGCTCGACGGGCGCGTCGTTCGTGTGGGGCGTCGGGCTCGCGAGCCTGCTCTACGGCGTGCCCATCGACGCGAACGGCGACTTCACGGGCAACGTCCTCGACCTCTTCAACCCGTACACGGTCGTCGCCGGGATCGCGGTCGTCGTGATGTTCGCGTTCCACGGCGCGACGTTCCTGACGCTGCGGACCGTCGGCGACCTGCACGACCGTGCCGAGGCCGCGGCGCGACGGCTCGCGCTCCCGGCCGCGGCGCTCGGGGCCGCCGCCCTCGTTTGGACGGTCGCGGTCGCCGTCGACCGAAACGACAAGGACGTGTTCCCGCCGCTGCTGCCCGCGGCGCTGGGCGTCGCGGCGCTCGTGCTCGCGGTCGTCTTCGAGCGCGCAGCCCGCAGCGCCCCGGCGTTCGCGATGACGGCCCTCGGCGTGATCTCGTTCGTCGCGACGCTGTTCACGGGCCTCTACCCGCGCGTGATGGTGTCGAGCACGGACGCCGCGAGCAGCCTCACGATCGAGGACGCCGCGTCGTCGACGTACGCGCTGAAGGTCATGACGGTCGTGGCGCTCGTGCTGACGCCGGTCGTGCTGATCTACCAGGGCTGGACCTACCACGTCTTCCGCGAGCGGGTCGGCGGCGAGCCGGAACCGGCGGAGCAGCCCGAGGACACGGGCCCGTCCCCCGAGGCGGAGCCGGCCCTCTAGTGTCCGCCTCGAGCATCACCCACGACGCGGTGCCCGCAGAGGGCGCCCAGCCGGGTGAACGGCCGGCACACGCCGCCCTCGTCCTCGTCGCGCTCATCTCGGTCGCCGCGGTCGCGAACCTCAACCTCGCGGTCGCGAACGTCGCGCTGCCCGACATCGCGGAGGCCTTCGACTCCTCGCAGGTCACGCTCAACCTCATCGCGGTCGGCTACTCGCTCGGGCTCGCCGCCTCGGTCCTGTACCTCGGCGCGCTCGGCGACCGCTACGGCCGCAAGCTGATGCTCGTGCTCGGGACGGTGCTCGCGATCCCGATGTCGGTGCTCGCCGCCTGGGCGCCGTCGGACGAGGTGCTGTTCGTCGCCCGCGTCGGCGGCGGCCTCGCGGCCGGCATGGCGTTCCCGACGACGCTCGCGCTGATCACCGCGCTCTGGTCGGGGCCGGGCCGGACGAAGTCGATCGCGCTCTGGTCGGGCATCGGCGGGGCGGTGGCCGCGCTCGGCCCGCTGGCGTCGGGCGCGCTGCTCGAGCACTTCTGGTGGGGCTCCGTGTTCCTGATCACGCTGCCGCTCGCCGTGGTCGCGCTCCTGCTCGCGATCGTCTACGTCCCGAGCCACGTGAACGAGACCACCGAGCCCGTCGACAACCTCGGCGGCATCGTCTCCGTCGTGCTCGTCGGCGCGCTGATCCTCGCGATCAACTTCGCGCCCGTCGACGGCGAGGGGACGATCGCGCTGGTCGGCGGAGCGATCGCGGTGGCGGCGGTGGTCGCCTTCTACCTCCGCGAGCGCCGGGCACGGAACCCGCTCTACGACCTCGACATCGCCGGCCGGCGGATCTTCTGGGTCGCGGCCTGCGCCGGGATCATCGTGTTCGGCTCGCTGATGGGCGCGATGTTCATCGGCCAGCAGTACCTGCAGATCGTGCTCGACTACTCGACGCTCGAGGCAGGGGCGGCGATCCTCCCCGGCGCGATCTGCATGGTGCTCGTCGCGCCGCGCTCCGCGAAGATCGTCGACGCCTACGGCGCACGCTTCACGCTGCTCGCGGGCTACGTGTTCTGCGTGCTCGGGTTCATCACGATGCTCGTGCTCTGGGTGGAGGACGCCGCCTACTGGCGGGTCGGACTCGGGTACGCGTTCGTCGGCATCGGCGTGGGGCTCGCGGGCACGCCCGCCTCGCACTCGCTCACGGGGTCGGTGCCCGTCACGCGCGCGGGCATGGCGTCCGGCACCGCCGACCTCCAGCGCGACCTCGGCGGGGCGCTCATGCAGTCGATCATGGGGGCGCTCCTGACCGCGGGCTACGCCGCGAAGATGACGCAGCAGATCGCGTCGACCGGCCAGGACGTCACCGAGCAGACGCAGGCCGCGCTCACGAAGTCGTTCGCCGGGGCGGAGGGCATCGCCCAGCAGCACCCGCAGTACGCGACCCAGATCATCGCCGCCGCGCGCCAGTCGTTCCTCGACGGCGACCAGTGGGCGTACGTCGCCGGGATCGTCGCGATCGTGCTCGGCGGCGCGCTCGTGTTCTTCCTGTTCCCCCCGAAGGACGAGGAGGAAGACCTCCTCCGCCGCTACCACGAGCAGGACACCGCCGCCGGGGGCACGTCGTGAGCGGCGACCGCCCGCGTGTGCTGATCCTCGGCGGCGGCTTCGGCGGGATCGGCGCGGCGCGGAAGCTGAAGGACGCGGCGGTCGACGTCGTGCTCGTGGACGCGCACGACTACCACACCTTCCAGCCGCTCCTGTACCAGGTGGCGACCGACCTGCTCCCGGAGTCGACCGTGGGCCATCCGCTCCGCGACCTTTTCCACGATCAGCCGAACGCGCGCGTCCACACCGCCACGGTGACCGGAATCGACGTCGACCGGCGCGAGGTGCGCTTCGCCGGCATGGAGCCGCTCACCTACGACTACCTCGTGGTCGCGCTCGGCGCGCGCGTCGAGTTCTTCGGCGTCGAGGGCGCGGCCGAGCACGCGTTCCCGCTGTACACGCTCGCGGACGCGCTGCGCCTACGGGAGCACGTCCTCGAGCGCTGGGAGGCCGCCGACCGCGATCCCTCGCTCGTCCGCGACGGCGCGCTGAACGTCGTGGTCGTCGGCGGCGGCCCGACCGGTGTCGAGAGCGCGGGCGCGATCGCCGAGCTGTACCGCGGGCTGTTCACGCAGGACTACCCGGACATCCCGCACGACGAGGTGCGCATCGTCCTCGTCGAGGCGGGCCCGGAGATCTTCTCGATGTTCAAGACGAAGCTCCGGCGGTACGCGGTGAAGGAGCTCGAGAAGTTCGGGGTCGAGGTGCGGGTCGGAGAGGTCGTGCAGTCGGTCACCGCGACGACGGTGAGGCTCGCGTCGGGGGAGTCGATTCCCGCCCACACGCTCGTCTGGGGCGCCGGCCTCCGGGCGAACCCGCTCGCTGAGTCGCTCGGTGCCGAGCTCCAGCGGGGCGGCCGGGTTCCGACGAGATCGGATCTGAGCGTCGAAGGCCATCCCGAGGTGTTCGCGGTCGGGGACGTCGCCTGGATCGCGACCGGGAAGCAGCCGCCGCTGCCGCAGCTGGGCGGCGTCGCGCTGCAGTCGGGCGAGCAGGCCGGCGAGAACATCGGGCGCCTCGTCGAGGGCAAGGAGACCAAGCCGTTCGACTACTTCGACAAAGGCACGATGGCGACGATCGGCCGCTTCTCGGCGGTCATGCAGGGGCCGCACGGGATCACGATGACCGGCACGAAGGCGTCGCTCGCGTGGGGAGCCGTCCACCTCGCGCTGCTCTCGACGGGAGAGGATCGCGCGAAGGCGGTCGTCAATTGGACGTGGGCCGGCTTCACGCACGAGCGACCGGCCCGCATCAGCGTGCATACGGAGGAGACAGAAAGGGAGGTGACCACGTGACCGCGACCGAGGCAGAGGCGACAGAAACGGCGGGTGCCGGCGACCAGCGCCCGGCGGACGTGCTCGTCGTGTTCGGGATCACGGGCGATCTCGCGAAGGTCATGACGTTCCGCTCGCTGTACAGGCTCGAGCGGCGCGGGCTGCTCGACTGCCCCATCGTCGGCGTCGCGGTCGACGACTGGACGGTCGCCGACCTCGTCGAGCGCGCACGCACGTCGATCGAGGGAACCGGCGAGACGATCGACGAGAAGGTGTTCGAGCGATTCGCGGCCCGCCTCTCGTACGTCTCCGGCGACTTCACCGACCCCGCGACCTACGAGCGCGTGGGCGCCGCGATCTCGGGCACGCACACGCCGGTCTTCTATCTCGAGATCCCGCCCTTCCTGTTCGCCACGGTCGTGAAGGGCCTGTCCGACGCGGGGCTCACGGACGGCGCCCGCGTCGTGGTCGAGAAGCCGTTCGGGCACGACCTCGCCTCGGCGCACGAGCTCGCCGACGAGCTCCACCAGTACGTCGACGAGTCGCAGCTCCTGCGCATCGACCACTACCTCGGAAAGATGGGACTCGAGGAGATCCTCTTCCTCCGCTTCGCGAACACGATGCTCGAGCCTGTCTGGAACAGGAACTACGTCGAGAGCGTCCAGATCACGATGGCCGAGAGCTTCGGCGTCGAGGACCGCGGGCACTTCTACGACCCGGTCGGCGCGTTGCGCGACGTGGTCGTGAACCACCTCATGCAGGTCGTCGGCGCGACCGCGATGGAGCCGCCGTCCGGCGGGGACGTGAATACGCTCCAGTTCGCGAAGGTCGCGCTCTACCGCGCTATCTCCCCCGCCGACCCCGCCCAGTACGTCCGCGGCCAGTACGACGGGTACCTCTCGATCGACGGAGTCGCGCCCGGCTCGACCACGGAGACGTACGCGGCGCTGCGGCTCGACATCGAGAACTGGCGCTGGTCGGGGGTGCCGTTCTTCATCCGCACGGGCAAGCGGCTGCCGATCACGCAGACCGAGGTGCGCCTCGTGTTCAAGCACCCACCGCGACTCGGGTTCGAGCGGCTCGACCGCCGCCCCGACCCGAACCAGCTCGTGATCCGGCTCGATCCCTCCACGGGCGTGCGGATCGTGCTCGACGCGCACCGCGCGGACTCGATGCGCCGCGCCGCGCCGGTCTTCTTCGACATGGAGTTCTCGGAGATGGGCGGCGAGGGCGCGACGCCCTACGAGGTGCTGCTCCACGCCGCGATGATCGGGCAGACGATCCGCTTCACTCGGCAGGACGGCGTCGAGGAGACGTGGCGGATCATGCAGCCGCTGCTCGACGCGCCGCCCCCGGTGCACGTCTACGAGCCGGGCACGTGGGGCCCGGAGCAGGCGAACGAGCTCGCCGCGGGGCACGGCCGCTGGAGCGACCCCTGGGTGTCGTCATGAGCACCGAGGCCGCTCCCAAGGACGTGGCGGGCGAGGCCGACCGGCCGCAGAGCGCTGCGGCACCGTCGTCGTTCACTCCGATCGCCGACTACGCGTTTCTCTCCGACTGCCACACCGGCGCGCTCGTGGCCCCCGACGGCTCGGTCGACTGGCTCTGCGTGCCCCGGTTCGACTCGCCGAGCATCTTCACGACGCTCCTCGACCGCCAGGCCGGGTCGTTCCGCTTCGGGCCGTTCGCGATCGACCATCCGACCGCGCGACGGTACGAGCCCGGGACGAACGTCGTCGAGACGACGTGGAAGACGCCCTCGGGCTGGGTCGTGGTCCGCGAGGCGCTGACGATCGGCCCGACCGACCACGAGGACCGCATCACGCCCCACACGCGCCCGCCCGCGGACGACGACGCCGACCACGTCCTCGTCCGGACGGTGAAATGCCTCGAAGGGTCGGTGCAGGTCGAGCTCGTGTGCGAGCCCGTGTTCGACTACGGCCGGGTCGCGGCCGAGTGGAGCCTCGTCGACGGCAGCCGCCATGCGGCCGACGCGACGGGCGCCGGGACGACGGTCCGCCTGTACACGGATCTCTCGCTCGGGATCGAGAACGGCCGCATCCGCGCGCGACACGTCTTGCGCGAGGGCGAGAGCGCGTTCTGCGCGATCTCCTGGGGGGAGGAGCTCGCAGGCCCCGAGAGCTTCGAGGACGCCGAGGCCCGGATCGAGGCGACGGCGCGCTTCTGGCGCGCGTGGCTCGGCGGCGCACGCATCCCGGATCACCGTCTCCGCGACCCGATCCAGCGCTCGGCGCTCGCGATCAAGGGCCTCACGTACATGCCGACCGGCTCGACGGTCGCCGCGCTGACGACGTCGCTCCCGGAGACGCCCGGCGGCGAGCGCAACTGGGACTACCGCTACACGTGGATGCGCGACACGACGTTCACGCTCCAGGCCCTCCACTACCTGAACCTCCAGTGGGAGGCCGACGAGTTCATGCAGTTCGTGGCCGACCTCGAGGAGAACGAGGACGGCTCGCTGCAGATCATGTACGGGATCGACGGTCGCCGTGACCTCACCGAGTCCACGCTCGACGAGCTCTCGGGCTACGTGGGCGCCCGGCCGGTGCGGATCGGCAACGGCGCGTTCGACCAGCGCCAGAACGACGTGTACGGCGCCGTGCTCGACTCGATCCTGCTCCACACGCGCCGGTCGAACCGGCTGCCGCGGAGCCTCTGGCCGATCGTCCAGACGCAGGCTGCCTGCGCGACGGAGGTCTGGCGAAACCCGGACCAGGGCATCTGGGAGGCGCGGGGCGCGCCACAGCACTACGTGTCCTCGAAGCTCATGTGCTGGGTCGCGCTCGACCGGGCCTCGAAGCTCGCGGCGATCCGGGGCGACGCGGAGCTGCAGGCGACCTGGGCAGCCACGGCCGCGGAGATCAAGGAGGACATCCTCGAGCACGGGCTGCGCGAGGACGGCGCCCTCCGCCAGCACTACGCCACCGACGCGCTCGACGCGTCGACGCTCCTTGCGGGCCTGTTCGGATTCCTGCCCGGGACGGACGAGCGGCTCCGCGCCTCCGTGCTCGCGATCGCCGAGGAGCTGACCGAGAACGGCTTCGTGCTGCGCTACCGCACGGACGAGACCGACGACGGCCTCTCGGGCGAGGAGGGCACGTTCCTCATCTGCTCGTTCTGGCTCGTGTCCGCGCTCGCCATCATCGGCGAGGCGCAGCGGGCGCGCGACCTCATGGAGCGGCTCCTGCGGATCGCCTCGCCGCTCGGCCTCTACGCGGAGGAGTTCGACGTGAAGACCGGCCGGCACCTCGGGAACTTCCCGCAGGCGTTCTCGCACCTCGCGCTGATCCAGGCGGGGGCCCGGATCATCGTCGACGAGCGGCTCGCGGAGATCTCGTGAGCGACGCCCCGCGACCCACACAGGGAGGGAGCACGTGGACCACTACGACGTGATCGTCGTCGGCACGGGCGCTGGAGGCGGCACGCTTGCCCGGCATCTCGCGCCTTCGGGCAAGCGCATCCTGCTGCTCGAGCGCGGCAACTGGCTCCCACGCGAGCTCGAGAACTGGCAGACGGAGGCGGTGTTCGTCGAGAACCGCTACGTCTCGCCTGACACGTGGTACGACAAGGCGGGCAACGCGTTCGCGCCCCAGGTCCACTACTTCGTCGGCGGCGCCACGAAGCTCTACGGAGCGGCGCTCTACCGCCTGCGGAAGGAGGACTTCGGCGAGCTCCGCCACCACGACGGGCTCTCTCCTGCGTGGCCGATCTCGTACGACGAGCTCGAGCCGTACTACACGCAGGCCGAGCAGCTCTACCACGTCCACGGCGCGCGGGGCGAGGACCCGACCGAGCCACCGGCGAGCGGCCCGTACCCGCACCCGGCGGTCTCGCACGAGCCGCGGATCCAGCAGCTCGCAGACGACCTCGCCACGGCGGGCCACCACCCGTTCCACGCGCCGTGCGGGATCATGCTCGACGAGTCGCGGCCGGTCTACTCGACCTGCATCCGCTGTGCGCAGTGCGACGGGTTCCCGTGCCTGATGCACGCGAAGTCCGACGCAGAGGTGCTCGGCGTCCGGCCGGCGCTCGAGCATCCGAACGTCACGCTGCTCACGAACGCGCGGGCGGAGCGCCTCGAGACGAACGACGCGGGCACGACGATCACCGAGGTCGTCGTCGACCGTGACGGGACCGAGGAGCGCTTCACCGCGGACGTCGTCGTGGTGTCGTGCGGGGCGGCGAACTCGGCGAGGCTCCTCCTCGCGTCGGCGAACGAGCGGCATCCGAACGGCCTCGCGAACGGCTCCGACCAGGTCGGGCGCAACTACATGTTCCACGACTCGCTCGCAGTGCTCGCGCTCTCTCGCGACGAGAACCCGACCCGCTACCAGAAGACCCTCGGCCTCAACGACTTCTACTTCGGCTCCCCGGACTTCGAGTACCCGCTCGGCAACGTGCAGATGGTCGGGAAGTCGCAGGCGGCGATGTTCCGCGGCGAGCGGCCGCGCGAGACGCGGCTCGCGCCGCAGTGGACGCTCGAGCGGATGGCGCGCCACGCGATCGACTTCTGGCTCTCGACCGAGGACCTGCCGAAGCCGGAGAACCGCGTCACGGTCGACCGGGACGGAAAGCTCACGCTGTCGTACACGGAGACGAACGCCGAGGCGAAGAAGCGGCTCTACGCGACCGTGAAGTCGCTGCTCGGGAAGCTCGACATGAACCCCGACCACCTCATTCACCGCTTCGCGTACATGAAGAACGACATCCCGGTTGCGGGCTGCGCGCACCAGGCGGGGACGTGCCGCTTCGGGCCCGATCCCGCGACGTCCGTGCTCGACCTGGAATGCAAGGCGCACGAGCTCGACAACCTCTACGTGGTCGACACGAGCTTCTTCCCGTCGATCGGGGCGGTGAACCCGGCGCTGACCGCGATGGCGAACTCCCTCCGCGTCGGCGACCACCTGCTCGAGCGGCTGGGCGCCCAAGGCGCGTGAGTAACGGGCGACTGCCTTCCGGCGAGCAGTACGAGCTGGCGCACGGCGACCAGCGGGTCGCCGTCACGGAGGTCGGCGCGGGGCTCCGCGGCTACACGGTGGACGGGTGCGATGTCGTCGACGGGTACGCCGCCGACGAGATGGCCTCCTCGGGCCGCGGGCAGCTGCTGGTCCCGTGGCCGAACCGGATCGCGGACGGCCGGTACGACTGGCGCGGACGGACGCTGCAGCTTCCGCTCACCGAGGCCGAGGCGGGCAACGCGATCCACGGCCTCGTCCGCTGGGTCGCCTGGAGTGCCGTGGAGCGGGAGCCGCACCGGGTCGTGCTGGCCCACGGGCTCGACCCGCAACCGGGCTACCCGTTCGCGCTCGACCTGCGCGTCGAGTACGCGCTCTCGAAGGACGGGCTCCGCGTGGAGACGACCGCGACGAACGTGGGCGGCGAGCCGTGCCCGTACGGCGCGGGCGCCCACCCGTACCTCACGGCGGGCACGCCGACCGTCGACACCGCGATCCTCGGCCTTCCGGCCGGGAGCGTGCTCGAGGGCGCCCTCACCGGCTCGGGCGCAAGGACGCCCGTCGAGGGAACCGCGTTCGACTTCCGAGAGCCGCGCCCCGTGGGCGACGGCGTGCTCGACCACTGCTTCACGGACCTCGCGCGCGACGCCGACGGGGTCGCGCGCGTCAGGCTCGGCGACCCGGGGTCCGGCCGGACGGTGACGCTCTGGGTCGACGGCAACCACGAGTATCTGATGCTCTTCACCGGCGACCCGCTGCCGGACGTGAGCCGCCGCAGCCTCGCCGTGGAGCCCATGACGTGCCCGCCGAACGCGTTCCGAACCGGCGAAGCCGTGATCGTGTTGGCGCCCGGCGAGTCGACGGTTGGCTCGTGGGGCCTCTCGGTGGTCTAGGGGCCTAGTAGCCGGACGCGTACCGTGTGCGCCGCGCAGCTCGGGCGCTGTACGTGGCGACGTCGAGCAGGACTCCGATCGCGACGAAGATCCACTCTCCGCCGCTGACGCCGCCGATCGGCGACCACGCGATCACGTAGAAGATCGTCGTCCACGGGAGGAACAGAAGCCCGAGCAGCGGCCACACCCACGTGCTGAAGGCGGCGTCGACCTTGTCGCCGAAGATCCACCACAGCGCGAGCGCGATCCGCGGGCCGAGGCCGGCAGCGATCAAGGCCAGACAACACATGGGAGCCGGATCCTGTCGAACGCGCGCGCGCTGGTCAAGTGGCGGCGGCGGGAGCGGCCGCCGCCGCTCCCGCCGCCGGGCCGGTCAGGAGGCGCCGAGCGCCTTCTGCTTGATCGCGTCGAACTCGGACTGGGTGATCGCGCCGGAGTCGAGCAGGCCCTTGGCCTTCTCGATCTCGGCGGCCGCGCCACCGCTCGACGCGACGGACTGGACGTACTGGTCGAACTGCTCCTTGTCGCGCTGGACCTGCTTGAGGTTCCGCTCGGTCATCCCGTTGTGGTTCACCAGGAGGTAGATGAACACGCCGAGGAACGGCAGCACGATCACGAAGATGATCCACAGCACCTTCGCGAAGCCCGACGTGTCGTGCCGGCGGAAGAGATCGGAGAAGACCGTGATCAGGAGCCAGAACCAGATCACCCACGCGAAGATGATCAGCATCGTCCAGACGACGTCCAGGAACGGGTAGTCCGCTGCGAGCACAGTGCCTCCTTTGTCGTGTCGATGAAGGGACGTCAGTGCCCGGGCCCCTTGCGCACGAACATCTGGACGGCCTTCCTCGTGGTTCGACGCGCACTCAAACACACCGGAAAGTGCGCTGCCAACCAGGCGCCGCGATCACCCGGGTGAAACTCGTGCCGGTCGAGACGGTTCCGGCCGGGCGGCCTGGGATCATCGGCCGGTGACCTGGGGCCTGGCCTTTCGCGCTCGGCAGTACCTGAAGGGCAGCCTGTGGGTGATTCCGCTTGCGGGAGGAGTCGCCGGCGTGCTGCTCGCGATCGTGCTCGCGGATAGCCCGCAGGTGTTCGCGGTTCCCTCCGCGTGGCACTACTCGCCGGGAACCGCCCAGGCGGTGCTCGCGAGCGTCGTCAGTGCTTCCGTCGGGCTCACGGGGTTCGTGGTGACCGTGAGCGTGCTCGTCGTGCAGATGGCCACCGGGACGTTCTCCGCCCGCTACATGAGGCTGTTCTACCGCGACGGCGTGCTCAAGGCCGTGCTCGCCGTTCTCATCGGGACGTTCACGTTCTCGTTCGGGCTCCTTCGCCGCGTCGAGGAGAACTCGGTGCCGAACTTCGGCGTCACGCTCGCCGGGGCGCTCATGGGGACCGGGCTCATCCTGTTCGCGATCTTCCTCGACCGCTCCGTTCACCGCCTGCGTCCGGTCGCCGTGGCGTCCCTCGTCGCCGACGCGGGCCGTCGTGCGTTCCGCGAAGTCGTCGCGGAAGCCTCGCGAGACGAGACGCTGGACGTCGTTCCCGCGCCGTTCGAGGTCGCAGGCCCGCCAGACCTCGTCGTTCGCAGCCCGCGAGCCGGCGCCATCCAGGCGATCGACATCCACGGTCTCGCCGACTGGGCGCGCAGCCATGACCGGGTCGTCGTGCTTCGCCATCCGGTCGGCGACTTCGTCGCGAATGGCGCGCCTCTGCTCGAGGTCTACGGATCCGTCGCCGAGGACTCGCGGACGGAGCCGACGCTTGCCGCGATGATCGCGCTCGGAGACGAGCGGACGATCGAGCAGGACCCGAGCTTCGCGATCCGCATCATGGTCGACATCGCAGCACGGGCGCTGTCTCCCGCCGTCAACGATCCGACGACAGCAGTGCAGGTGATCGACCACCTGGAGGACATGCTCGGCCTGCTCGGCAAGACACCTCCTCTGCGCTCGACGAGGCGCTCTCGCCGGGTCGCCACCCGGGGAGTGGTGATCCCGATCCGCAGCTGGGACGACTACCTCGCGCTCGCCGTGACCGAAATCCGCGAGTTCGGCGCCACGTCGATCCAGGTCGTGCGCCGGCTCCGGGCGATGCTCGAGGCGTTGTCCGAGTCGGTGCATCCCGATCACCGCGGCGCGATCGACAACCAGCTCGAACGGCTGGACGCGACGGTCGCAGAACACTGGCGCAACTCGCCCGACCTCGACCTCGCGGGGCGAAGCGACCGCCAGGGGATCGGCGGCCCGGGAACCCTCGTGCGGCCACGCGTCCTCGAATGAGCCGTCCCGTGACCGTGCGAAGGTTCGCTCCGTGACCAAGCCTCGTCGGGAGTCGAAGCGCCGTGTGAGCTCACGCCTGGAGGACCGCGCTCGGCGGGCGGTGCTCGACAGACGGGTGTTCCCCTACCTCGCGGGGATGACCGCGGTCCTGATGGTGATCACCGGGATCGTCGCCCACGTGATCGACGAGCAGGACTTCCCGACCATCGAGGACGGCATCTGGTGGTCGATCGTCACGCTGGCGACGGTCGGCTACGGGGACATCGTCCCGCACACGACTTGGGGCCGCGTCCTCGGGGGCGCGGTGATCATCCTCGGGGTGACGTTCCTTTCGTTCCTGATCGCAACCGTGACGTCGCTGTTCGTGGACGCGGACCGGGCCGAGCTCGTGGAGGCTCGCGCCGCGCGTGAGGAGGAGATGCGGACGACGCTGCAGAGCATCGACCAGCGCCTCGCGGCCGTCGAGCGGCTGCTCGCCGAGAAGCCGCCGCGCTGAGGCCGTCCGCCCGGCGCGACACAATCCCGCCAGGTGGCCGGATTGTTCGAGCGATTCCGTCGAAGCCAGTCGGCCGGGGCGGAGGCGCCCAGGCGGACAGTCGTCGAGATCGACGCGACGTCGCTGTCGCGCGTTTTCTCGGCGCCGATGTGGCTGCGCGATCTCGGCCTCCTCGCATGGTTCCTCGTCGGCGTCGCGCTCCTGCTCGTCGGGCTCATCTGGCTGATGGGCCTCACCTCGACGATCACGGAGCCGGTCCTGGTCGGTCTCGTGCTCGCGACGGTCGCCGGGCCGCTCGTGACGAAGATGCAGTCCCGGCTCCCGCGCGCGGCCGGCGCGGCGATCGTCCTCCTCGGCCTGCTCGCCCTCGGCGTCGTGATCCTCCTGCTCGTCTTCGGCGGCATCGTCGAGCAGTCGGACGAGATCAAGGCCGCTGCCTCGAAGGCGGCCGACCGGATCCAGGGCTGGGTGAACGACACCGGCGCGAACGGCACCTCGAGCGCGACCCAGGACGTGAAGCACGACACGGGCGTCGCGGGGAAGACGCTCGTGCAGGGCGTCGCAGACGGGATCAAGGGGCTCACGTCGCTCGTGTTCTTCCTCACGTTCACGCTGTTCAGCACGTTCTTCCTGCTCAAGGACGGCCCGGCGGTGCGGCGCTTCATCGACCGGAGCCTCGGCGTGCCGCAGCCGGTGGCGCGGACGATCACGAGCAACGTGATCTCCTCGATGCGCCGCTACTTCCTCGGGGTCACGATCGTCGCCGCGTTCAACGCGGTCGTGGTGGGCCTCGGGGCGCTCGCCCTCGGCGTGCCGCTCGCGGGGACGATCGCGGTGGTCACGTTCGTCACCGCGTACGTCCCGTTCATCGGCGCGTTCGTGTCGGGGGCGCTCGCGGTGATCCTCGCACTCGCCGACGGCGGCACGACGACCGCGGCGGTCATGCTCGTGATCGTGATCCTCGCGAACGGCCTGCTCCAGAACATCGTCCAGCCGATCGCGTTCGGGGCGACGCTCGACCTCAATCCGCTGGTCGTGCTGATCGTGACGATCTCGGCCGGGGCGATCTTCGGGATGGCCGGGATGATCCTGGCCGCGCCGCTCACGTCCGCCGCGGTGCACATCAGCGCGGAGCTCGCCGCGGTCAAGGCACGGGAGGCCGCGGCCGAGGGGGCCGGAGAGGCGGAACGCGGACCTCCCCCGGACGCCGAGCCGTTCTTCCCGCCGGCCTGATCAGACGACTTCGACCGTCACTTCCCCGAAGCGCCAGCTCTTCAGCAGGCGGTGCACGCTCGCCGCGCCGACGATCGGCTCGTCGGGGAGGGGCAGCTCGACCGGCGCGAGCAGGAAGGCCTGCGTCTGCGGCCCTCCCATGCCCCCGTGGAACGAGATGAGCTCCTCGAACGCGCAGCCCTCGTCGAGCTCGGCGTCGTAGAAGCTGTTGACGTACAGGTCGGGCGCGTGCTCGAACGCGGCCGAGCGGCGGAGGTGATCGGCCGCGCGCGGCGAGAACGACGCGAGAGGGTCCTCGCCCTCGACGCGGTCGTCCCCGAGGTGGCGGAGGCCCTTCGCGCCGAGCACGACGGGGCCGTCGAGCTCCGAGTGGACGACCACGAAGCCGACGTGCGGGTGCGCGCGGAGGGTCGGCAGCAGTCGGGGATGGCGGGCGTCGATCTCCTCGCGGGTCATCCGCCGCGGCTCGTCCATCAGGTACACGAGGCCGAGGTTCCCCGAGCCGAGCACGACGACGTCCTGGCCCGACACGTCTTTCTTCGGGCTGCGCTTTTCACCCGACTTCTCGCCCTGGCCGGTGGCCTCGTCGAACGCCACGCCGACGTTCGTGCGGCTCTCGTCCTCGCCGGACACCGCGTGGACCGTGCCGCTCTCGATCGACTCGCGGACGAGGTCCTCGAGCGCGTAGCCGTTGCGCTGCTTGAACGTCGCCCCCTGCGTCTGCCCGTGGTCGGAGAGCACCACGAGGTGGTACGGGCGCGGCGCATACCTGCGCGCCCGCTCGATGCGCCCGAACTGCTGGTCGAGCTTGCGCAGCGCCTCGAGCGTGTCCGGGCGCTCGAGCCCGGAATGGTGGGCGACCTCGTCGTAGCTCGCGAACGTCGCGTAGACGGCGGGACGGCCCTTGAGCATGTCGGTGAGCACCGCGAACACCGTGAGGTCGCGCACGAGCACGCACATCCCCGCGCGGAGGAGCGGATAGATCCCGCCCCGATGCCCGCGCGGCCGGACGTCCCGCCGCCGCTGGCGCCCGGCGGCGACGAGCTCGAGAATCACTTCCCAGCCGACGAGCACGAGCGTGCGGGTGACGTTGAAGCCGTTCGAGAAGAACGCGCGGTAGCCGGGGTTCGCCGTCTTCTCGGCGCTCACGCGGCTCGCGGTCAAGAGCACGTGGTCTGCCTCGCCCGAGAGGAGATTGCCGCGGCTCGCCCCGCCGTCGCGCAGCAGCCCGTCTCCCGCATGGCGGCGCTCGATCTCCGCGCAGTCGTCCGGGTTCGAGCACACCATCAGCTCGCCGCGCTCCTTCTCGACCCAGCGGAACGCGGGAATGTCCTCGTTCGAGCCCAGCAGGATCCCCGCCTGGCTGGCGCCGGTCTGCGACGAGAGGTCTGTCTCCCACTCGACGAGACGGTGCGAGTCGCGCGCGAGCCAGCTGGCCATCTGCGGCGCGTTTCCGTCGCGCATCGCGCGCTGGAGGATCGGCTTGGCGAGCCCGTCGATCTCGAGGTAGACGATCCCTGGCTCGTCGGTCGTGATCCGCTCGCCGGAACGGCGTGCGATCCGGTGGATCACGCGCAGTGAGTAGGCGTCGTCGTCGTCCGCCCCGAGCACGACGTCGAGCACGGTCGCGACCGCGGAGATCACGATCGCGGCGACGAGCGCCCACCAGAAGCCGTCGACGCGGATCGCCTGGTCGGTGGCGGCGTCCGTGAGCAGCAGGATCACCGCGTCGAGCACCAGCACGAGCAGGAACGAGGTCGCGACCGTGTACGGGAGCCTCACGGCCGCGACGAGCGGCGAGAGCACCGCGTTGAGGATGCCGATCACCGCGGCGGCGAGCACCGCCTTCCAGAAGTCCCCGACCTCGAGTCCCGGCAGGATCGCCGCCGCGACGAACACGGCGACCGCGTTGACCACGAGGGAGAGCACGAGCCGCGTGAGGCGGAGCCGCGGGCGCACGTCGGCGCGGCGAGGCGCCTGGCCGTGGGTGGTCGTGGCAATCTCGGCCACGCGCCGACTCTATTCCGTTGCGCTCCGCGGGAGAACCTCGCCAGGCCGAATCACCCCGGTGAACGTCGAGGAGCGCTGCCGCCGAAGTCGCCCTTGACCGACGATCGCTCTAAGCTCCACGCGATGAGCGAAGCCGTTCCAGCCGCGCCCGCGCCCGTGCGCTCCCGCTGGAAGCGGCTTGTCACCATCGCCGTCGTGATCGCAGTCCTCTGGGTGGTCGTCGACCTGCTCGGCTGGGACGTCCGCTCGTGGTTCGACTCGCTCTGGCACGAGATGACGTCGATCTCGCTCGGGTACCTGGTCGCCGGACTGTTCTTCCAGACCGTTCAGACGATCGCCGTCGCGGTCGGCTGGCTGTGGATCCTGCGCTACGGCTACCCGAACGCGGTGATCCCATTCCGGCCGGTGCTCGCGTCGTACGCGATCGGCGTCGCGCTGAACGGCTGGCTGCCTGCGAACATCGGCACGTTCGTGATGATGTTCCTCTTCCTCACCTTCATCGCCGGCTCGACGTTCCCCGGCGTGCTCGCGGGCTTCCTCGTCCAGAAGATCTTCTTCACCGCCGCAGGGACGTTCGTCTACCTGTACCTGTTCCTCTCGGTCCCCGGCTCGTTCGACATCGAGCTCGGGAACATCTCGAAGCACCCCGTCGTCACGACGATCATCGTCGCCGGGGCGGTTGTCCTCGTCCTGATGCTCGTCCGAATCCTCTGGCGCAAGATGCACGGGCTCTGGGAGAAGGCGAAGGTCGGCGGGCGCATCCTCGGCTATCCACGCATCTACGCGACGCACGTGGTCGTGCCGCAGTTCATCGGCTGGATCGCGAAGCTCGCGGTCGTCGGGATCTTCCTCGCCGCGTACGGGATCCCGGTCACGTTCCACACGATCATGAGCGTGGTGGGCGGGAACTCGCTCGCGAACGTCGCCTCGTTCACGCCCGGTGCGGTGGGGATCACACAGGCGGTGAACAGCGCGAGCCTCAGCAAGGTCACGGACCCGACGACGGCCGCCGCCTACTCGCTCGGCCAGCAGCTGATCACGACCGCGTGGAACCAGATCTTCGCGATCGTGCTGCTCGTCTGGACGTTCGGCTGGACCGGCGGCAAGCAGCTCGTCCGCGAGTCCTACGGTCAGGCGAAGGACAAGGTCGCCGAGCAGCAGACCGCCCGACAGGAGCGGAAGCTCGCGAAGAAGAATCACGAGACGACGGAGGAGGGGGCGTGATCGAAGTCCTCGAGAACCTGCCCGACAACGTGTTCGGAGTCGAGGCGATCGGCACTGTGACCGACGCCGACTACGAGCAGGTGCTCGTCCCGGCGGTCGAGCGTCAGCGTGACGCTCACGGGGAGATTCGGTTCGTCTACGTCCTCGGCGACCGGTTCGACGGGTGGACGCTCGGCGCCCTCTGGGACGACGCGAAGCTGGGGATGAAGGACGTCCGGACGTGGGAGCGGATCGCGCTCGTCACCGACAAGGACTGGCTCCATCACACGATGAAGGCCCTCGGCTGGATGGTCCCGGGCGAGGTGCGCGTGTTCGGCACGGCCGAGCTCGATGCCGCCATCGAGTGGGCAGCGAGCTAGGGGTCGCCCTCACCGCCACGTCTGCGAGCGCGGAAGCCTGTCCTGATGTGACGCACCCGGTCACGCAGGTCGTCGGGCGAGCCGAGCGGATCGAGCAGCGGGCTCTCGTCCGGGTCGCGCAGCAGGCGGAGGCACTCGACCGCCGACGCCGCGTCGAGCTCGAGCCGCTCGTCGTCGAGGTCGGCGGCCAGTGAGCGCAACTCCGCGGCCACGTCCGGGCGGCAGGCGGCGGGAACCGAGGAGTCGAGCATGCGGCGAATCGCGCCTGCGAGGCGCCGGCGGCGCTCGGGCGTCGCCTCGCGCGACGCGTACGCCTTGACCTCCTCGATCACGTAGGCGTCGCGATCCGCGGCCAGCCGGTCGACGAGATCCCACCGGCGCCACAGCGCACGGACGCCGAGCAGCCCGACGCCGACGCCCCCGAGGAACAACGGCATCGCGAGCACCGGCCGCGCCTGGGTCGCGGCGAGCGCCAACGCGAGGGCGACCAGGGCGAGGCCCAGATCCTCCCGTTCCTCGCGGCGAAGCTCGCGAAGGCGGGCACCGGCATCGTCGAGCGCGCGCGCATACATGGCACCCGGAGTGTCGGCGGCCCGTTCCCGCTCGGCATCCGTAATACGCCCCGGAGCCGCTCGCGGGGTAACCGCAGGCTCCTGGACGACTAGGATCGACGCCTCGTGGACGGCGCGATACAACCCGAGGGAGTCGCGACTCCGCCGTTCCCGTTCTCTCCGGTGGTCGCCTCTGGCGACCTCGTCTGGACGGCGGGCCAGGTCGGCACGGACACGTCCGGCGCCCTGGTCGAGGGCGGCGCCGGGGCGCAGACGCGACAGGCGCTCGAGAACGTACGGCTGTGTCTCGAGGCCGCGGGCTGCGGTCTCGACGACGTCGTGAAGGTCAACGCGTACCTGGCGGACATGGACGACTTCGACGCGTACAACGCGGCATACCAGGACCTCTTCACGACGCCCTACCCCGCGCGCACGACGGTCGGAGCGACGCTCGCCCCTGGGCTGCTCGTCGAGATCGAGGTCGTCGCCCGGCGGCGCTGAGCGGCCCGCGTCACGCCTTCCCGGCCGCTGTCTCGGGGACCGCCCCCGACGCGGCACGCGGGACGGCCGCGGGCTCCGGGACGCCGTAGAGCTGTCCACCGGAGCAGCGCTCCGCCTCGATCGGCCGCCGCGGGTTCACGATGCCGACCAGCCCGAGCACGCCGCCGGCCGCGAGCAGCGCCGCGCAGATCGCGACGACCTCGTGGAAGGCCCTGACCGAGGAGTCGTTCGCGGCGAACGTGTCGCCGGCGAGGGTCGAGGCGGCGGCGAGCCCGACGACCGAGACGCCGACGAGGCCTGCCACGCGCGCGACCGCGTTGTTGACCGCGGACGCGATGCCGGCGTCGCTCTCGTCTGCGTCCGCGAGGACGGCGGCCGTGAGCGGCGCGACCGTCGTCGACAGGCCGAGCGAGAACACGAGAAGCCCTGGCAGAACGTCCGACGCGTACGACGTCTCGATGCCGGTCCGCAGGAGCAACAGGAGGCCCGCGGCGGCGACGAGCGGCCCGAGCCCCATGAACAGGCGCGGCCCGTATCGGTCGGCGAGGGCACCGAAGCGCCGCGAGAGCAGGAACATCGCGATCGTCACGGGGAGCGTCGCGAGACCCGCCTCGAGCGCGGTGTACCCGGCGACCTGCTGCAGGAAGATGCTCAGGAAGAAGAACGCGACCCCGAGCCCCGCGTACATCGCGAACGTCTCCGCGTTCCCCACCGCGAAGTTCCGGTGCGTGAAGAGCTCGAGCGGCAGCATCGGCTGAGCGGCCCGCCACTCGTGTGCGAGAAACCCCGCGAACGCCGCAATACCCGCGGCGAGCGGCACGGCGATCACCGGGCTCGACCAGCCGTACCGTGGCTGCTCGATCAGCGCGAACACGATCCCGCCGAGCCCGAGCGCGCAGAGGGCGGCCCCGAGGTAGTCGACCCTGCGTCCGCTCGGCACGCGCATCGGCGCGACGGCGGAGCGGACGAGCACGAGCGTGAGCGCTACGAGCGGGAGATTGAGCGCGAAGATCCACCGCCAGGAGAGGCGGTCGACGATCAGCCCGCCGGCGAACGGGCCCACGAGCGACGCGATCGCGCCCCAGGCGGTCCACGCGCCGATCGCGGCCGCGCGCTCGCTCGCCGAGAACGTCGCGACGATGATCGCGAGCGAGCTCGGCACGAGCAGCGCCCCGGCCACGCCCTGCAGCGCGCGGGCCGCGATCAGCGTCTCGCTCGTCGGAGCGAGCGCGCAGGCGAGCGAGAACACGCCGAAGCCGCCGGCGCCGAGCGCGAAGATCCGCCGCTCGCCGTAGATGTCGCCGAGCGACCCGCCGACGAGCAGCAACGACCCGAGCGCAAGGAGATATGCGTTCGCGACCCACTGCTGCACCTGGAGGCCGCCGCCGAGGTCCCGCTCGATCGCCGGGAGCGCCACGTTGACGACCGTGCCGTCGATGGTCGCGATCGCCGAGCCGAGGATCGCGGCGACGAGCGTGGTCCGCTGGCTACGCGTCATGTCGCCGCGAGCACCGCCCGCGCGCCTGCCGCACGCACGACACCGGACAGCGTCTCGACGTCGTAGGCGCCGTAGTGCCGCCGGCCGTTGACGAAGAACGTCGGCGTTCCGGACACCGCGCTCAGGTCGGCGCCGTCCACGTCGTCGGCGATGCGTGAGGCGCCGACGTGCGACCGCAGCGCCTCCTCGAACCGCTCGACGTCGAGCCCGAGCTCTCCGGCGTACCGGACGAGGTCCCCCGGGCGGAGCGCGTCCTGGTGGCCGAGGAGGAGGTCGTGCATCTCCCAGAACGCGCCCTGGTCGGCCGCCGCCTCGGAAGCCTCGGCCGCGAGCTGGGCGAAGCGGTGGACGTCCGTGAGCGGAAGATGGCGCCACACGTAGCGGACGTCGGCGAAGTCGCGCAGCAGCTCGCGGATGGCCGGCTCCGCAAGCCCGCAGTACGGGCACTGGAAGTCGCCGTACTCCACGACGGTCACGAGGGCGTCGACGGGGCCACGCACGTGGTCACGCTCCGGGTCGACGTCGATGTAGAGGTCGACGAGCGGCTCGGCGGTGCCGAGCAGCGCACGGATCTTGAGCCTCCGCGGGAGCAGCGCGGTCGCGCGGAAGATGAGCCAGGTGAGCAGCGCGGCCGCGGCCGCCGCGGACAGGACTCCGAGCTTCGCCTCCTCGAGCTGCGTCCCGTCGAACGCGAGCGTCGCGACGAGCAGCGCGACCGTGAACCCGATGCCCGCGATCGTGCCGCCCCCGGCGACGGCCGCCCAGCCGACCGGCGGCCGGAGCCGGCCGCCGGTGAGGCGCGTGACCAGCCAGGAGCCGGCGAGGATGCCGAGCGGCTTGCCCACGACGTACCCGATCAGGATCCCGAGCGTGATTCGGGACGTGAACGCGCGCGTGAGGAAGCCGCCGTCGATCGCGATCCCGGCGTTCGCGAGCGCGAACACCGGGACGATCGCGTAGCTCGTCCACGGGTGGAAGACGAGCATCAGCCGCTCGTTCGGCGAGATCGCGTCCCGCAGGCCCTCGCCCACCGAGCGCGCCAGCTCGGGCGTGGGCTGCTCGCGGAATTCGCGGAACCGGCGGGTCGCCCGCTCGAGGTCCGAGCGTGCCGCCGGGTACGCGTACGCGAGGAGCCCCATCGCGAGCCCCACGACGATGGGCTCGATCCCCGACTCGAGGAGCGCCACCCACGTCGCGATGCCGAGCACGAGGTAGACGAGCCCGTGCCGCACCCCGAGCCGCTTCGCGAGCAGGACGGCCCCGAAGAGCGCGACCGCCGCGACGAGCGCCGACACCGTGAGCTCGTCCGTGTAGACGGTCGCGATCACGGCCAGCGCGACGATGTCGTCGACCACGACGACCGTGAGCATGAACGCGCGTAGGCGGTCGGGGAAGCGCGGCCCGACCAGCGCGAGCACCCCGAGCGCGAACGCGGTGTCCGTGGACATCGCGACCCCCCACCCCTCCATCGAGGGCCGCCCGGCGTTCAGGAGGAGGTAGATCGCGACCGCGACCGCCATGCCGCCCACGCCGGCGAGCAGGGGGAACGCGAACCGCCTGCGCTGCCGCAGCTCGCCGAGGTCGAGCTCGCGCCGCGCCTCGAGCCCGACGACGAAGAAGAAGAACGTCATCAGGCCGCTGTTCACCCACTCGCGCAGCTCGAGCGAGACGCCGGTGCCGCCCACGTCGATCGAGAGCGTCGTCGTCCAGAACGAGTCGTACGACGACGCGTCGACGTTGACCCAGACGAGCGCGGCGAGCGTCGCTGCGAGGAGCACCGCCGCGCCGCCGGTCTCCGTGCGGAGGAACGTGCGCAGCGGCGTCTGCACGCTGCGGGCCCAGGCCGTGCTGCCCGAGAGCCGTGCCGGCTGCGACGCCACGAGGAAAGTCAACCTACAAGCCGGAGCGGCGTGCCCCGGCTCGACGGCGCCGTCTCGCGCATCCAGGGTCGCTTCCGCGAAGATGGAGACATGGCGACCAAGGTGGAGCCCGCGGCGGACCGTCTCCTCAACCGCGAGCTCTCGACGGTCGAGTACAACGCCCGGCTGTTGGAGCTCGCCGCCGACGAGACGCGACCGCTCCTCGAGCGGGTGCGGATGTGCCGTTTCTTCGCGTCGAACGTCGACGAGTTCTTCATGGTCCGCGTCGCGGGGCTCGTCGGCCAGGCGTCGTCCGGCCTCACGGTCCGTTCGCCCGACGGCCTCACGCCTCGGGAGACGCTTGCTGCGATCCGGGAGCGCATGACCGTGCTCGTCGACGCCGAGTCGCGAATCTGGCGGAAGGGCCTGAGCCCCGCGCTTGCGGCGGAGGGCGTGGCGATCACGCCCGTCGACGATCTCGGAGACGACGACCGGGACGAGCTCGACCGGCTGTTCCACCGCGAGATCTTTCCGGTGCTGACGCCGCTCGGGGTCGGCCCGGGACAGCCGTTCCCGTACATCTCGGGGTTGTCGCTCTCGCTCGGCGTGCTCGCGCGCGACGGCGACACCGGCGAGGAGCGCTTCGCGCGCGTGAAGGTGCCGGAGCGCCTGCCGCGGTTCGTGCCGCTCGCGGACGGGGAGCGCCTCGTACCGCTCGAGGACGTCATCGGCCACTTCCTGCCCGAGCTGTTTCCGGGGATGGAGATCGCCGAGCAGGTGTGCTTCAGGGTCACGCGCGACGCCGACTTCGAGGTCTCGGACGAAGCGGACGACCTCCTCGAGGCCGTCGAGCTCGAGCTACAGCGCCGGCGGTTCGGCGACGTCGTCCGGCTGGAGGTCGCGAAGTCGACCTCGGCGTCGATGCTACGGCGCCTCCGGAACGGCCTCGGTGCGAGCCCGGAGACGGTCTACAAGGTGCGGGGCCTGCTCGACCTCGCCGACCTCGAGCAGATCGTCGAGCTCGACCGACCGGAGCTTGCCTACGCCCCGGCACCCGGCGTCGTGCCGCCGGCGCTCGCGCACGTCCGCGACGCAGCCGACCTGTTCGACGCGATCCGCCGGGCCGACGTGCTCGTCCACCAGCCGTACGAGTCGTTCGCGGCGAGCTTCGAGGCGTTCGTGCTCGCGGCCTCGCGCGATCCCCAGGTCGCTGCGATGAAGACCGCCGTCTACCGCACGAGCGACGACAGCCCGCTCGTCCCCGCGCTGATCGAGGCGGCGGAGGAGGGCAAGCAGTCCGTGTGCATCGTCGAGCTCAAGGCGCGCTTCGACGAGCGGCGCAACATCGAGTGGTCGCGGAAGCTCGAGCAGTCGGGCGTCCATGTCGTGTACGGGTTCCCCGACCTGAAGGTGCACGCGAAGATGACGCTCGTCGTGCGCCGCGACGACGACGGCCTGCGCCGCTACGTCCACCTCGGCACCGGCAACTACCACTCGGAGACCGCCCGCTCGTACGAGGACATCGGCCTCTTCACCGCCGACGAGACGATCGCCGAGGACGTCGCGGCGCTGTTCAACTACCTCACCGGGTTCGGCCGTCCGCAACGCTTCGAGAAGCTCCTCGTTGCGCCGTTCAACCTCCGCGCGCAGCTCGTCGAGCACATCCGCGCGGTCGGTCAGGCGGCCGCCGCCGGTGAGCGCGCGCGGATCCGCGCGAAGGTCAACGCCCTCACCGACGCGGCGATCGTCGACGAGCTCTATGCGGCGTCGCAGCTCGGCGCCACGATCGAGATCACGGCCCGGTCGATCTGCACGCTCCGTCCCGGCGTCGAGTCGTTGAGCGAGACCATCACGGTGCGTTCGCTCGCGGGTCGGTACCTGGAGCACAGCCGCCTGTACTCGTTCGAGGCCGGATCGTCGCACCACCTCTACCTCGGGAGCGCCGACCTCATGACCCGGAACCTCGACCGGCGCGTCGAGGTGCTCGTGCCGGTTCAGGGCGCGAGGCAGCGCCAGGAGCTCGCGGCGGTCCTGGACAGCGTGTTCTCGGACAACGTCTCGTCGTGGGAGCTTCGGTCGGACGGCACGTGGGAGCGGCGGCGTCCCGCGGACGGCGAGCGCCCGCACGACCACCAGTCGAGCCTCGAGCGCCGAGCGCGCCTCCGCCGCCGGCGAAGGGTCCGCGCGACGGCCGAGCGGCCGCGCTGAGACGGCTCGACGCTCCGACCGGAGCGGCCGCCATGATGACCGCGATGCGCGTGGCCGTGATCGACGTCGGCTCGAACACCGCCCGGCTGCTCGTCGCGGACGTCGACGGGACGCTCGCGCCGGTCCGCGAGGAGCGGTCGTACCTCGGCCTTGCGGCGGACATCCTCAGGCACGGGTTCGTGACCCCGGGGAAGCGCGACGAGGCGGCGTCGGTCGCGGGTCGCTACGCACGGCTCGCGGCGCGCCTCGGAGCCGAGGAGGTCGCGGCGGTCGTGACCGCGCCGGGCCGCCAGGGGACGGGGGCCGAAGAGCTCGTCGGCGCGCTCACGCGCGCGGTGGGGCGACCCGTCCGCATCCTCTCGGCCGACGACGAGGGGCGCTTCGCGTTCCTCGGCGCGACCGCGCGGCTCGACCGCGACTCCGGCGTGCTCGCGGTCTGCGACGTCGGCGGCGGCTCGACGGAGATCGCGGTGGGCACCGTGCTGCTCGGGCCGGCCTGGATCCGCTCGGCCGACGTCGGCTCGCTGCGCCTGACGCGCCTCTTCCTCGAAGGCGACCCACCGCGTCGCGCCTCGGTCGAGCGTGCACGCGCCGAGGTCCGGCGGGAGCTCGAGGAGCTGTCGCCGCCCCGGGTGGACCTCGCGCTCGCGGTCGGCGGCAGCGCGCGGGCGGTGGCGAAGATCGTCGGCCCGCGGCTCGACGCCGAGGGGCTGGACGAGGCGACGGCGCTGGCGGGACGCCGGAGCGCGGCGAAGCTGGCCCGTGTGTTCGGCTTCGACGCCGCCCGCGCGGAGACCGTGCTCGCCGGCGCGCTCGTGCTCTCCGAGGTCGCCCGCACTCTCGACGCGCCGTTGCGGCTCGGGCGCGGTGGGCTGCGCGACGGGATCGCGCTGACGCTCGCGCGGCGCTCGGCCGCCCGCGCCGCCTGAGAACGCGCCGGCGGACGCCCACTCCGACCGCCTACGATCTCGGGGTTGGTTGGTCGTCGCGAAAGGAGGCTCGTCGTGGGCACGTTGAGGATCCAGCCGCACGTTCGACTGCAGGAGTGGGTCGCCGAGGAGCACGGCTTCTTCGCCGCCGAGGGCCTTCAGTACGAGTTCGACCCCGAGGGTTTCGCCGGCGGATCGGCCATCACGTCTCCCGGGGCGCCGGCGTCGGTGCAAGCCGCCGACAGCGCGCCGATCGCCGTACGAAGCGGCGCCTTCGAGGACATGGCCGACGGTCGGGCCTGCGACGTCTCCGCCGCATGCCACTGGGCAGTCAACGCCGCTGCGTCCTCGAGCCACGGGAAGATGTGGGGAGGCGCCTACTCGGTCTGCAACTCGGGCATCTTCGTCGCCGACGACTCGCCCCATCGCCGTCCCGAGGATCTCGCGGGCGTCGAGGTCGGCGTCGGGTACCACTCGGGGAGCCACTACTCGGCGATCCGGGCGCTCGAGCCGTTTCTCGAGCGATCCGAGATCGCGCTCGACTTCGTCGGCCGCCCGTTCGACCGGGTCCGGCTCATGCTGCGCGGCCAGATAGAGGCGGCGAACGTCTGGGGGAACCAGTACTACGTCCTCGAGCAGCTCGG
The DNA here is from genome assembly GCA_035706725.1 of Gaiella sp. GTDB lineage: Bacteria > Actinomycetota > Thermoleophilia > Gaiellales > Gaiellaceae > Gaiella. The sequence continues at coordinate 8,424 of DASSUT010000240.1, read as the reverse complement.
CTTTCGCAAGCTCGTCGACACGACGTTCGTCATGGGCTTTCTCGTCGCTGAGGATGCCGCGAAAGAGGACCTCGAGCGGTACTTCCGGGCGCTGCGCCGAGCGCAGAGGGAGATCGACCTGAACGCCGAGTCGTACAAGCACTACTGGTCGAAGGAGATGCCGGACGACCTGACGGCGCAGGTGGACGTACGCCGGTTCGGACCCGGTGAGCGGATCGTCTCCGAGCCCTACACGCGCGAGATGTTCGAGGACACGCACCGCTGGATGGAGAGCTGGGACCTGTTCGACGTGAATGCGGCGTCCCGCCCGGACTACGACAGCGCCGTGATCGCGTAGCCCCGTCCGGGCGATCCGCGCACTCAGAGCGCGTCGAGCAGCGCGAGGTCGCGCTCGTAGGTGAGCACGCCCCGCGCCTCGTCCGGCGAAAGCCACCGGACCGCGTCCACCTCGTGCGACGGAGCGGCGGCGTCTGGGTCGCCGAGCGCGCGCATCGACCACCAGCGCACGACCTTGTCCCTGCCGTGCCCGTCGACGTAGCGGGTCGACGGCAGTTCGCGCTCGAGCGCGCAGCGGAGCGTCGTCTCCTCCTCGACCTCCCGCACCGCGCACGCCTCGTCCGTCTCGGCCGTCTTGGCCTTGCCCTTCGGGAACGTCCAGTCGCCGTACGCCTCCCGGTGCACGAGGAGCACCTCGCGGCTCGGCCCGGTGCCCCGGACCACGACCCCGCCGGCCGCGCGAACCGGCTCGCTCACGCCTTTTTCGCCTGCTTCGCGAGCGCCGACCACCGCCGTCCCCATCCGGCCTTGGCCCGGTCCTGCCGGACGCGCTCACGCTCGACGAGGCGTCCGGCCGCCACTCGCGCCTCGGGGTCAGACGCTGCGAGCGCGCGCAGGCGCCCCTCGGCGACGACCGCGTCCTGGTGCTCGCCGAGGACGTCCTGGAGCGCTTTCGCCCCGCGTACGTACCCGTCGAGACCGGCGAGCTCGGCGGCGTATCGCGCCCGCTTGACCTTGATCCGGACGGCGTGGAGGGCGGCGTCGGCCGGCTCCGCGCCGAGCGCGCGCACCGCCTTCCGCAGCCTCGCGTGCTCGGAGCGCCACACGTCCACGAGGGTCGGCAGGGCGTCACCGGCAGGAGCGAGCGGCGGGTCGCCGGCGGCCTCGAGCCGGTCGAGCAGCGCGTCGTAACGGGCGTCCTCGAGCGCCCGCACGAGCCGGCGCCGCGCCGCCCGCCGCTCCTTTCCCAGCGCCGCAAGGATGATCTCCGCGCCCGCTGCGTCGTCTCCGCCGAGGCTCGCCGCCTCGCGGCGGAGGTGGTCGACGAGGACGTCGAGGTCGCGGGCCGGGCCGAGCGCCGCTCCGAGCCAGCCGAGCTCCTCGCGCAGCTCGTCCGCCCAGGCCGGCTCGAGCAGGGGGCGACCCGCACGGAGGAACGCGCGCAGCCTCCGGGTGGCAACCCGCAGGTCATGGAGGCTCTCCGGGTCGGCGCCGAGTCGCGTGCCGGGGTCGTGGGCGAGGATCCGTGCGTGCTGCACGCGGAAGGCCGCCGCGAGCACGGAGCCCGCCGTGCCGTCCGCCGGCTCGTGCGACTCGGGGCCGTACGAGAGGTCGAGCGCCCGGAAGAGCTTGGGCCGTGGCTCGCCTTCCGCCGCGCCGGCACGCCGGAGCGCCTTCTCGAGCTGACGCAGCGTCCGCTCGTCGCCCTCGACGAGCTCGACCTCCAGCTCCTCGAACGTCCGCTCGACCCGCCGCCCGTCGAGCACGGAGACGGAGTCGTGCACGACCTCGGCGCCGTCCACCCGGACGCCGTCGCGGCGCGTCCGCAGCCGCGCGACCGGCACGAGCTTCCGTCGCCGCAGGAACGCATGGAGCAGCGCAGCGATGCGGGGCGGCACGGGCCGCGCCGGTCCCTCCTCCTCGAGCTCGAGCCGCGCGTCGCCGGCCGGCAGCTTCAGCTGCCAGAGGCCGCGGCCGTGCTCCACGCGGTGCCGCAGCGTGAGCCCGCTGCGCGCGAGCAGGTGGTCGGGCGTGTCGTGGTAGGTGGAGACGAACACGCGGGGCTCGAGCGCCTCTCCACCGAGGTCCGGCATCGTGAAGCTCGCCCCCGGTGAGAGCTTGATCTCGCGCTCCAGCGTCTCCTCGAGCTTCGGCACGGACATACACTCTCACGCTGTGCCGGACACGCGGAGGACACGTGGCTGAGGCGAAGGCCGTGCTCACCGTCGACGTCGGCGGGTCGCACGTGAAGCTGCTCGCGTCGAACGAGACCGAACGTCGCCGCTTCACGTCGGGCCCGCAGCTCGGGCCGGCGAAGATGGCCGAGGGCGTCCTCGCCGCCGCGGACGGATGGCGCTTCGACGTGGTCTCGGTCGGAGTCCCGGCGCCCGTCCACTGGGGGAAGGTGGTCACCGAGCCTGCGAATCTCGGACGTGGCTGGGTCGGCTTCGACTTCGAGGCCGCGTTCGGGAAGCCGACCAAGGTCGTGAACGACGCGGCCATGCAGGCGATCGGCAGCTACGAGGGTGGTCGGATGCTGTTCCTCGGGCTCGGCACCGGGCTCGGCTCGGCCCTTATCGTCGACGGCGTGGTCGAGCCGCTCGAGCTCGCGCACCTCCCGTTCCGCAAGAAGACGTTCGAGGACTACGTCGGCCGCCGTGCGCTCGAGAAGCGCGGGAAGAAGAAGTGGCAGGCGGCGGTCTTCGACACCGTCGCGCAACTGTCGACCGCGCTCGAGCCCGACTACGTCGTGCTCGGCGGCGGCGAGGTCTCGGAGCTCGACGAGCTCCCCCAGGGCGTCCGCCGCGGCGCGAACGAGAACGCGTTCCTCGGCGGGTTCCGGCTCTGGGAGCCGAACTGGCAGGAGCAGACCGCCCCGCCCCGCGTCGCCGACTGAGACGGGGCCGGGGCACGCCTCAGACGGCCGGCTCGACGTTCTGGTTGGCGCGAAAGACGTTGTCCGGGTCGAAGCGCGCCTTGACCCGCGCCAGGCGTTCGTAGCTCGTCCCGTACGACGCGCGCGCTGCGGCCGGCCCCTCGTCCATCAGGAAGTTCGAGTAGACGCCGCCGAGCGCATGCGGGCCGAGGTCGGCGCAGAACGCCGTGCTCCAGCCGCGCAGTTCCTCCTCGTTGCCCGGCCCGTCGCTCATCCCGACAGCCATCTGCGCGAAGGTCGCCTCGCGCCACGGCCATGCGGCGCAGGCCTCCGGCACGCGCGCGGCCGCCCCGTCGAGCGGGTACAGGTGCGTGAACGACATCCACGTCGGCGCGGACTCTCCGAAACGGACGAACGACTCGGCGGCGGTGTCGGGGAGGCTTGGGAAGGAGGCACCGCTGATCGCGCCGTACGCCCCGACGGCGGCCAGCTCGTCGAAGGCGGACTGGAGGGCCGGGTACGGCAGCTGCTCGACGCCGTCGAGGATGGGTGACTCCGCGCGGAAGACGTCGAGCGCGGCGCGCGCGGCCTCGGGCGGGGCCGTGACGCACCAGACGAGCGCACACGCCTTGCGGAGCCGGAGCTCGTCCGGGAACGGTTCGGCGGGCGGCACCGTCAGGACGGCGAAGAACGCCGACACGTCGTCGGGCTGCTCCGGGAGCCAGCGCAGGTAGAGCGGCAGGATGCGGTTCGCGTCCTCGAGCGGCCACAGCATCGGGCCGCCGACGACCGTACGGACCGGGTGCAGCCGGAGCCGCATCCTGGTCACGACCCCGAAGTTGCCGCCCCCGCCGCGGAGCGCCCAGAGGAGGTCCGGCTCGTGCTCCTCGTCCGCCCACACGACCTCCCCGCCCGCCAGCACGACCTCCGCCGCGACGAGGTTGTCCGCCGCGAGGCCGTGCGCACGCACGAGGTGGCCGATCCCTCCTCCAAGTGTGAACCCGCCGACGCCCACGGTCGAGACAGTGGCCGTCGGCGTGGCGAGCCCGAATGGGTGCGTGGCGGCGTCCAGGTCGCCCGCCGTCGCCCCGCCGCCGACGTCCGCCACTCCCGCCTCGGCCTCGATTCGGACGGAGCGGAGGGCGGAGAGGTCGACGATCACCCCGTCGTCGATCGACGAGAACCCGGCGACGCTGTGCCCGCCGCCGCGAACGGCGAGAGGGAGCCCGTGCTCGCCCGCGAACGAGATCGCCTGTGCGACGTCCGGCGAACCGGCGCACCGTGCGACCACGGCCGGGCGTCGGTCGAAGAGCCGGTTGTGGCCCCGGCGCGCTTCGTCGTAGGTCGGGTCGTCTGGCCCGATCGCGCGTCCTTCCAGCCTGCGATCGAGCACCTGCGCGAGCGTCTGCGTCTTCGAGCCCGGGGTCGTCACATCGTCCTCCTCTCTCGGCCGACGCTCTGAGGCTGCCCGACGCGTCGCGGCCGCGCATCGGTCGGAACCCCTATCCGGTGGCTGAATCCCGCTCGAGGTGGCGCACGGCGTACGCCGCCGCCTCGGCGCGGCTGCGCAGGCCGAGCTTGCGGAGAACGCTGCGCACGTGGTGCTCGACGGTCTTGCGAGTGACATACAGCCGGTCGGCGATCTCACGGTTCGGAAGCCCCTGCGCCAGCAACTCGAGCACCTCGCGCTCGCGTCTCGTGAGCAGGCCCACCCGCCGCGGCCCCTGCCGTGCCGCCCTCACCCCGTTCGCGCGGAGGAACGCCGCGGCCGCGTCTGCGTCGCCCTCCGCGCCGAGGCGCTCGAAGCCCCGCAGCGCCGCTCGAGCCTCGCGCACGGCGGCCTCGCGGCCGGAGGACGCCCGGGCGAGCAGCAGGTGCGTCCGCGCGACCTCGTACGTCAGCTCGAGCCGCGCGAACACCGCGAGCGCGCGCTCGAGCGAGACCACGGCATCGTCGGGCTCGCCCGCCGCGAGGAGCACCCGTCCGGCAGCGCGGTCGGAGACCGCGTCGACCGGGTCGCAGCGTGCGCGCTGGGCGAGGACGGCGAGACGTGCCGTCGTTGCGCGCGCCTCGTCGACGGCGCCGCGCGCGAGCTGAGCGGCCGTGAGCAGCTCGAGCAGCGACGCCTCCTCGAGCAGCGCCGAGACGCCGAGCGGGTACGGTCCGGGCCGGTCCTGCCCGTCGACCGTGCGCAGCCGGCGGAGCAACACCGCCTCGGCCGCCGCGGCGTCGCGGCGCGTGAGCCGGAGCAGCGCGGTCGCGAACGTCGTCGCGTGATGATCCTCGAAGCCGACCAGGAGCTGCTCCGCCTCGTCGAGGCGGCCCTGCGCGACGCGCAGCTGGGCGAGGCGGCCCAGGGCCTCGCCGTAGAGCGCCCGCTCGGCCGTCCGGGCGCTCTCGAGTGCCGCCGTGAGCTCTCGCTCGGCCTCGGCCCATCTTCCGGTCGCGAGCAGGAGCGCGCCGTAGGACGTACGGCAGGTCGTGTACAGGTGAGGGCTTCCGTAGCGGCGCGTGAAGTCGTCCGAGGCCCTGATCCACTGGGCGGCTCGCTCGAGCTCGGCCGCCCGGCCGCACGCGCTGATCATGTTGCAGCTCGTGAAGACGACCGTCCTCATGCTCTCGCACTCGCCCCCGAGCGACGCGACCATCGCCTCGTCGAGCAGCGACTCCCCCTCGTCCACGCGGCCGAGCTCGACGAGGGACACGCCGAGCTGGCTCAACGCGCAGAGCTCGAGGTCGACGTCGTCGAAGCGGCGTGCTAGCTCTCGCGCCTCGCGCGCCCAGCGCTCGGCCTGCACGGGCTCGCCGCTCGAGTGCGCACGCATGAGCAGCACCCAGCCCTCGAGCGGCGCGAGCTCCCCTTCCTCGACGAGCCGCGCGGCCCGGCCGAGCCAGCCTCGCGCAGCCGGGGCGTTCCCGAGGCTCACGCGGCAGTGGAAGTAGAGCGCGATCGCGGCGACCGCCGCCTGGACGAGATCGCCCCGCCGTCTGAAGCCGGCATAGGCGCGACCCGCGCACCGGACGGCGCCGTCCGTCTCCCCGAGCCACCAGAGCGCGTCGCTCAGCCCGAAGAGCGCATCCGGGGAATCCTCCTCCGCGAGCGTCGCCTCGAACGCGGCGCGCGCCGACGCCCAGTCGCCGCGCTCGAGCGCGGCGAGGCCTTCGAGCAGCGGCCCGGGGCGCACGGGCACATCGTACGACGTTGCTTTCGCTCCTGCCGACGAACGCTGCGGGCGGCCGGTCAGCGCGAGGCCGGCTGGCCAGCGGGCGACGGCAGCGTGCGCCTCCGCTCCTCCCGCCTGCCCTCCACCATCTCCGCGAGGTGCGTTCGGTGGTCCATCTTCTCCTTCCAGCCCTTCTGCACCAGCCAGCGGTTGACCGGGTAGGACGTCAGGAAGCCGATGATCATCCCGACCTGCATCATCCACCAGTGCGCCGGGGTGTCGATGCCGAGGGGCGGCTGCCAGAGCACCTTGGCGGAGAGGATCATCCAGCCGAAGAGCCCGACCTGGAACGCGACGATCGAGAACGTGTCGGCGCGGATCGCGAGCCAGAGCCCCTCGAGCCGGCCGACGTTCTGGCGCATCGGCACGATCGTGAAGTACTGGAACACGATTCCGAACGTCCACGCGAGCGGGAAATCGAGCAGGATCTCGGGCCAGACGGTCGCTCCGGCGATCGTCCAGCCGGCGGCGAACACGATCCACTCGCCGACGATGTCGCCGAGCGTGCACCCGGCGCCGCAGTGCGAGGTCGCGTTCGCGACGTGCCACGTGTCGAGCTCGTCGTCGTCCGTCGAGGTGCCCCGCTCCATGACCTCCTCGGTGTCGACGGGCCGAGGGGCAAGGCGGCGGGCCTCCGCGCGCATGACCTTCTGGGACGTCAGCCGGCCCCGCGTGAAGTAGGCGACGAGCCAGACAGGGCCCCAGTAGAGCGCCGTGATCGGGTGGACGAGGTTCATGATCCACATCTGCTGGCGATGCCCGAGCGCGAGCTCGTCGACGACGATCACGAGTGCGCTCGCGAATCCCAGCCCGAGGAAGACCCAGCCCGCAACGATCGCCCAGTGAGGCGCCACGGCCCTCCCCTTCCACCGAGCGCAGAGCGCGAAACCGGTGCCGTGGGCCCGGCCGCGAAGCGGCCCGGCTCTGCGCTGCGTCAGCCGAGAATCGGGGCGGCGGGGAACAGCGCGCGCGCGTCGGCCCGCGCCGCGGCCTCGTTCTCGTCGCCCAGCGACCCGAACGCGCGAACGCCGCGGGCCTTGAGCCGCGCCACGGCGCGGCGGAGCCTCGCGCGCCCGGACGCCTCGCTGTGGTCGTCGTCGACCACCCAGCGGTCGCCCGGCTCGGGCACCACGCGCGCGACGACGAAGACCTCGTCGAACTGCGCCGCGCGCGCAAGCGTCGCCTCCGAGAGCTCCTCGCCCCCGATGATGATGATGGCTCTGTCGCTGCTGGCGGTCATCTCGATCCTCCTCGGAAACGCTGTGCAGCGAGCGTAGGCCGAGGACGGGTAAGGCCGGGCCAACGGCGGGTAAGGCTTCTTCCTCGGTCGAAGGCGCGCGAGAATGGCTCGTGGCTTCGGACGCGCATGCCGAACGAGCTCGCCGCTACCGGGAGAACGTCCGCAGCGAGGTCGACATGGCGGCCCTGTATTCGGCGCTCGCGGAGTACGAGGCCGACTCGAACCTGACAGCGCTCTACCGCCGCCTCGGCGCGGCGGAGGAGCGGCACGCGTCGTTCTGGGAGCAGCGACTGCGCGATCTCGAGGAACGGGTCCCGGAGCGGCGGCCGAGCTGGCGGGTGCGTGTCCTCGTCAGGCTCGCGCGTCGGTTCGGTCCGACGCTGGTCTTGCCTGCAGTGGCGGGAACGGAGGAGGCCGGGCAGGACGCGTACGACCTGCAGCCGGAGGCGAGCGGGACGGGGATGCGCGGCCAGGAGCGGTCGCACGCACGGATCCTGCGGAGCCTCGCGGGCACCGACAGCGGGGTCGCGGGAACCGCGCTGGCGCGGTTCGAACGCCGCCACCGCGCGATCGGGGGCAACGCGCTCCGCGCCTCCGTGCTCGGCGCGAACGACGGGCTCGTCTCGAACCTGAGCCTCGTGATGGGCGTCGCGGGCGCCGACCTCTCTTCCCGCGCGATCCTCGTCACGGGCATCGCCGGGCTCCTCGCCGGCGCGTGCTCGATGGCGATGGGCGAGTGGGTGTCGGTCACGAGCTCCCGCGAGCTGTACGCACATCAGCTCGAGATCGAGCGTGAGGAGCTCGCGGCGTTCCCGGACGAGGAGCGCGAGGAGCTTGCGCTCCTCTACCAGGCGAAGGGCCTCTCGCGCGAGCAGGCCGAGGCGCTCGCGGACCAGATCCTCGCGGACGAGGCGACCGCCCTCGACACGATGGCACGCGAGGAGCTGGGAATCGATCCCCACGAGCTCGGCGGCTCGCCGTGGGTCGCGGCCGTCTCCTCGTTCGTGCCCTTCGTCGTCGGCGCGATCGTCCCCGTGATCCCGTTCGTGTTCCTCGACGGCACCGCCGCCGTGGTCACGAGCCTCGTC
>DASSUT010000239.1:0-12712 GCA_035706725.1 Gaiella sp. | reverse complement strand
TGCTCGACGCGGCCGGCAAGCCGGAGCGGAACCTGCCCGGCCTCGCCGAGCGTGACCAGCTCGTGCTCGTCACGCTCGTCACGACCGGCCTTCGTCGTTCGGAGCTGTGCGCGCTCGAGTGGCGCGACCTCGAACTCGACGGACGCAAGCGGGCCCTACTCGTCCGCCATGGGAAAGGCGACAAGTCCCGCAGTCAACCGATCCCCGCTCGCCTCGCCCGCGAGCTGCGGAACTTGCGCGACGCCCGGCAGCCCAAGCCGACCGATCCGGTCTTCTGCGGGCTCAACGGTGGACGCCTGCAGGAGACGATCCTCGCCGACATCATCCGGCGCGCCGCGACACGAGCCGGGATCGAGAAGCACGTCACTGCCCACACGCTTCGCCACACCGCCGCGACCTGGCTGCGCCAGGAACGCGGCGACACCCCGCCTCGTCGCCGAGTTCCTCGGCCACGCCGACCTCTCGACTGTCGCACGCTACGCGCACGTCGATTCCGACGAACTCCACGACGCGGCGGCTCGACTCGAGGAACTGGCCGTACCGACTGAAGAATCCTCGACGACCAAGGGCGACTCCGGGCCGAATGAGGCTCAACCGGATCGACCCTCACGGGCAAGCGACGCCGCGGCCAACGCCGATCGGCGACGGCACCGACGGGGGCATCGTCGCAGACGCCGTCGTTACTGACTGACTGAACGACGGTTGCCCACGAGCCGGGCGGGCGTGCGCGACCGTGACCGATCGCCGCCGAAGCGGCCAAAGAGCCGCTCGCGCGCGTCGCGTGACCCCGAGCGGGGTCAATTGACCCCAGATGAGGTCAAGACTGTCGAGCCTCTTCAGGGAGGCGGGATGAGCTCTCGGCTCGGCCCGCGTCACATCCGCACGTAGCGTGTCCCGCGCCGCGCGCCTACTCGCTCGAGTCGACTCTCGGACACGAGCTCGTCCAGCAGCCGAAGCGCCTCGGCTCGGTCGAGGCCCGTCCGTTCACGAACCCGCGCATTCGTCAGAGGCGGCCCGTCTTCGGCCGCAAGCTCGAGGATCAGGTCCTTCAATGCCTGCCGTGTAAGCCGCAGCCCCGCGGGTGGGGCCAGCGTCTCGTTCAGCGTGTAGCTCGCGCCGCCGCGGCTTCCATGCTGCACAAGGAACTGGGCGTCACGAAGACGGTGGAGGGCACGTCGGGCCTCGCCTGCATCCACGGCAACTAGCTCCCTCACGCGCGCATTCGTGAGGTGCTCGCCCCGGGCCGCGTGCACGAGCACGATGCGGTCAGTCGGCTCGATGAGCCCTCTGGCTTCGACTTCGCGGACCCAAGCTCGCTCGGACGGTGTGACGGCACTACGGATGGGGAGGGTGACAGTGACAGAGTGGCCCGAGTCCTCGAAGACCGGTGGATCGAGCATCTCCTCGAGCATCGAGTCCATCATGACGTCCACTCCGCGCCCGGCATCCTCGGCCAGGCCGAGGCGGCGCAGCACGGTAATCACGCGGAGGTTCCTGGCCGCCTGGGTCTCTCTCATGTTCTCGACCGTCACGGGTTCGGGCAGTCCTCCGGGAGAGACGATCCGCACGTGTTGCGGATAGAGCTCGATGCGAATCGAGGTTCCCTGCATTTCGTAGGAACGGTGCGCCAAAGCGTTCGCGACTGCTTCGCGGAGAACGACCTGCGGGAGCCTCGGGAGCTCGTACCGCCGCACGCCGAGGACCACGAGCTCGCTGCCCAACTCATTCACGACCTCGTCGACCGCACGCTGCAGTTGGTGATGGAGTGGGCCTCGGATCTCGGTGCGCTTGTCGTACTCCACGTCATCGGCTGGGAAGCGCAGGATCTCGATGAACGCCTTGCCGAGCCGCTCGGCTGGATCAGGCAGGAGATACAACGCTCCGGCGATCGTCAGGCGATCTCGGCCGTTTCTCGTCAGGAGGCCGTGTTCAGCAAGTCGGTCGGACACGTCCCGCGACCACCCGAAGCTCGTTGCCAACTCGGAGACGGCGCCGGGATCGGCCTGATCGAGGGTCACATCGGCTTCGGTCTCCTCGAAGCGTTGGAGCGAGCGCTCGTTGATGAAGCGAGCCAGCTCCGCGCCGAAGAGCGCGACCTTCATCGTCCCGCGGCGGACGAGGACGCGCCCGCTCGACGTCTGCGAGAACCCCTCGACTCTCCGCGCGATCGAGAGCACTGCCACCGGCCTGGCATCCACCCGGAGCTCGTGCAGGGAGTAACGGCCGGGATCCCGCGCCTCGCGCATCGCTGTGTGGATGTCGTCCTGCATGCCCGGAGTAAGCTCTCGCCCCACGACCGCCCCGGAGTCATCGACGCCGATGAGGATCACGCCGCCCTCGGTGTTGGAGAAGGCGACCGCTGCCTCCTGCACGGCCGTCCGGTTGAAGCCGCTCTTGCGCTCGACAAAGTCGCTCTCGGACGGGAACGCTTCGGCGAACTCACCCGAGGACATGAACAACGGGTCGGGAGCCGTGTTGGAGGGGTGGAAGGGTGGATATGCCATAGTTCTTGCTTCGGTTTGAGCGCAGTTAGAAGAATGGCATATCTCGAGGACGGTCAGCCGACCCAGCGGAGCCGCTTGATCGCGCCACGCAGCTCGTGCGCGTTGACGCGCGTGTAGCGCTGCGTCGAGTCAAGGTGCTTGTGCCCGAGCAGCTCTTGGATCTGCCGGAGGTTCGCGCCGGCACGCAGGAGCTCGGATGCGAAGACGTGCCGGAGCGTGTGCGGGGTGACGTGCTTTCGCTCGTTGACGCCGGCCGCGTCGACGTAGCGACGGAAGACCTGGCCGAGCTGGGTGTAGTGGAGCCGGTTGCCTTGCACGCCGACAAACAGCGCCTGCTCGGTCAGCGGAAGGCGCGTGGCGTAGTACTTGGCGAAGAGCGGCGCGAGTGCCGGGTGGATCGGGATCGTCCGCTGCCGACCGCCCTTCGCGCGTCGAATGCGGAGCAGTCGACGCGCGAGGTCGACGTCGTGCCAGTCGAGCCCGAGCAGCTCGCTCCGCCGAAGCCCGGCGTAGGCCATCAGCGCGAGCAGCAGCCGGTCGCGCTCCGGCTTGCCTCGGAAGTGCCGCTCCCAGAGGTCGTCGCGCTCGGGCTGAGCGAGCAGGCGCTCGAGCTCGGCCATCGTCAGCGTATCGGGCAACGCCTCCCGCTTCTTCGGCGTCCGGAGTGGTAGCGCGGGGTCGCGGTCGATTCGCTCCTCCTCGACGAGGAAACGGAAGAACAGCTTCAGCGCCGCGGTGGTCCGCGCCTGGCTCGACACCGCCGGTCGCCGCTTCTGCTCCTCGGCGAGGAAGGCGCGCAGGTGCGTCACCTTCACGGCGCCCAAGTCGCGGATGCCCTGACCCTGCAGGTAATCGAGACAAGCCGAAACGTCACGCTCGTACGCCGCGCATGTCGTCGGGGCAAGCCGCCGCTCCGATGCGCAGAAGCGCAGGAAATCGGCCAGTTCCTGCGTCCATCGCTTCTTCATCGCTCCTCCTTGGGGCAGCCTTCCGGCCCCCGCTGGAGCGACCCTGAGGACTATCCGGCTTGCAGGCCTGCTACGGAAAAGCCCCGCGGATGCGGGGCTTTTCTATGACGACGCGCGGCCGGCCCCAGGGGACGTCTCACGACGCTCGTCGACACCCTTGCGCCGAGCGACGACAATGCCGGCCCGCCGGCCGGGCGCACGGCCGCCGGCGAGGGGGTGGATCGGGTTGACGTCGAGCCCGGCGCGGGCGAGCAGCCACGAGATGTCGAGTTGGAGTTCCACATCTCGCCGACACCGAGCTGGTCGCGCCCCAAACCGGCGTCGGCACCTGCGGCACGATCGAGCACGCGTCGCGCTCGTTCGAGGTCCTCGCTCAGCCGCCGCGGGCTCTCCACCGCTTCCGCAATGTCCGAGAGGCCTTCGTGCCGGCGGCGCACCTCGAGCGCCGAGTGGTAGAGATCGAAGCGGTCACGGCGCGCGAGCCCGGCAGCGATCGCCTCGAAGGCGAGGCCGTTCAGACGCACCGAGCGGCCGCCGACGCCGAGGGGCAGCCAGTACAGGTCGACTGAGATCATCGAGCGGGCGAGCAGCCGTCCTCGTCTCCGACGCACACGGGGCGGCGACGATCTCGATGCGCGTAGGCGCTCCCCGCAGGAGGTTCTCGACCACCGTGCCGGTGTACGCTCGGCCCGGCGTGCTGTCGTCTTGCCGTGATCGCCGATCGCAGGGCCGTCGGGCGCCGGGCAGCGTCCGATGACGGGGCTCGCGCACACCAGTGTCGTGCCTCATGTCGTGGCGGCCGCGAACCTCACGCGGCCCGAGTACCGCTCGGTGGTGCTCGTGCTCGCCGCGTCGACGCTCGGAGCGCTGTTCTCGCGGCTGAGCGGGCGGATCGTGCTCCCGACCGTCGTCGTCGAGATCGTGCTCGGGATGGTGATCGGGCCGGAGCTGCTCGACATCGCCCACGTGAACCTCTACCTCACGGCGTTCGCGAACATCGGCCTCGCGTTCCTCTTCTTCTTTGCCGGGTTGGAGGTCGTCGAGGAGCGCGTCCCGCGGCGAGCTGTCCGCCTCGGCACGGGCGGCTGGGTCGTCTCCCTGGCGATCGCCCTGCTCGTGGGGCTCGTCCTGCAGCAGGCGGGGGTCGACGCAGAGTGGTGGCTGCTCGCGGTCGCCCTGTGCACGACATCGCTCGGGACGCTCGTCCCGATCCTCTCCGACGCCCGGCTCCTGTCGCTCCCGTTCGGCGCCGCCGTCCTCGGGACCGGCGTCGCCGGCGAGTTCTGGCCGATCATCTTCATCTCGGTCTTCCTCACGAGCGTCTACGGCGCCGTCACGGAGGTCCTGCTGCTCGTCGGCTTCGGGGTGATCGTGATGCTCGCCGCGGCCGCCGTCATGCGCGCACGACCCCCCAGGATCATCCGCGTACTCCAGGAGACCGTGCACACGAGCGGGCAGACGGCGGTGCGGGCGGCGGTGCTGCTGCTCGCGACGCTCGTGCTGATAGCGAGCAACGCCGGGTTCGAGTTCGTGCTCGGCGCGTTCGCCGCGGGGCTCGTCGTCGGCCTCGCGCTCGACTCGCCGGAGGGACGGTTCGTGCGGCTCAGGCTCGAGGGAATCGGCTTCGGGTTCATGATCCCGATCTACTTCGTGGTGACCGGGATGAACTTCGACCTCGACAGTCTGTTGACCGTGGAGGGGCTCGGTCTCGGGGTGATCTTCCTCGCACTCCTCCTGCTCGTGCGTGGGGCGTCGGCGCTCTTCTGGATGCGGGAGCTGGACCGGCGCGCGGTCGGAGGCCTCGCGCTCTGCGGCGCGACGGCGCTACCGCTCGTCGCGGCCATCGTCAGCATCGGCGAGGAGCGCGACGCGATCTCGAAGGGCGTCGGCGCCTCGCTGATCGGCGCCGGGATGATCTCCGTGCTCGTCTACCCGTTCGTCGCGACGAAGCTCGTCGCACCGCCGCCCGCCGAGCCGGCACCGCTCGAGGCGCCGGCCGCCGTGCCGGGCCACGAGCCTGCCTGAACGCCGGCCGCGCCCGGAGAGGCGGTTCGCGACACCTCACACGCGACGACGTCACACGTCCCCACGGTCGGCGGGTGCCGTTATAACCAGTAAAGTGCGACTTGATGGTTAGTGGCGTCCAGCAGCTTCCCCGGTACCAGCAAGCGGTCGACGGGCTCGTGCTCCCCGCTCCGGTGGCGACGCAGCCGGCGCTCGACTTCTGCAACACGCTCGCCGGGTGGAACGGCGAGCCGCGACACGAGTACTTGGAGAGCTTCGATCACCTCGTCGCCTGGACACGCGACCGCGGGCTCGCCGACGAGACGTCGGCCGCTGAGCTCCGGCAAGCGGCCGAGCGCAATCCGGCCGCCGCCCGCCGTGCGCTCGAGCGCGCCCGGTCGCTTCGACGATCGCTCTACGCCGCGTGCACCGACCCGGCTGACGACGCCAGCTGGGAGGCGGTCGGCCGGGAGGCCCGCGCGGCGGCGGTGCACGCCGTTCTGCACCGCGACGGGCCGCCCGGGCAGCGCTGGTCGATCGCAGCCGAGGCCGGCCTCGTCCGGCCCGTCCTCGAGATCGCACGCGAGGCCGGCGCGCTGCTCGCGACCATCGACCTCCGGCAGGTGAAGGCATGCCCGGGGACCGGCTGCGGCTGGCTCTTCCTCGATCCGCGCGGCCGGCGGCGCTGGTGCACGATGGCGGTCTGCGGGAACCGCGCGAAGGCCCGCCGCCACGTCCAGCGGGCGCGGACCCCTCGCCCGGACGACCCGCCCGGCGCCTGAGATGCTGATGTACGTCCTCAGGCGGCTCCTCTGGACGATCCCCGTCCTGCTCGTCTGTACGACGATCCTGTTCGGCTTGATGCGCGTCGGGGGCGGCAACTTCCTGCGCCATCCGCCGCCCGCCGGCCTGTCGAACGTCGGGTGGGTGAAGTACGGCGACCCGAAGCCGGAGTCGATCACGCGCAACATCGAGCGGCGGCTCGGCCTCGATCTGCCCTGGTACGAGCAGTACGCCCACTATCTCGGCTCGGTCGCCCGGCTCGACTTCGGCCCGACGTTCACGTTCGCCGGGCGCTCGGTGAACTCGATCCTGCGAGAGCAGGGGGTGATCACGCTCGAGCTCGCGCTGCTCGCGCTCGGGTGGGCGATCGCGCTCGGCATTCCCGTCGGCATCGCCGCGGCACTCACGCACGGCGGTCTCCTCGACCGTGCCGTGACGGCGCTCACGGCGGTGACCATGGGCATCCCGGTCTTCTTCGTCGGGACCGTGCTCGCATGGCTGTTCGCCGTGAAGCTCGCGCTCGTGCCGCCGTTCGGCTGGACGAGCTGGCAGACGAAGATCCTGCCGGTCGCCGTGCTCGGCCTCGTGCCGTTCGCCCAGATCGTGCGCGTGCTGAGGTTCGAGATGCTCGAGACGCTCGGCCGCGACCACGTGCTCGCCGCACGAGGAAAGGGACTGCGACGCTCGCGCGTGGTCTCGGCGCACGTCGTCCGGCCGTCCCTCATCCCACTCGTCTCGATGCCGGGGCCGATTCTCGGCCAGCTCGTCGCGGGGCTGTTCGTGGTCGAGTGGATCTTCTCGATCCCCGGGATCGGGCGCTACTTCATCGCGGCCGCGGAGGTCGGCGACTACCCGCTCACGCTCGGCCTGACGATCGTGCTGACGCTGATGATCGTGCTCGCGAACCTCCTCTCCGACATTGCCCTGATGACCCTCGATCCGAGCCTGCGGGACGCCGCGGTCAAGGGCTGATCGTCTTCTGCGCTACGGACGAGCCTCGAGCACGAGGTTGAAGGGCGTCGCCGTGGCCTGACGGAAGCGCGTGAAACCGGCCTGCTCGGCGACGTCGCGCAGGCGCTCCTCGCCGGCCTGGGCCCCGAGCCCGAGCCCGACCTCCTGGTCGAGCGACGCGGGCGTGCAGATCACGGTCGATGCCGCGTAGTACACCCGTCCGACCGGGTTCAGGTTGTCGACGAGCGCACCGTTCGCGAACGGCTCCACGAGCATCACGGTCCCGTCCTCGTCGATCACCTCGCGCACGTGGCGGAGCGCGCCGACCGGGTCGCCCATGTCGTGCAGGCAGTCGAAGAAGCAGACGAGGTCGTAGCCCCCAGTCCCCGACGGTAACCACACGACCGATACGCGCCAAGCTTCGCAAGGAAACGTTCAGAAACCGTTCGCAGCGCACGAACGGCCCGCCCGGCGCCCCTCGGACGCTACGACCGCACGAACGCGAGCAGCTCGGAGAGGTAGGCGTGCGCCATGCAGACGACCGTGTCGGCGCCGCCGTAGTAGATCGTCACGCGGTCTGCCGGTGCGTCGACGAGCGCGGCGCACGGGAACACGACGTTCGGGACGTCGCCCACCTGCTCGTACCGGGCATGGGGCGCGAGCAGGAAGCTCGAGCCGCGCGCGAGCACGCGCCACGGCTCGTCGAGGTCGAGCAGCGCGACGCCCATCGAGTACACGAAGCCGTTGCACGACGTGAGCACGCCGTGGTAGAGCATCAGCCACCCGGCCTCGGTCTCGATCGGCGTAGGGCCCGGCCCGATCTTCGTGGATTCCCATGTCCACGGCACGGGCGCCAGCACGTGCCGGTGCCTGCCCCAGTGCACGAGGTCGGGGCTCTCGGAGTAGAAGATGTCGCCGAACGCCGTGTGCCCCCCGTCGCTGGGGCGGTTCAGCATTGCGTAGCTGCCGCCGATCCGGCGCGGGAACAGGACGCCGTTCCGGTTGAAGGGCAGGAACGCGTTCTCGAGCTGCGTGAACGTCCGGAAGTCGTGGGTGTACCCGAGGCCGATCGTCGGCCCGTGGTAGCCGTTGCACCACGTCACGTAGTACCGGTCCTCGAGCCACGTCACGCGCGGGTCGTACGCGAAGTCGAACCGCTCCTGGAGCTCGGCGACGCGTCCGTCCTGCGGGACGAACGCGATCGGCTCGGGCGCGATCTCCCACGTCATGCCGTCCGCGCTCCGGCCGGCATGGAGGTTCATCACCCGGCGGGTGTCGTCGACGCGGAACACGCCGGCGAATCCGTCGTCGTGCGGCACCACCGCGGAGTTGAAGATGCTGTTCGCACGCGGCACCGCGTCTCGCGCGATGATCGGGTTTCGGCTCGAGCGCCACACGACATCGCTCGTCCCGGACGGGCGGTCCTCCCAGGGGATCTCGGCCACCGCCGCGGGGGCCTGAATCGTCACGCTGCGGCTCCGGGCGATGCGACCCCGGCCACGAGGTGGTCGGGCTCGACCGCGACGAGCTCCGGAGACCCGTCTGCGCTCGCCGGCGCCACCCGGCTCGGACCGTCGACGTGGCGGGCCTCCCACCGCGAGTGGAGCTGCGGCACCGAGGAGAGCAGCATCCGGGTATAGGGGTGGAGCGGGTTGCCGAACACCTTCTCCGTCGCCCCCATCTCGACGATCTCGCCGTGCCGCAGGATCACGGTGCGGTCCGAGATGTAGTTGCCGAGCGACAGGTCGTGGGTGATGAAGACGACGCCGAGCCCGCGCTGCTTCAGGTCGCCGAGGAGGTTGAGGACGTCGATGCGCGTCGACGCGTCGAGCATGCTGATGATCTCGTCCGCGACGAGCAGCTTGATGTCGAGCAGGAGCGCGCGCGCGACGAGGAGGCGCTGCAGTTGGCCGCCCGAGAGCTGATGCGGGTACTTGCCGAGCACGGCGCCGGGCTCGAGCCGCACCGCCTGGAGCGACGCGTCGACCTTCGCCTCCCAGTCGCTGCGCCCGATGCCGGGGAAGAAGCCCTTCACGAGGGCGAGCACCCGGTCTGCCTTGAAGATCGGGTTGTACGAGCTGAACGGATCCTGGAACACGCCCTGCACCTCGGCGTAGTACGAGCGCAGCTCCTTCTTCTCGAGCGTCGAGACGTCCCGCCCGTCGAACGTGATCGTCCCGGTGGTCACGCGCGACAGACCGAGGATCATGCGGCCGATCGTGCTCTTGCCGCTGCCGCTCTCGCCGATCAGCGAGACGATCTCGCCGGCGGCGACGTCGAACGTCACGCCGTTCACTGCCCGTAGCCGCGTGCCTCCGAACGTGCCGACCTTGTAGACCTTCGAGACGTCGTTCAGGGAGAGCATCAGGCGGCCGCCTTCCAGCACGCGACCTGATGGCCCGGCGCGAGCTCGACGAACGGCGGCTCCTGCTCGCAGATCTCGGATGCGAGCGGACAGCGGTCGCGGAACCTGCAGCCGGTCGGAGGCGAGAGAAGCGACGGCGGCTTGCCCGGGATTCCCGCGAGCCGCGTCTCCTCGAAGCGGACGCCCACCTCGGGCAGCGACTGGATGAGGAGACGCGTGTAGGGATGCTGCGGCAGCCGGATGATCGTGTCCGCCGGCGCCTTCTCGGCGAGCTTGCCCGCGTACATGACGAGGATCGTGTCCGCGACCTGGTAGAGGATCGCGAGGTCGTGGGTGATCACGACCATGCTCTTCACGAACTCGCGGTCGCGGAACTCGACGAGCAGCTCGCCGACCGCACGCTGGCTCGACACGTCGAGCGCCGACGTGATCTCGTCGGCGATCAGGAGCGAGGGGTCGAGGAGCGTCGAGAGCACCATCACCGTCCTCTGCTTCATCCCGCCGGAGAGCTCGATCGGATACCGGCCGAGCACGTCCTCGGAGAGGCCCACGAGGTCGAGTCGCCGGACGAGCTCGGGCCGCACGGTGTCGAAGCGCTCGCCCCGCGACTCGAGCAGCTCCTCGGCGATCGTCCCGACCTTTCGCGTGGGCGTGAGCGCGCTCATCGAGTACTGCGGCACGATCGAGACGTCGCGGAACCGGAACTCGTTCATCTTCGCGTCGTCGTCGATCGGGAGCTCGCGCCCGTCGAGCTCGACGCGGCCGCGCATGTGCTTCATGCGCGCATCCATGCGGATCAGGCTCTTGCCGAGGCTCGACTTGCCGCAGCCGGACTCGCCCGCGAGGCCCATGATCTCGCCGTCGGCAATCTCGAACGTGGCGCCGTCTACGGCCTTTACGTCGCCGCGGAGCGACCGGTAGTACACGGTGAGATCGTCGACGCGGAGACTCACAGCTCCCTCAGCTTCGGGTTGAAGACCTCGTCGAGCCCGACGTTCATCACGTAGAGCCCGCCGACGATCGCGACGATCCCGAGCCCCGGGGGCAGG
This sequence comes from Gaiella sp., assembly GCA_035706725.1. GTDB lineage: Bacteria > Actinomycetota > Thermoleophilia > Gaiellales > Gaiellaceae > Gaiella. The sequence goes on along the minus strand of DASSUT010000239.1, from coordinate 2,088 downwards.
AACCACCACCACGAGCCGAGCAACAGCGCGGACGCGAGGAACGAGTTGTTCATCATCAGGCCGAGCGAGATCGACTCGGAGGGGCCCAGGCCGAGGAAGTCGAGCGAGGCGCCGATGAGGATCGCTCCGCCGAACAGCAGGATGAACATCATCAGGAGGTACGAGCTCATGTTCGGCGCGAGCTCGGTGGCGATGATCTGCCGCGTGTTCCGCCCGGACAGCCGCGCGACCTCGACGAACTCGCGGGTCTTCAGCGAGAACGTCTGCGAGCGAACGGCGCGCGCCGCCCACGGCCAGGAGGTCAGACCGATGATGACCGCCTCGGTCGCGTAGCTCTGGACCTCGAGGTACGCCGCAACGATGATCAGGATCGCGAGCGTGGGGATCACGAGCACGACGTTCGTGAGCATGTTCAGGACGTCGTCGATCAGGCCGCCGCGGTACCCCGCGGTGAAGCCGATCGCGGCGCCGAGCACCCAGGCGATCCCGCCGCCGAGCGCGCCGACGAGGAACGCCGCGCGGAGGCCGTACACGAACTGCGCGTAGACGTCCTGGCCGAACGACGTCGTCCCGAACCAGTACTCGGAGGAGGGCGGCTGGTCGGTCGGCCCGGTGAACTCGAGCGGCGTGTGGGACGTGAGCAAGGGGCCGACGAGCGCGAGCAAGAGGCACGAGAGCACCACGGCGGAGCCGAGGACGAACTTCCAGTTGCGCAGCGCGAAGTACAGGAACTCCGAGCGGATGCGGCGCGCCGCGGGCTCGGGCGGCTCGAGCGTCGGGGCGAGCGCCGTCGAAGGCGCCTCGACCCCGCCGGCGGCGGGGACCGCGACGTCGGCCGGGCGTCCGGTGGTCGCCATCAGCTGCCCCCCTGCATGCCCACGCGTGTCCGCGGGTCGATGATCACGTACACGATGTCGATCACGAAGTTCGCGATGAGGACGCCGGTGATGAGGAACAGGAAGATGCCCTGGATCAAGAAGTAGTCGCGGTTCTGGATCGCGCTCAGCGTCAAGGTGCCGAGGCCGGGGTAGGAGAACACGATCTCGACCACGATCGCGCCGGCGACCACCGCGCCGAGCGCGAGCGCGAGGCCGGTGATCTGCGGCAGGAGCGCGTTCCGGTAGGCGTACTTGCGCACGAGCTTCGTGGGGGCCCCGAGGGCGGTCAGGTAGTTCGAATAGTCGGACTCCAGCTCGTAGATGATCATGTTCCGCATTCCGATCGCCCAGCCGCCGAAGGCGACGAGGAACAGCGCCGAGAACGGCAGGATCCAGTGGTACAGGAAGCTCAGCACGAACTCGAGCGACCATGCCGGCTGGACGTCGAGGCCGTAGGCGCCCGAGACCGGGAAGATCGCCCACGTCGAGGCGAACAGCCACGCGAGCACGATGCCGAGCCACATCTGCGGGGTGGCGGTGAGGACGTAGCTCGCCGGCAGGACGGTGTTGTCGAGCACCTTGCGACGCGCTGCGAGCGCGCCGACCTTGTTGCCCGCCCAGAAGCTCAGGAGGATCGCGGGCACGAGCAGCGCGAGCGTGTACGGCAGCGCGCTCATGATCAGCTCGGAGACCGAGGTGGGGAAGTTCGTGATGCTCCGCCCGAGGTCGCCGTGGAAGAGCGCCGCCCAGAAGTTCAGGTACTGCTTCCAGAGCGGCACGTCGAACCCGAACGCCTGCGAGTAGTAGCCCGACAGCGCCTTCTCCGCGGCCGGTTGGGCCTGCATGCGCGAGAGGAGGCCCTCGATGGGGTCGCCGGGCATGAACCGCGGGATCGCCCAGTCGACGGTCACCGCCACCCAGAACGTCAGGAGGTAGACGACGATCTTCCGCGAGAGGTAGCGAAGCACCTCAGGCTCCCCTCACCGGCACTCGCGAACCGTGGGGGCGACCCCCCTCCCGGTTTCGGGCCGGAAGAGGGGTCGCGGGGGTCATCGGATCAGCGCTCCGAGCGCTAGTCCGCCTTCGCCGGGCGAAGGTGGGTGAGCATGTCGATGCTGGTCATCTGCCAGTAGTTCCGCCACGAGCTCGGCGTGTACTGGTTCCCGGTCGCGGACGGCCAGCCCGTCCAGTACTGCGTGTTCACCATCGA
>DASSUT010000238.1:0-30259 GCA_035706725.1 Gaiella sp. | reverse complement strand
ATGTGGTGGTTCCCCCTGAACAGGTCGCCCGGGTCGTACGCCGCCTTGACCTGTCGCAGGCGCGCCCACGTGTCGGGGTCGAAGAAACGGCTGGCGTCTGTCGGCTCCATGACGAAGTTCGCGTAGTCACCGACCCGGTACGGGTCGACGGCACGATCGAGCGACTCGAGATACGCCCTCACGGTCGCCTCGGACTCCTCGTTCTCGGGCACGCCCAGCGCCATCAGGACGAGGCTTCCGGGCAGCGTCGCCCGTGCGCCTGCTCCCGGTGCGTGCCGCCCGAGGGCGCCGCCGAGCTGACGGAGCTCCACCATCGCGAGCGGCGATCCCGACTCCGGCCCCACCGCGGCGACGAGCTCGTCGACGCCGGCCGCCGGCAGATCGCCGAGCACCGCGGTCGCGGAGACGAACGGCAGCGGGTCCGGCGGGTCCATCGCCATGGTGCTGAGCGCCCCCGGGGGCACCATCGCGAAGCTGTCCATGGCCGGACCGAGATCGCGCACCGGACGCAGCAGGTCACGACCCTCCGGCTCGGTGCCGAGGAAGGCGCCGTAGACGACCGTGAACGAGCCGCCGCGCACCGGTTCCGGCACGAACGGCGCGTCCGGGAACTGGAGGAGCGACGCCCACGACATCATCTCGTCCGGAAGCGTCGGGCCGAGCTCCGTCCAGGCGTGGAGGACGTCGGCAGCACGCTCGAACGGGAAGAACATCACGCCCGCGTACAGCTCCTCGACCGGGTAGACGGCGAACTCGATCGCCGTGACCACGCCGAAGTTGCCGTTCCCGCCGCGAAGCGCCCAGAAGAGCTCCGGCTCGTGCTCCGCGTCCACGCGCCGTGTGCGCCCCTCGGCGGTCACGAGCTCGATCGCGGTGACGCTGTTCGCCTGCAGGCCGTATTTGCGGGCGAGCCACCCCATGCCCCCTCCGAGCGAGTAGCCCGCGACTCCGACGTCGGGTGACGAGCCGTGCAGGGCGGCGAGCCCGTGCTCGGAGAGACCCGGGGCGACGCGCTCCCACTTCACGCCGGCCCCGACGCGCACCCGTCGCGCAGGGACGTCGATGGAGATCTCCTGGAGCTCACGGACGTCGACGAGGAGGGTGTCCTCGAGCGAGCCGTAGGCGTCGGCGTTGTGGCCGGTGGCCTGCGGCGCCACCCGAAGCCCGCTGACGCGCGCGTGGTCGACGGCCGCGACCACGTCGCTCACGTCCAGGGGGAGTGCGACGGCGGCGGGGCTCAGGTCCATCGCGAGGTTGAACACCTGCCGGGTCGCGTCCCAGGCGGAATCCGACGAGGTCACGACGCGGCCGCTCATCCGGGCGGACAGCGTCTCGAAGCGGGTTGCGGTCAACATCTCGAATCTCCTTTCGATGAACATAGTGTCAATCGATTGGGGAGATGCTATCATGAATGAACACCATGTCAACCCAAACGAGAAAATACGAGCTGAAGGCCCGCGCGGAGGGCCAACGCGAGACGCGCGAGCGGATCGCGAAGGCGACCGCCGAGCTGCACGAGCAGAAGGGCGTGGCGCACACCACCGTGGCGGAGATCGCCCGGAGTGCCGGCGTGACGCGCCTGACGGTCTACAACCACTTCGCCGACCTGAGCGAGCTCCTGCCTGCGTGCGCCGCCCACTACGAGCGGCTGCACCCGACACCCGACTTCGACACCGTCCTCGCACAGGCCGACGCGAACGAGCGCGTCCGCGGTGTTCTCACGCGGCTCTATGTCTGGTACCGGGAGACCGAGCCCATGTACGGCAAGCTCTTCAGCGACCGCACGTCCGTGCCGGAGCTCGATCGGTTCCTCGAGCAGAACGCCGATCGCATGCTCGCGGAGCTGGCCGACGACCTGGCGGCTGCTTTCGCCGTCCGCGGGCGGCGAGGCGAGAGGCTCCGCGCACTGATTCGGCTTGCGCTCGACTTCTGGACCTGGCACCGGCTCTCGCGCGAGGGCCTCCACGACGAAGCCGCGGCCGACCTGATGACGTCCGCCGTCGCGACGGGCACCGTCTACTAGAGGCTTGATGCGGGTTGCAGGCACGCACGGATGGGGGCCTGCGCGCGGCGCATCGCCGCCGTCTCGGTTGGCATCCAGGCGTCCAGCCTGCACGCCGCCCGAGCCGACGCCGCTGCTTGGCGCAAGCCCTCCCCGCACGCACCTCCAACCCACATCAAGCCTCTAGGGCCATCCGCGTCGCGGATCGCGCCTGGTGCAGACTCCGGGAATGCGGGTCGCCGTCGTCGGGCACGTCGAGTGGATCCGCTTCGCACGCGTCGACCGCGTTCCCGGCCCGGGCGAGATCGCCCACTCGTTCGAGCAGTGGGAGCAGGCGGGGGGCGCGGGCGCGGTCGCGGCGGTGCAGCTCGCGCTGCTCGCGGACGAGGCGTTGCTCTTCACCGAGCTCGGTGAAGACGACCTCGGCCGACGCGCTCGACAGGAGCTCGAGTCCCGCGGCGTCGTCGTCCACGCGGGAGGCGACACGCGGCCCCAGCGCTGGGCCTTCACCCAGATCGACGACGTCGGCGAGCGCACGATCACCACGGTCGGGCCGAAGCTGATGCCGCGAGGACACGACGACCGTCTGCCGTGGCACGAGCTCGCCGAGATGGACGCGGTTTTCTTCGTCGCCGGTGACGTGGACGCGCTCGTCCAGGCGCGGCGCGCGCGTGTGCTGACCGCGACGCCGAGAGAGCTCGACGTGCTGCGCCGCGGCGGCGTCGAGCTCGACGCGCTCGTCGGGAGCGGCGAGGACCGCGCGGAGCAGTATCGCGCTGGAGACCTCGACTCCGAGCCCCGTCTCGTGGTCACGACCTCCGGGTCGCTCGGCGGCTGGGCCCGGCCGGGGGGGCCGTTCTCGGCGGCGACGCCGCCGGGCGAGATCGTGGACACGTACGGCGCCGGTGACAGCTTCGCGGCCGGGCTCACGTACGCGCTCGGCGCGGGGCTGTCCGCTCCCGACGCGCTCGGGTTCGCAGCGCGCTGCGGCGCCGGCGCGCTCACCGGCAGGGGCGTCTCGCCCCGCCACGTCGCCCTTCGCTGACGCGCTCCGCTCGTCCGCTGAGGCACCGGCGTGGCGCGGCCGTCACGCAGCGAGCACCGCGACCTGATACCGGGCGATCGCAGGATCCCGGGTGACGATCGTCAGCCCCTCGAGCTGCGCCTGAGCCACGAGGATGCGGTCGAACGGATCTCGGTGGTGGGGCGGCAGGCCGCCCGCGACCCACGCGTGGCGCGCCGTGATCGGAAGCAGGTCGAAGCTCCATTCCTCGAGCTCTTCCAGCAGCTCTTCCGAGGGAGGCCGTAGCTTGCCGAGGCGCATCTTGGTCGAGACCTCCCAGACCGACGCGGCGCTGACCACCGCCACGTCGGCCTCCACGATCGCGTCTCGAGCGGTTGGCGCCAGGAGCTCGGGGCTTCCCGTGAACCAGATCAGCGCATGGGTGTCGAGAAGCAGCCTCAGGACGCGCTCTCGGCTCGCGGGAGTGGCTCGCCCTCCTCGAACTCGAGCGTGACCTGCGCATTCGTCTCGTCGCTGTCCCAGTCGTGCGCGAGCCACCAGCGGCCCCGCCAACCGCCCGGTGGGCGCGGCCGCGGGCGCCGGATCGGAACAAGACGCGCCACGGGCCTCCCGGCCCGGGCGATCACGACTTCTTCTCCGCCCGCCACCCGTTCGAGCAGGCGCGAAAGCTGGGTCTTGGCCTCGTAGACGTTCACCTGCATCTTCCTAGTCTACTTGGTCAACCGGCGTTCGCGCCCCTCTCGACAGATCCGACTTGCCAAGTGGGGCTTGGTGGCATAAAGTGGGGCAGCGTGGGAGACATGGAGCGGATCGACCACTGCGCACGGCGATGTTCATCGGCACCTACGAGCACACGATCGACGAGAAGAGCCGGCTCACGCTCCCGGCGCGCTTCCGCGACGCGCTGGGCGACGGCGTCGTGCTCGCGCGGGGGATCGACGGGAACGTCGCCGTGTACCCACGGGAGACCTGGAAGGTGACGGTCGAGGCGCGCATGGCGGCGCTCGACCCCCTGTCCCGCGAGGCCCGCGAGCTGCGGCGGTTCTTCTTCTCCGGCGCGGGAGAAGCGGACATCGACGGCTCGGGCCGCGTGCTCGTCCCTGCGCCGCTCGTCCGGCACGCCGGCCTCGAGCGCACGGTCGTCGTCGCCGGCAACCACGACCACCTCGAGCTGTGGAACCCCGCCGCGTGGGAGAAGCACCTGAACGCCGTCGAAGGGAGCGTCGAGCATGCTGCCGAACGTCTTGCCGCACACGGAAGCTGACCACGTCCCCGTCCTCGCCGCACGCGTGCGCGAGCTGCTCGCCGTGCAACCCGGCGAGACCGTCGTCGACGCCACCTTCGGCGCCGGCGGCCATGCACGCCTGCTCGCGGAGGACCTCGCCGGCCGCGGGAAGCTCGTCGCGATCGACCGCGACCCGACCGCGCGCTCGTACTTCGACCGCTTCCGCGCCAGCGCGGCCGTCGACGTCCGCTTCCTGCGCGGCGACTTCGCGGTCGTGCTCTCACAGCTCGCGGCGAACGACGTTCGGGCCGATGCGCTCCTCCTCGACCTCGGCATGTCGTCGATGCAGGTCGACCGTCCCGAGCGCGGCTTCTCGTACGCGACCGACGCGCCGCTCGACATGCGCATGGACCCGTCCTCCGAGCCGACCGCCGCGACGATCGTCAACACGTGGGACGAGCGGGAGCTCGTCACGATCTTCCGCCGCTTCGGGGAGGAGCGCTACGCGGCGCCGATCGCCCGCGCGATCGTCCGACGCCGCGAGACGTCGCCGTTCACCCGCACCGGCGAGCTCGTGGACGTGATCAAGCAGTCGATCCCGACCCCGGCTCGGTTCGGCGAGGGGCATCCGGCGAAGCGCGTCTTCCAGGCGCTGCGCATCGCGGTCAACGACGAGCTCGGCTCGCTCGAGGCGGCCCTCCCGGCCGCGCTCGAGATGCTGCGGCCCGGCGGGCGCCTCGCCGTGATCTCGTTCCATTCGCTCGAGGACCGGATCGTGAAGCGCTTCGTCGCCGAGCAGGCGAAGGGCTGCACGTGCCCGCCCGACTTCCCGGTCTGCGTCTGCGGGAAGGAGCCGACCCTGCGCCCGCTCACGCGGAAGCCCGTGCGACCCGACCGGGCCGAAGTCGAGGCGAACCCACGCGCCGCCTCCGCGCGGCTGCGGGCTGCCGTGAAGGTGGACGCCTGATGTCCACGATCGCGCAACCCTCGCTCAGGCGGACGCGAGGCGCGCGCCGCGCCCTCGGCGGCGGCGTCCTGTGGATCGTGATGATCGGCGCGTTGCTCGCAGGCGTCGTCGCCGTGAACGTCGTCGTGCTGCGGCTCAACGTCCAGCTCGACGAGCTCCGGCACACGCGCGCAGAGCTGAAGGCGGAGATCGCGACCGCACGCGCCCAGCTCTCGAGCGCCTCGTCGAACGCGCGGATCGAGACCGAGGCTGCGACGAAGCTCGGGCTCGTGCCGGCCGACCCCAACACGACCACCTACCTCCGGCTCGAGCCGTGAACGACCGTCGCGCGAACGTCCGGATCCGGCTCCTGCTGGTCGGATTCGGGCTCCTGTTCGCGCTGACGCTCGTGCGTGCCGCCTGGATCCAGGTCGTCCGTGCGCCGAGCTTCGAGGCGATGGCGTCGCGCCAGCACCGGCAGACGATCGAGATCCCCGCCGGTCGCGGCACCATCTTCGACCGGACCGGCGAGCCTCTCGCGATCGGCGAGCAGGCGATCACGGTCTACGCCGATCCGCGCAACGTGGTGGCACCGAAGAAGGCCGCGGTCAAGGCCGCCGAGACGCTCGGGCTCAGCGCCGACGCGCTGTATCCGAAGCTGCGCGACCGGTCGAAGCAGTTCGTGTACGTCGACCGCAAGGCGGACGCGCTCAAGGCCGGCGCGCTCGAGCGCCTCCACGTCTCCGGCCTCGGCTTCTACGCGGAGGAGCGGCGGACGTATCCGCAGGGCCACGTCGCCGCGAACGTCCTCGGCTTCGCCGGCACCGACAACTTCGGGCTCGACGGCCTGGAGCGCTCGCTCGACAAGACGCTCGCCGGGCGGCCAGGGTACGAGATCGTCGTGCGGGACCCCGCAGGCCAGGCGATCGACGTCGTGAAGTCGCGCAAGGAGCACAACGGCAAGAACGTCGTCCTCACGATCGACCACCAGATCCAGGCGAACGCCGAGCAGCTGCTCGCGGCGGCGGTCGGCCGCTACGGCGCCAAGGGGGGGACCGCGATCGTGATGGACCCGCGGAACGGCGCGATCCTCGCGATGGCGAACGCGCCGACGTTCGACGCGAACGACTTCGCGTCGGCGCCGGCCGACCTGCGGAGAAACCGCGCGGTCACGGACGTGTACGAGCCCGGCTCGACGTTCAAGATCGTCACGATCGCGGGCGCGCTCGAGGACAACGTGGTCACGCCCGACACGTCGTTCTGGCTCCAGCCGTCGATCCACGTCGCCGACCGCGTGATCCACGACTCGCACTGGCGGCCCGCGGAGCGGATGACCGTCCGCCAGATCCTCGCCGAGTCCTCGAACGTCGGGACGGTGACGATCGCGAAGGAGCGGCTCGGCGGCCGGGAGCTCGCCCGCTGGATCGACCGGTTCGGGTTCGGGCACACCACCGGCAGCGACCTTCCGGGCGAGAGCCCCGGCATGGTGCTGCCGTACGACAAGTGGTCCGGATCGACGATCGGCACCGTGCCGATCGGCCAGGGCATCGCGGTCACGCCGATCCAGATGATCAGCGCCTACGCGGCGATCGGCAACGGCGGCGTGATGCCGACGCCGCACGTGATCGAGAAGATCGGCGGCAAGCGGGTCGCACACGACGGCGGCCGTCGCATCGTCTCCCGCCACACGGCCGACCGCATGATCGCGATGTTCCGCGACGTCGTCCTCGAGGGCACCGGGACGGAGGCCGCGATCCCCGGCTACACGGTGGCGGGCAAGACGGGTACCGCGAACAAGGCCGAGAACGGCCACTACGTGAGCAAGTACGTCGCGTCGTTCGTCGGGCTCGTGCCCGCGCGCAAGCCGCGCCTCGCGATCCTCGTGATGGTCGACGAGCCGCACGGCCAGATCTACGGCGGCACCGTCGCCGCGCCGGTGTTCCGCGACATCGCCCGGTTCGCCCTCCAGTACCTCGAGGTGCCGCCCGACGCGCCCGAGACGAAGCGCTCGTCCTCGCTCCTCGCCTCCTTCGTCACGCCCTAGCGTCCGGGTCGGAGGGCCCGCGTCCCTACAATCGGCGCCGATGGAGCTCGACGCGCTGATCCGCGCGCTCGCGCCGAGCGACGTGATCGGAGGACGACCCGTCGAGATCGCTGAGCTCGCCTACGACACGCGCCGCGTGCGCGAGGGCGCCCTGTTCTTCTGCGTCCCGGGCGCGACGCGGGACGGCCACGAGCTCGCCGGCGACGCGCTCGCGGCCGGCGCGGTCGCTCTCGTGGTGGAGCATCCGGTCGAGGCCGTCGCCCCACAGCTCGTGGTCGAGTCCGTCCGTGCGTCGATGGCGGTCGCCGCGGACGTCTTCTTCGGCGCGCCGACCGAGCGCCTCACGGTCGCCGGTGTCACGGGCACGAACGGGAAGACCACGACGACCTTTCTCCTGCGCTCGATCCTCGAGGCGGCGGGGCAGCCGACGGGCCTCGTCGGCACCGTCGAATGGGTCGTGGGCGGCGCGGGACGCGCCGCCCCGCACACGACCCCCGAAGCGATCGAGCTGCAGCGCCTGTTCCGCGAGATGCTCGACGCGGGCGACACGGCGGTTGCGGTCGAGGCGTCGTCGCATGGCTCGCACTACCGCCGGCTCGACCGCGTGCGCTTCGACGCGCTGTGCTTCACGAACCTCACGTCCGAGCACCTCGACCTCCACGGTGACATGGAGTCGTACTTCCAGGCGAAGCGCCGTCTCTTCACGGGGCTCACGCCGCCGCCGGCCGCTGTCAACGTCGGCGATCCGTACGGACGCCGGCTCGCGGACGAGCTCGCGGGCGCGCACCGCGCGCCGCTCGTCACGTACGGGCTGCGCCCGGAGGCGGAGATTCGCGCCGACGGGCTCGAGGTCGGGCCGCACGGCTCGTCGTTCACCGCCGCCGGCCTGCGGATCGAGACGCCGCTGCTCGGCGTCTTCAACGTCGAGAACGTCCTGGGCGCGGTCGCGAGCGCGACGCTGCTCGACATCGACGACGAGGCGATCGTGGAGGGGATTCGCGCTGTGACGGGCGTCCCGGGCCGCTTCGAGGCGGTCGACGAGGGTCAGGCCTTCGCCGTCGTCGTCGACTACGCCCACAAGCCGGACGCGCTCGCCTCGGCCCTCCGCGCCGCGCGTGAGCTCGGGCCGGGCCGGCTGACGGTCGTGTTCGGCGCGGGCGGCGACCGCGACCGCTCGAAGCGGCCCCAGATGGGCCGCATCGCACGGGAGCTGGCGGACCGGGTGATCGTGACGAACGACAACCCTCGGTCGGAGGAGCCGCTCGCGATCGTGGCGGAGATCCTCCAGGGGGCGGGCACCGACGTCGAGATCGACCTCGACCGGGGCGCCGCGATCGAGAGCGCGATCGCGGGGGCCTCGGCGGGCGACGTCGTACTGATCGCGGGCAAGGGCCACGAGCACGGCCAGGAGTCCGCGGGTGTCGTCCATCCCTTCGACGACCGCGAGGTCGCCCGCGCCGCGCTCGCCCGGCTGCACACCCGAAGATGACAACGCTCGTGGTGAATCACCACAAGCGTTGTCAGGCCGTCGGAGGGCCACGGTGATCCCGCTCGCGTGGGAGGAGGTCGAGGGGCTTCGGCTCGGTGAGCTGCGGGGAGCGCCGGCGGACGGCGTCGTCAGGCGCGTCCACGACGACTCGCGCACCGCGCGTCCGGGCGACCTCTTCGTCGCGCTCAACACGGGCGTCCAGTTCGTCGACGACGCACTCGGCCGGGGCGCCGCGGCGCTCGTCCCGGACGACCAGGAGGCGGCGCTCGCCGCTCTCGCCGGCCTCGTACGCGACCGCTCGGACGCCGACGTCGTCGCGGTGGTCGGCTCCGTGGGGAAGACCACGACCAAGGACGTGCTCGCCGCCCTGTGCGCTGCGGTCACGCCGACCGCGGCCGCGGTCGCGAGCAAGAACAACGAGCTCGGTCTCCCACTCACGGTGCTTCGCCTCGAGCCGGAGACGCGCGTGCTCGTGACCGAGATGGGGATGCGCGGAATCGGGCAGATCGCCGAGCTGTGCGAGATCGCGCGGCCGACGGTCGCGCTCGTGACCTCGATCGGCCCCGAGCACCTCGAGCTGCTCGGAACCGTCGAGGACGTCGCGCGCGCGAACGCGGAGGCGATCGACGCGCTGCCGCCGGGCGGAGTCGCAGTCGTCCCCGCGGGGGAAGCGCTGCTCGAGCCGTACCTCCGCCGCCCCGACGTGACAGTGCGCCGCTTCGACCCCGCGTCGGTGACACCGGACGGTGACGCATGGCGCTTCCGGGTCGACGGGGCCGAGCTGCGGCTCGCGCTCCCGTTCGTCCAGAGGCACCTGGCCGGGAACGTGCTCGCGGCGCTCACCGCGTACGACGCGCTGGGCCTGCCGCTCGAGTGCGCCGGTGACGGCGTCGCCGGGATCCGCCTGAGCCGCTGGCGCGGCGAGGCGCGCGACCTCCCCGGCGGCGGCTTCGTCGTCAACGACGCATACAACGCCAACCCGATCTCCATGCGTGCTGCGCTCCTCGACCTGGCCGAGAGGGCCGCAGGGCGGCGGCGCGTCGCGATCCTCGGCGAGATGGCCGAGCTCGGCGAGGAGAGCGGCCGGTACCACGCGGAGATCGCCGAGCTGATTCGCGAGCTCGGCATCGAGGTCGTGGTCGCGGTCGGAGAGCCCGCGCGCGCGTACCTCGCCGCCGCGACCGAAGGCCGCTTCGTCACGGACGCCCACTCGTTCGACGAGTCCGTGCTCGAGCTGCTTCGCCCCGGCGACGCGATCGTCGTCAAAGCCTCTCGCGCGGTCGGCCTCGAAGGCATCCCCGCGCTGATCGAGAAACACTCCGAGGCATGGCACGAGTCCTGATCGCGGGGCTGATCGCGATGGTGATCGCCGTCGCGGTGGGACCCCAGTTCATCGCGTGGCTCAAGCGCCAGTCGATCGGCCAGCAGATCCGCGAGGAGGGGCCGGCCGGCCATGTGGTGAAGGCCGGGACGCCGACGATGGGCGGCCTGCTGATCCTGGTCGCCGCCCTCGCGCCGGCGCTCGTCGTGTCGCTCTACACCGTGCCCGGGATCACGATCATCCTCGCGACGTTCGGGTGCGCGCTCATCGGCTTCGCAGACGACTACCTCAAGGTGCGCAAGCGGCGCTCGCTCGGGCTGAACGGCCGCTGGAAGCTCGCGGGGCTCGTCGTGATCACCGCCGGTGTGGGGTGGGCGACCACGCACGTCGGCTACATGGACACGGAGATCTACTTCCCGTTGATCGACGTGAACATCGACCTCCATTGGCTCTACTACCCGTTCCTGTTCCTCGTGATCGCCGGCACCTCGAACGGGGTCAACCTCACCGACGGGCTCGACGGCCTGGCGGCCGGGACGTGCGCGATCTCGCTGATCACGCTGCTCGCGATCGCGTTGATCGACTGGATCAGGTCGGCGGACGTGGTCGCGAACCGCAGCCACGAGTACCTCGACATCGCGATCGTGGCGGCCGCGCTGATCGGGGGCGTGATCGGGTTTTTGTGGTTCAACGCGTTCCCGGCGGAGGTGTTCATGGGCGACACCGGGTCGATGGCGCTCGGCGGCGCGATCGCGACGCTCGCGATCCTCACCGAGACCGAGGTGCTGCTCGTGTTCATCGGCGGCGTCTACCTCATCGAGATCCTCTCGGTGATGATCCAGGTGGCGAGCTTCAAACGGACCGGCAAGCGGGTGTTCCTCATGGCGCCGATCCACCATCACTTCGAGATGAAGGCCTGGTCGGAGACGAAGATCATGGTGCGCTTCTGGATCGTCGGCGCGATCCTCTGCGCGATCGGCTTCGCCCTCTACTACCGGTACTACCTCCGCTTCCAGCTTTGACCGAGACCCGGCGTCCGGTGGCGACGGACCCTCCTCGCCCGCGCGAGGGCACCGCTCGCCGCCGTCCGCGGGCCCCGCTGATCGCCGGCCCGGTCCTCGTCTCGGTTGCCTGCATGGTGATCTGGGGCGCGAGCCCGGTCGCGACGCGCATCGCCACCGAGGACATGGAGCCGCTCGTGATCGTCGTGCTGCGGACCGTGCTCGCCGCCGTCGTCGCGGTGCCGCTCGTCTCGGTGAGCCGCCTGCGTCCGCCCACGAACGGCGTCTCGCGGGCGCTGCTCGCCGTGTCGGCCCTCGTCGCGTTCGTGATCTTCCCGATCATCTACACGTACGGCCAGGAGCGGACCTCCGCGATGCACGGCGTCGCGATCCTCGCAGGGCTGCCCGTCTTCACCGGGCTCTGGGCAGCTCTCGTCACGCGGCGCCTCCCCGGGGCGTGGTGGCTCTGCGGCTGCGCGATCGCGCTCGGCGGCGAGGCGGTGATCATCGCCGTTCGGGGTGGTGGAGAGCACGGGGCCGCGACGCTCGGCGGCGACCTGCTGGTGCTCGCGGGCGCGCTCGCGGTCTCGTCCGGCTACGTCGCCGGCGCGTTGCTCGTGCCCCGCGGCGTCTCGAGCGCGACGACGACCTACTGGGGCGTGATCCTCGGCGCGATCGTGCTCGCGCCGCTCGGGATCGCGCTCTTCGCAGGCGGCCACGTGCCGCATGCGGACGCACGGTCGTGGGCCGCGGTCCTGTTCCTCGCGGTGATGGTCTCGATCGTGGGCTACGTCGGCTGGTACTGGGCGCTCGACCGGGGAGGGATCATGCGGATGGCCCCGCTGATGTTCCTCCAGCCGATCTCTGGGCTGCTGCTCGCGGGGCTGCTCCTCGATGAACGGCTCACGTGGGCTCTTGCGGTCGGCGCCGTCTTCGTGCTCGGCGGCGTCTGGGTCGCGCGGCGGGAGTAGAGGCGGTCAGCGCTCGGAGCGAGAGGACTCGACCTCACGGAGCGCCCGCGCGAAGACGCTCGCGCCGGCCTTGAGCCGCTCCGTCGCCCGCACCGCGTTCCAGCCGTCCCACGTCAGGCTCGCTTGCGCCTCGCCGTCCTCGCTCGAGAGCACGCGAAGACCAACCGCGCGGACGGGCACCGTGCTCGCCACCAGGCGGCCGTCCCGCAGCCGGGGCACGAGCGCTTTGCGTGAGGACGGGTCGACGATCCCGAGCTGCATCCATGGGATGCGGATCGTCACGTCCTTCCCCGCGGTTTGCCACGTCGCCAGGCTGTCGTAGGCCGGTGACGACGGATCCCAGCTGCCGCGGCGGAGGCGTCCCACGTCCATCGTCTCGTAGGGGAGACGCGCTTCCGTCGTGGGGAGGATGAGTGCGCGGTTCGTCGAGAGGAGCATCTCGTTCCAGCCGTCGACCGTGCGGACGACGCCGCGCGGCAGCGGGTGGTAGTCGAGAGGAAGCGGGTCGAGCCCGGGCCTGACGTATGCCTGGCCCGCGCGCCCGTCGAGCGGGAGCACGACGGCGTAGTCGCTGACGTCGTCCCTCGCCGGCGAGCCGGGAAGGCGGGGAGCGCCGCCGGGGACGACGTCGAAGCCGAGCGTCAGGATGCCGTGCGCGGGGCGGTCGAGGTGAAGCCGGAGATGGAGCCACGCCGGGTCGGTGGCGAGGCGGATCTCGCGGATCCCGTGTCTGCTCTCGTGGACGACCCGGCCCTTCGGGCTCGGAGGGCCTGCGTCCGTCGCGACGAGCCCGAACCACTGCTCGTTCGTCCACGGGTCGTGCCAGAGCTGGCGCCGGTCCGCAACGGGCGTCTGCCTGGGAAGCGTGTTCCAGGTGGCCTTGAACCACTCGTCGGTCCACGAGAACAGGAACGCGCCGGCGAGGCGCTCGCGCCGGATCACGCGGAGCAGGTCGGCGTCGATCTCCATCGCCTCCTGCTCCGTGTGCGCGCCCTGGTCCCGCCCGAGCGGTCCTTCGTGGCCGGAGCCGATCGACGACGGGACGCCGAACTCGGTGATCATCACGGGCAGCCGACCGTGATGCCGTCGGAGCTCGTCGAGGTATCCCGCATAGGGATCGTGTCGGCCGTCGAGCACGTACCGTCGGAGCGCGGGCTCGTGGCGCTGGAAGTCCGGGTAGTACGGGTACGCGTGGTAGCTCGCGAACGACCCGCCCGGCCAGGCGGCGGTGGGAAGGACGTGGTTCGCGTCGACGCCGACGAGGTCCTCGCGGCCGAGCGGCTCGTCCGGATGACGGATGGGATCGGTCGTCGGCCAGTTCGCGAACGCGATCGGCGTCGAGACGCCCCGTGCGGCTTCGAGCGCCGCGAGGTGATCCATGTTCGCAGCGAGCCAGCGTTCCGTCGGAGTCGCGCCCCGCGTGCTGCGGAACCAGCGGCCGTGGACGCCCGGCGCTCCGCGGGCATTCCGGTCGGTGCGCTCGACGCCGAACGGGTCCCACTCGACACCCACGATCCAGGCGGCGAGCCAGCGGCTGACGTCCGCGCGCCAGCGTCCCGAGGCCCGTCCCCTCTGCGGCGAGCGGACGAGGTCGCCGTGTACGGCTGCGACCGCGTCCCCGAGCTCGGCGCGGAACGCCGACTGCACGCCCGGGTCGTAGAGGCCGCGTCGCTTCGAGGGATACGACTCGTCGGGCAGATAGACGCCCTGGACGAGGTAGAGCGGCGCCTCCGAGTGCTCGCGGTCGTAGCGCGCGAGCTCCTCGTAGAAGGAGGGCGGATGGATGGTGTAGACGCGCACCGCCAAGATCCCGAGCCGGCCCATTTCGGCGAACCAGCGCCGGTAGTCGCTTCTGCCGATCGCGAGCTCCCCCGGCTGGTGGCCGGGCGTCGTGGCGCCGAGGTTGACGCCGGCGAGGAACCCGACATCGCCGTGCTTCGTGTGGAGGGCGTAGCGGCCGTCGCTCGCGCTCGCGAGCACGGTGAGCCCGCGGACCTTCCTCGGCGCCGGCGCCCAGGACACGTCGGCGTCCGAGGCGCCCGCGGCGGCGCGCATCACCGTGACCGCGGCAGCGGCCGCGACCGCCGCGAGAATCGCGATGACGAGGAGGTTGCGGAGGCGTGGGGTACGCATGGGGTGCCCGAGCACTTCCGGAAGTGCATCGGACGCCGTGCGCGCGGACTTGACCGGCGGGCGGCCGTCTACGCTTGCCCCGTGAGCGACCTCCCGGCGCGTGTGCTGGTCCTCGGTCTGGCGCGCTCGGGACGGGCCGCCGCCGCCGCGCTCACGGGACAGGACGTCGAGGTGGTCGTGCACGACGCCGACGTATCGCTCGATGAAGGAGAGCTCGTGTCCGAGACCCACCTGGGCGCGTGGGACGGCTGCCTGCTCGACGGCGTCGGGCTCGTCGTGAAGAGCCCGGGCGTGCCGGGTGACGCGGCCCCCGTCGAGGCCGCGCGCGCCCGAGGCGTTCCCGTGATCTCCGAGATCGAGCTCGGTGCCCGCTTGCTCTCGAATCCCTTGATCGGCATCACGGGCACGAACGGCAAGACCACCACGACCGCGCTCGTCGGCGCCATGCTCGACGCTGCCGCGATGCCGGTCGAGGTCGCGGGCAACATCGGACGGCCACTGACGTCGCTCGTGGGGGTCGTCCACGACGACACGTGGGTGGTGTGCGAGCTCTCGTCGTTCCAGCTCGAGGACGTCGAGACGCTCCGGCCTCGCGTCGCGGTGCTCACGAACCTCGAGCCCGACCACCTCGACCGGCACGGCTCCTTCGAGGCGTATGCCGCCGCGAAGCTTCGCGCGTTCGCCAACCAGCAACCGGACGACGTCGCGGTCGTCCCACGCGGCTTCGGTCCCGTGCCCGGCGCGGGGCGGCGCGTCGAGTTCGCCGCCGACGATGCGCTCCCGGCCGAGCCGCGGATCCGCGGCACGCACAACCGCGAGAACGCCGCGGCCGCGACGGCGGCAGCCCGAGCGGTCGGCGTCGACACGGAGTCCATCGCGAGGGCGCTGCGCGCGTTCCCCGGCGTCGAGCACCGGATCGAGGAGGTCGCGACGATCGGCGGCGTGCTCTACGTGAACGACTCGAAGGCGACGAACGCCGCCGCCGCGCTGCGCGCGCTCGCTGCGTTCGCGGGCCGCCGGAAGCACGTGATTCTCGGCGGACGAGGCAAGGCGGAGAGCTACGCCACGCTCGCGGCCGCGTTCGAGCCTGGTGACCGCGGCTACCTGATCGGCGAGGCGGCGCCCGAGCTCGCAGCGGCCCTCGACGAGGTCGAGGTTGCGTACCTCCAGGCCGGCACCCTCGACCTGGCACTTGCGGAGGCAGCGGCAGCGGCCTCCGCAGGTGCCGTCGTCCTCCTCTCGCCGGCCTGCGCCTCCTTCGACCAGTTCACGAGCTTCGAGCACCGCGGGGAGGAGTTCCGCAGGCTCGTGCAGAAGCTCCCGGGGTGGGGACCAGACGGCGTGCGGACCGAGGGCAGTTCGAGCAGCGACTCCTGATCCTCGTCACCCTCGGGCTCGTCGCGTTCGGGCTCGTGATGGTGTTCAGCGCGACGTCCGCCTCGGCGACGCTCGGCGAAGGCGACCCGATGCGGTACCTCGTGAAGCAGGGCCTGTACGCGGTGGCCGGGCTCGTGCTCCTCGCGGTGTTCTCGCGGGTCGACTACCACGTCCTGCGCCCGCTGGCGCCCGTCCTGCTCGTGAGCGCACTCGTGCTCTGCGCGGCCGTGCTCGTCGCGGCGCCCGTCATCAACGGCGCGCGCCGCTGGTTCGTGTTCGGCCCTGTCAGCGTCCAGCCGGCGGAGATCGCGAAGCTCGCGGTATGCGTCTGGGTCTGCGCCGTGCTCGCGCGTCGCCCGGTGCCGCGGTCCCTCGGAGAGCTGCTTCGACCCGTCGGCCTCGTCGTCGGGCTCTTCTGCGTCCTGATCGTCGTCGAGCCCGACCTCGGCACGACGATTGCGCTCGCGGTGATGGTCTCGGGGATTCTCCTCGTCTCCGGGATCCCGATCCGCCTCTACGCGCTCGCGACCGCGCTCGCGCTGGGCCTGGGCGGTCTCGCGATCTACATGGAGCCGTACCGGCGGGCGCGCCTGTTCAGCTTCCTCGATCCCTGGAAGGATGCCGAGGGCGCGGGTTTCCAGAACGTCCAGGCGATCATCGGCATGGGCTCCGGCGGCATCACCGGCGCGGGGCTCGGGCAGGGCATCCAGAAGGTCAACTTCCTGCCCGAGGCGCACACCGACATGATCTTCGCGGTCGTCGGGGAGGAGCTCGGGCTGATCGGCTCGACGCTTCTCGTCGCCGCCTTCGGTGCCTTCGCGTGGGCCGGCTTCCGGGTCGCGCTCGAGTGCCGCGACCCCTTCGGGAAGCGGCTCGCCGCGGGGATCACGACGCTCGTCTGCGGCCAGGCGGCCGTGAACCTCGCCGCCGTGCTCGGGCTCGCGCCGCTCACCGGGATCCCGCTCCCGTTCGTCTCGTACGGCGGCTCGTCGCTGCTCGTGCTGCTCTGCGCGGTCGGGGTGCTCCTTAACATCGCGGTGAATGAGCGGGTCGTCCAAGCTCGCGTGCGTGATCGCGGCCGGGGGGACGGCGGGTCACGTTCGTCCCGCGCTCGCGGTCGGCGAGGCGCTGCGCGAGCGCGGACTGACGGTGACGTTCGCCGGCACTCCCGACCGCGTCGAGTCGCGGCTGGTGCCTGAGGCGGGGTTCCCGCTCGACACCTTCCGGGTTTCCGGCCTGCCGCGCACGCCGAGCGCGGCGCAGGTCCGGGCTGCATGGCGGGCCTCCGCCGCGCCCGCCCACTGTCTCGCGATCCTCCGCAGGCGGCGGCCGGACGTCGTGCTCGGGGCGGGCGGCTACGTGGCGGGACCGATGGTGCTCGCCGCGCGACTCCAACGGATCCCCGCCGCGCTGACCGAGGCCGACGCTCATCTCGGTCTCGCGAACCGGCTCGCCGCCCCGTTCGCCCAGCGGCTGCTCCTCGCGTACGAGATCCCCGGCCGCACCGGAGCGAAGGTGCGGGTGGTGGGACGCCCGATTCCGTCGGCGCACCGCGGCTCGACGCGCGAGGAGGGGAGAGCCCGCTTCGGGCTTCCCGCCGACGGACCGGTCGTTGCGGTGTTCGGCGCGCTCGCCGGCGCGCGGTCGCTGAACGAGATGGCGCTCGCGGCGTGGGAGACCTCGGGGCCCTCCGTGCTCCACATCTGCGGGGAGCGAGACTTCGAGTCGCTCCGGGAACGCGTAACCCGCGACGGCTACGTGCTCGTCGCGCAGACCGACCATTTCGGCGACGCGCTCGCCGCGGCCGACGTCGCCGTCTCGCGCGCGGGCGGGACGGTGTGGGAGCTCGCCGCCGCGGGCATCCCGTCGGTCCTCGTCCCGTACCCGTACGCGACCGCCGACCACCAGACGCTCAACGCACGGCACTTCGAACGCGGCGGTGGAGCGGTCGTCGTGCCGGACGCCGAGGTCGACCGCGTTCCGGCGCTCGTCGACCAGTTCCTCGCCGACCCCGGGCGCCTGGCCGCGATGCGGGACGCGATGCTGTCCCTCGCCCGCCCGGACGCGGCGGAGGACGTCGCGGACGAGCTCGTCGCGCTCGCCGAGCGCCGGCGGCGGTGAGCGTGTGGTGAATCACGACAAGCCGCTCTCCGGGCGGCGGCTGTACTTCGTCGGGATCGCGGGGTCGGGCATGTCCGCGTACGCGAACATCGCGCGGGCGTGGGGCGCCGACGTGCGCGGATGGGACGTCGAGGAGACGATCTTCTCCGGGACGCTCCAAGGCATCGACGTCGACCTGGGCGGCGAGCCGCACCCGCCGGACGGGTGGGAGACCATCGTCTCCACGGCACACACGGACCGCGCGCCGGGAACGCCGCGCGCCGCGTTCCTCGCCGAGCTCGTCGCGATGCGTCCGTCGATCGTGGTGACGGGGGCGCACGGCAAGACCACAACGGCCGCGATGATCGCCTACGTGCTCCGGGAGACCGGCGAGGACCCCGCGTGGATCGTGGGTGGCGTCGTGCCGCAGCTCGGCGGGAACGCGGGCACCGGCTCCGGCTGGCTCGTGGTCGAGGGCGACGAGTCCGACAGGTCGGTGCTCGAGCTCCGACCGAAGATCGCGGTGCTCACGAACGTCGAGCTCGACCACTTCACGAGCTACGGCTCGGAGGCGGAGCTCCGCGAGGCGCTCGACGCGTGGCTCGCCGGTGTGCCGGACGTCATTCGGGGAGAGGATCTTCCGCCGGTCGCGTTCTCTCTCGTGGTCCCGGGCGAGCACAACCGCCGCAACGCGGCTGCCGCGCAGGCGGCGCTCGCCCTCGCCGGCGTCCCGCCGGAGCGCGCGGAGGCCGCGCTCGGGACGTTCACGGGCGCCGAGCGCCGCTTTCAGGTGGTCGGCGAGCGTGGCGGCGTGACGGTCGTCGACGACTACGGCCACAACCCGACCGAGCTGCGTGCCGCGCTCGCGACCGCGCGCGAGCGCTCGCCGCGGCGGCTCGTCGCGCTGTACGTCCCGCACGTCGTCGAGCGAACGCGCCAGTTGCACCGCGAGCTCGGCGCGGCCCTCGGGCTCGCGGACGTCGCGATCGTGACCGACTTCGTCGGCAGGCGCGATCCCCCGCGGGAACGGGTTGGTGCGCGCATGGTGCTCGACGCGGTCCCCGACCCGACGCGGCGTCTCTGGGCGCCGACGCTCGAGGACGGCGCCCGGCTCGCGCTCCACGTGCTGAGACCCGGCGACCTCGTCGTCACGCTCGGCGTCGGCGAGCCCTGGCGAGCGGCACGCCAGATCTTCGAGGCGCTTCCCGAGGCACGTCCCGCCTCGGTCGGAAAGCGCTAGGAGCGGCATGGACGTTCTCGCCGGTTACTCGCTCTCCCGCCTCACCACGATCGGGTCAGGCGGGCCTGCCGCTGCGTTCGCGCGACCGGCGTCGCTCGCCGAGCTGGAGGAGGCGATCGCCTGGGCGGGGGCTCGGGAGCTCCCGGTGCGGACGGTCGGCCTGGGGTCGAACGTCCTGGCCGACGACGCGGGTGTCGAGGCGCTCGTGCTGCGCCTCGCGGGCGACCTCGCGAGCGTGGAGGTCGACGGCGACCTCCTGCGCGCGGGCGGCGGCGCGACGAACGCGACGTGCCTCCATCGCGCACGTGACGCCGGGCTGGGCGGCCTCGAGTTCGCCTGTGCGATCCCGGGCACCGCGGGCGGGGGCGTGCGGATGAACGCGGGAGCCTACGGGTCGGACTGGAGCGCGATCCTCGTCCGGGCGCTCGTCGTGTCGGCGGACGGAAGCGGCTGGCTCACGCCGGACGAGCTCGGGCTCGACTACCGCCGCTCGCTGCTACGCCCGGAGCACGTGGTCGCGCGGGTCGAGTACCGGCTCGTGGAGCGGCCGGTCGAGGAGATCAAGGCCACGGTCGCCGACCTCGTCGCGCGCCGCAAGGCGACACAACCGACGAACAAGCGAACGTTCGGGTCGGTGTTCAAGAACCCGCCGGGCGAGCTCGGCGCCGGCCGGATGCTCGAGCTCTGCGGGCTCAAGGGCCACATCGTCGGCGGTGCGGTCGTCTCGCCGCGCCACGCGAACTTCATCGAAAACGCGGGCGGCGCCACGAGCGCCGACTGCCTCGCGCTGATGGCGGAAGCGCGCCGGCGCGCGCGAGAGCAGTTCGGTGTCGAGCTCGAGCACGAGGTCGTCTTCTTGGGTGCGCTCGCCGACGGCGAGCGCACCTAGGAGAAGCACGCGCGGCGCCGAAAGCGCTCTTGTGGCCAGGGGACGAGCAGGACGCGAGCGGCCGCGTGCGCGCACGGCGAGCGTCGTCGTCCCGTTCCCGCGTATGGATCCCGGCGATCGCCTCGCTCTCGGCCGGCTCGTCCCCTCCGGCCGCGCGCTGCTGGTCGCGTTCGCAGCACTCGCGGGCGTCCTCCTTTCCATGCTCGTCGTCCGGGAGACGAGCCTCTTCGGCGTCGGCGCGATCGAGGTCGCCGGTGCCGGGCCCGGCGTCGAGCGCCAGGTCGAGCGGGCGCTCGCCGACCGGAAAGGCGCGAGCCTGGTCGGGCTCGACCTCGATGCCGCTCGGACGGACGTGCTCGCGCTCTCCACGGTCGCAGCCGTCTCGTTCGACCGTGCGTTTCCCCACACGCTCCGGGTGACGGTCGTCCCCGAGCGTCCGGTCGCGGTCGTCAGGCAAGGCGCCTCGGCGCTCGTCGTCTCGCAGCGGGGACGGGTGATCGCGCGCGTCGACCGGCACGCGCGCCCCGGGCTCGCTCGCATCTGGGCGCCGAAGGACGTTCAGCTCGAGACCGGGGCGATCGTCGACGGCAACCTGCGCGTGGCGGTCGAGGCCGTGACGCCGCTCGTCGGGACGCGGTTCCCCGGCCGCGTCGGCTCGATCACGACGACCGACGACCAGCTCACGATGCGGTTGCGGTCGGGCCTCGAGCTGCGCCTCGGAGGCTTGCGCGACGTCGACCTCAAGCTCGCGGTAGCGGCCCGGGTGATCCCGCGGCTGCCCGACGGCGCCGGCTACCTGGACGTGAGCGTGCCAGACCGCCCCGTCGCCGGTCCCGCAGGGCTAGACTCTCAAGTTGAGGTTCAGGATTCGACCTCGACCACCCCTTGAGGGTCTCGTTGACAGTGCCGACAAGGACTCCGTACCCTGGCTTCGAAACAAGCGTTCATGCGCTTTCCATAGCTCGATGAGAGCTTGACCCTCAGGCAGGTCGAGATGAGTACCCAGAACGGCAACTACCTCGCGGTGATCAAGGTCGTCGGCGTCGGCGGAGGCGGCACGAACGCCGTCAACCGCATGGTCGAATCGGGTCTCACGGGAGTCGAGTTCATCGCGGTCAACACCGACGCGCAGGCGCTCCTCGACACCGATGCGGACGTCAAGATCCACATCGGCTCCAAGGTGACACGCGGCCTCGGCGCGGGCGCGAACCCCGAGGTCGGCCTCGCGGCGGCGCAGGAGAGCCGGGACGAGCTGAAGGAGACGCTCAAGGGCGCGGACATGGTCTTCGTCACCGCCGGCGAGGGCGGCGGCACCGGCACCGGCGCCGCGCCGGTCGTCGCGGAGCTCGGACGCGAGCTCGAGGCGCTCACGGTCGGTGTCGTCACGAAGCCGTTCGCGTTCGAGGGTCGCCGTCGGGCGGAGCAGGCCATCGGCGGCATCGAGACGCTCCGCGAGCAGGTCGACACGCTGATCGTGATCGAGAACGACCGCCTGCTCCAGGTCGTCGAGAAGACCACGCCGATTCTCGAGTCCTTCCGGATGGCGGACGACATCCTCCGGCAGGGCGTCCAGGGCATCACCGACCTCATCACGGTGCCCGGGCTCGTCAACCTCGACTTTGCGGACGTCCGCACGATCATGCGCGACGCGGGCTCGGCGCTGATGGGCATCGGCACGGCCCGGGGGGAGGGTCGCGCGAGCGCCGCCGCGAACGCCGCGGTTTCCTCGCCTCTCCTCGAGACCACCCTCGACGGTGCCACCGGCGTGCTCCTGAACATCACCGGTCCTTCCGACATCGGCCTGTTCGAGGTCAACGAGGCCGCGGAAGTCGTCACGGGCCACGCCGACGCGAACGCGAACGTGATCTTCGGCGCGGTGATCGACGAGTCGCTCGGAGACGATGTCCGCGTGACCGTCATCGCGACCGGCTTCGGTGGCGGACGGCCCCGGCGACGGCGGCCCGAGCTCACTCAGACGACGTCCTCGAGCTCCTCCGAGGCCGCGGTGCCGAGCTACGAGCCGCGCCCCCGCGGCGAAGAGTCGGAGATCGACGTGCCGAGCTTCCTCAGAGACTGACTCCGATCTCAGGTCCTGGCCAGCAGGGGTGTCCCGGGCCCCGCCAGAGGGGCAGCCCGCTTTAGGGATGTGCCCTTGGGCCCGGCGGCGCCGGGCCAACGGAGTTTGCGGCCTGCGTTCCGCGCGAGCGGAACGCAGGCTCGCAGGCAAGCTAGAGTCGCGCCCGTGAGCGCGACGCTCCGGCAGACGCCCCTCCACGACGCGCACGTCTCGCTCGGCGCCCGGATGGTCCCGTTCGCGGGCTGGGAGATGCCCGTGCAGTACGAAGGCGTGATTCCCGAGCACCTCGCGGTGCGCACGAGGTCGGGCGCGTTCGACGTCTCCCACATGGGGCAGATCCACGTCGACGGGCCCTCCGCGCAGACGTTCCTCCAGTCCGTCCTCTCGAACGACGTCGACCGGGTCTCGGACGGACACGCCCAGTACACGCTGCTCACGAACGAGGCGGGCGGGATCGTCGACGACCTCATCGTCTACCGGCTCGGGCACGGCGCGTTCATGCTCGTCGTCAACGCGGGCAACCGTGAGGCCGCGTACGAGTGGCTCAAGGAACGGGAGCCGCGCGGCAGCGAGGTGCGCGACGCGTCCGACGAGTACGCGCTCGTCGCCGTACAGGGGCCTGCGTCGCTCGAGCTGCTCGGGCTCGACGAGGCGCCGGCGTTTACCCACGCGATGGCCGAGGTCGCCGGCGTCGAGACGATGGTTTGCAGGACCGGCTACACGGGGGAGAAGGGCGTCGAGCTCATGTGCCCGTCGGAGGACGCGCCGAGGCTGTGGGACGCGGTGCTCGAGCGAGGAGCCGTCCCGTGTGGCCTCGGCGCGCGAGACACGCTGCGCCTCGAGGTCTGCTACCCGCTCCACGGCAACGACATCACGCAGGAGACCGACGCGCTCTCGGCCGGGCTCGGCTGGGTCTGCGCGCTCGAGACCGAGTTCACGGGGGTCGAGCCGCTGCGCCGGCTGAAGGAGGAGGGGCCCGTGCGCAGGCTCGTCGCGTTCGTGATGGAGGAGAAGGCGATCCCGCGGCAGGGCATGCCGATCGCGGGGGGCGGCGAGGTGACGTCGGGCACGCACTCTCCGTCGCTCGACGTCGGGATCGGCATGGGCTACGTGCCCGTCGCCCAGGCGTCGCCCGGCACCGAGCTCGAGATCGACGTGCGCGGCAAGCCGCGGCGGGCCCGCGTCGTCGCAAAACCGATCTACCGGAAGGAGACGTAGTGGCAGCGAGCGAGAGCTACCCCGACGACCTCCGCTACCACCCGGAGCACGACTGGGCCCGGGTGGAGGGCGAGGAGGCCGTGCTCGGCATCACGTGGTACGCGCAGGACGCGCTCGGCGAGCTCGTCCACTACGAGGCGCCCGAGGTCGGTGCGACGCTCACGAAGGACGGCGCGTACGCCGAGGTCGAGTCGGTCAAGGCCGTCTCCGACGTGATCGCCCCGCTCTCCGGCGAGGTGCTCGAGGTGAACCAGAAGGTCGTCGACGAGCCCGAGGCCGTCAACGAGGACCCGTACGGGGAGGGCTGGCTCGTCCGGATCAGGCTCACGGACGCGGGCGAGGTGGACGCCCTCCTCGACGTCGAGGCCTACAAGGCCCACGTCGCCGATCAGTGAGCGGCTACCTCCCGCTCACCGACGCCGACCGGGAGGCCATGCTCGAGGCGATCGGCGTCGGCTCGGTCGACGACCTGTTCGAGCAGATCCCGGAGGGCGTCCGCTTCGACCGTGCGCTCGACGTGCCCGCGGCGTTGCCCGAGGCGGCGCTCGTCCGCCGGCTCGAGGAGCTCGCCGCACGGAACGCCGACACGTCGCGCGAGCTCAGCTTCCTCGGGATGGGGATCTACGACCACTACGTGCCGGCGGTCGTCGACACCTTTCTCTCCCGCGGGGAGTTCCTCACCGCGTACACGCCGTACCAGCCCGAGATGAGCCAGGGCGTGCTGCAGGCGATCTTCGAGTACCAGACCGCGATCTGCGAGCTGACCGGCATGGACGTCTCGAACGCGTCCGGCTACGACGGGACGACGGTCGCGGCCGACGCCTGCTTCATGGCCCGCCACCACACCGGGCGCTCGAAGGTCGTCCTCGCGGAGGCGCTCCATCCGCAGGTGCGCCAGGTCGTGAAGACGTACGCACCGGGGTTCGGGATGGAGGTCGTCGAGGTGCCGCACGACGGTGGTACGACCGACCCTGCGCGGCTCGCTGCCGCGTCGGCGGACGCGGCGATCGCGATCTTCCAGCAGCCGAACGTGTTCGGCTGCCTCGAGCCGGCGCCGGACCTCGCGGCCGCTGCGGCCGAAGGCGGCGCGCTCCCGGTCGCCCACGTCGACCTCGCCTCGCTCGGGGTGCTCGAGGCGCCGGGTCGCTACGGCTGCGCGATGGCGATCGGCGAGGGCCAGTCGATCGGGAACTACCAGTCGTTCGGCGGCCCGCACTACGGGTTCCTCGCGGCGCGGGGCGAGTTCATCCGGCGGATGCCGGGTCGGATCGTGGGGGAGACGACCGATCTCGAGGGCGAGCGCGGCTTCGTGCTCACGCTGCAGACCCGCGAGCAGCACATCCGGCGCGAGAAGGCGACCTCGAACATGACCACGAACCAGACGCTCCTCGCGCTCGCAGGGCTCATCACGCTGTGCTGGCTCGGGCCCGAGGGCCTCCGCGAGCTCGGCGAGACCTGCGCCGCGCTCGCGGCGTACGCGAAGGAGCGCGTGCCGCTCGCGCTCGCGTTCGACCGGCCGACGTTCAAGGAGGTCGCATTCCGGACGCCGGTCCCGGCACGCGAGGTCGTCGCCCGCGTCCGCGAGCACGGCGTCCACCCGGGGTACCCGCTCGGGCGCGACTACCCCGGGCTCGACGACGTCCTTCTCGTCGCGCTCACCGAGAAGCGCACCCCGGCCGACGTCGACCGCCTCGCCGACGTCATCCAGGAGGTGACCCGGTAGTGGAGGTGATCTTCGAGAAGTCGAAGGCAGGCCGGCGCGCAGGGCGTGTCCCGGCGTACGACCTGCCGGCGGCGGAGATCCCGGCCGACCTTGCCCGCGCGCGGCCGCCGCGGCTGCCGGAGATCCCGGAGAGCGAGCTCGTACGGCACTTCACCGCGCTCGCCGACCGCACCTTCGGGATCGACACGGGCTTCTACCCGCTCGGAAGCTGCACGATGAAGCACAACCCCCGGGTCAACGAGCGAGCCGCGGCCATCCCGGGGTTCCGCGACCTGCACCCGCTCCAGGAGGAAGACGGGGCGCAGGGGGCGCTCGAGATGATGTGGGAGCTCCAGCAGATCCTGATCGAGGTCGCAGGGCTGCCGGCCGTCACTCTCCAGCCCGCCGCGGGGTCGCAGGGCGAGCTCACCGGGCTCATGCTCATGCGCGCCGCGTTCGCCGAACGGGGGGAGCACGGACGGACGGTGATCGTGACGCCCGACACGGCGCACGGCACGAACCCCGCGAGCGTGACGATGGCTGGTTTCGAGCTCGCGAAGGTCGCGACCACCGACCGCGGCGACCTCGACCTCGAAGACCTGCGCGCGAAGGTCGACGACCGGACGGCGGGGCTCATGCTCACGAACCCCTCGACGCTCGGGCTGTTCGACGAGGGCATCGAGGAGATCGCGCGGATCTTCCACGACCGGGGCGCGCTCCTCTACTACGACGGCGCCAACCTGAACGCGGTGGTCGGCCGTTCGCGGCCGGGCGACATGGGCTTCGACATCGTGCACTACAACCTCCACAAGACGTTCTCGCAGCCGCACGGCGGCGGCGGGCCGGGGGCGGGGCCGGTCGCGGTCACCCGAGCGCTCGAGCCGTTCTTGCCCGCGCCGACGCTCGTCCGGGACGGTGACGTCTTCCGGCTCGACCACGACCGCCCGAAGTCGATCGGTCGCGTGCGGGGCTTCGCGGGCCCGTTCGCGGTGTTCGTGCGGGCGTATGCGTTCATGCGGGCCTACGGGCCTGCGCTGCGCGAGATGTCCGACACCGCCGTGCTCAACGCCAACTACCTGCTCGCACGGCTCAGGGACGTCTACGAACTCCCGTACGACCGGCTCTGCATGCACGAGTTCGTGCTCTCGGCGAGGACGCTCAAGCGCGAACACGGCGTAACCGCGCTCGACGTCGCGAAGCGCTTGATGGACTACGGGATCCATCCGCCCACCATCTACTTCCCGCTCGTCGTGCCGGAGGCATTGATGATCGAGCCGACCGAGACCGAGCCGAAGGAGCGGCTCGACGCGTTCGTCGAGGCGATGCGCGCGATCGCGGCCGAGGCCGCGTCGGAGCCCGACGTGCTGAAGGACGCGCCGCACCGGCGGCCTGTGAGGCGCCTCGACGAGGTCAAGGCGGCGAAGGAGCCGGTCGTCCGATTCGCCTTCGAGGAGCAGGAGGCGCCCGATAGGATCGAGACCGGATGACGGCCGTCGTCGCAAACGAGCTCGTCGAGCTCTCGCACGACCTCGCGCGCGCCGTCGCGGAGCACGACGTCGCCGCTCTCGCGGGCCTCCTCGCCGAGGAGTTCACGCTCGACGGCGCGGCCGGGCAGCTCGACCGCGACGAGCTCCTCGCCGCCGCTGCAGGCCCGTACGACATCGAGGACTTCTCGTACGAGGAGATCGACCCGGAGGTCTACGGGAACACGGCGGTGCTCGTCTCGCGCTACCGCCAGGTCGCGACCCTGGACGGTCGCGACCTGAGCCACGACATGAACGTCACGGACGTCTGGGTGCGGCGCGAGGGCCGCTGGCAGATCGTCCGCCGCCATGCGACCCTTCGCGAGCGATGACGAGCTTGCAACACAGTGTCACGAGCTCTTTGCACCTCACGTGCGAGGAGCTCGAGGACGGCCTCGGTCACGTCCTCTCCGCGCCGAAGGGTGTCGGCGCCCTCGAGCTGATCGTCCGCAGGCCGGCCATCGACGAGCGCGAGGTCGTGGACGAGGCGGTGCTCGACCTCGAGCACGGGCTCGTCGGCGACAGCTGGGAGAGCCGGGGCCGTTCCCGCGGCCGCCCCGCGAACCGCGCCGCGCAGATCACGCTCACGAGCGCCCGCGCGATCGCCCTCGTTGCCCGAAGCCGCGAGCGCTGGGCGCTCGCGGGTGACCAGCTCTACGTCGACCTCGACCTGTCGCAGGGGAACGTGCCGCCGGGCACGCGCCTTGCGATCGGGCCCGCCGTGCTCGAGGTGAGCAACGAGCCCCATACCGGCTGCAAGAAGTTCGCTGCTCGCTTCGGTCTCGAGGCTCTGAAGTTCTTCTCGACCGAAGAAGGTCTTGCGCTGAACCTCCGCGGAATCAACGCGCGGGTCGTCGAGCCGGGCACCGTGCGAACCGGCGACGCCGTCCGCAAGCTCTGACGCCGGGCCCGCCGACGGGTCCCGGTTGCGAACGTCCGCCGACGGCGAGAGAATCGCGCCGTCGTGAGAACCGCCTGGGGTCGGTAGGTCGTGCTCCGGTACGGGGAGCCACAGGTCGCGATCGGGATCGTGTTCGCGGTCCTCGCCGTTGCGATCGTCGTGGTCGCGTTCGTCATTGCTGCGCACGCGAAGCAGGAGGTGCCCTATGAGGAGGTGTCGGGGACGGGCTACCGGCTGCGCCGGCCGTGGCTCGCGTTCCTCTGCGGGCTCGGCGTGGTCGCGGTGGGGGCCTCCGCCTTCCTGCTGCCGTACGCGAGGGGCGACGCCGCCGGCACGAGGGTCAAGGTCACGGGCGGTCAGTTCTACTGGACGATCGACCCGGCGGTCCTGCCGGCCCACAGGAAGGTGCGGTTCGACGTCACGTCGGTCGACGTCAACCACGGCTTCGGCATCTACGACCCGAAGGGACGCCTGATCGGCTCGGTTCAGGCCATGCCCGGCTACACGAACAAGCTCGACCTCACGTTCGACATGCCCGGCGTGTACATGATCCGCTGCTTCGAGTTCTGCGGCCTGAACCACCACCTGATGACGGCCCAGTTCCGGGTGGGGGAACGCTGATGGAAGCCGCCGCGACCGTTCTCCACCCCGGGGGCACCGAGCTTTTCGCCACCGCCCGGCTGAGCGAGCGCCGCGTCGCGTGGCTCTACGTCGGCACGGGTCTCACCCTGTTCTGCGCGATGGGGCTCGCGGGCCTCACGATGCGCCTCGAGCAGGCGGAGGTGATCACGCTCTCGCCGTCGTGGTTCTACCGCCTGATGACGCTGCACGGGGCCGGGATGCTCGTCGGCGCGCTGCTCGCGATGATGGGCGCGCTCACGTTCGTGCTCCGGACGACGGTGCCGCTCCACCTGGGACGCATGCTGGCGGCCTACCTCGCGATCGTCGGCGGCGCCGTCCTCGTCGTGATCGCAGTCCTCTTCGGTGGCTTCGCCTCCGGCTGGACGTTCCTGTGGCCGCTCCCGTTCGACTCGTTCGGCGCGTGGCAGCCGTGGGCGACGGACACGTTCCTCGTCGGCATGCTCCTCGTCGGAGCCGGGTTCTTCGTCTTCTGCCTCGACCTCCTGCTCCAGACGACCGCGGCGTACGGCGGCCTGCAGCGGGCGCTCGGGATCTCGTACCTGCGCAATCGAGACGACTCGCCGCCCCCGCCCGCCGCGATCGCTGCGATGGTGGTCTCGATCGAGGGGCTGCTCGCGGGCGCGGCAGGTACGACGATCGTCGTCGCGCTGATCGGCCACGCGATCGACTCGGGGCTCCAGCTCGACGCCTTGTGGGCGAAGAACCTCACGTACTTCTTCGGCCACTCGATCGCGAACCTCATCATCTACCTCGGTGCGGGCGCCGTGTACGTCCTGCTCCCCGGGTACACGGGCCGGCCCTGGAAGACCACGAAGCCGATCGTGGTCGCATGGCTCTTCACGCTGCTGTTCGTCGCGACCGCGTACTCGCATCACCTCTACATGGACTTCGTCCAGCCCGAGTGGGCGCAGGGCATCTCGAGCGTCGCCTCGTACGGCGCGGCCCTGCCGCCGGCCGTCGTGACGATCTTCACGGGCGCGGTGCTGGTCTGGGGCTCGCGCTACCGCTGGACGCTCGCCTCGACGCTGCTCTACCTCGGGTTCATGGGGTGGGCGATCGGCGGGACGGGGGCGGTGATCGACTCGCTGATCCCGATCAACTTCCGCTTCCACAACACGCTCTGGGTGCCTGCGCACTTCCACACGTACCTGCTGATGGGCGTGATGTTCTGGGCGTTCGCGCTGTTCGTCCGGATGCTCGAGGAAAACGCCGGGCAGACGGCGCGCGAAGGCGTCTCGGCCTTCGTCCTGGGGGCGCTCCTCGTCGGCGGCTACGGGTTCCTCGCGGTCTGGTACGTGTCCGGCGTCCTCGGTGTCCCCCGGCGCTGGGCGGTCCACCCCGACGGCACCGCCGGCTACAGCCTGGTGGCGAGCATCTTCGTGATCGTGTTCGCGGTCGGCGTGCTCGTGCTGCTAGCCGAATGCCTCAGGCTCGCGCGCATCGCGAGCGTGTACCGCTGGGAACGCGTCCTGCCGTCACAGAGGCCGTTGCCCGCGCCCACGGCGCCCGAGCCGATGCTCACCACGGGCTTCCAGTTCGCGGCGGTGAGCGCCGCCGCGATCGTGTTTCTCGCCTCGTTCGCGCCGCCGATCACGGAGGCGACCGAGTCGAGCGTGCGCTACCACCACCTGCAACACGCGGCGCAGTTCCTCGTCGGGCTCCTCGTCGGCGCCGCCTTCGCATCGACGCCCGCGGTCTTCGCGCGGCTCCGGCATCTCACAAGCCTCGGAATCGTGGTCGTGATCCTCGCGCCCGCCGCGATGCTGCTCGTGATGCTGCCCTCGATCTACGAGTCGTTCGAGTCGAACGACTGGGTGCACCTCCTCTACCACCTCGGGATCACGGCGCTCGGCGTGGTCACAGGGCTCGCGGCGGGGACCCTCGGGCTCGTCGTGGGCCGCCTCGTGCTCGTGCTCTCGATCGGGATGGCCCTGATGTACGCGGCGGGAGCGACAGGAGGCTGACGTGGCTGACCAGACGACGAGCGGCGACGCGCTGTGGAAGTGGATCGCCGGCGGGCTTGCGGCCGGGGCCGCGATCCTCGGGCTGATGGTCGGCGCGTACGCGATCGGCTACGACCGCGGTCAGGACGACCCGAACACTGCTGCCGCCGTTGAGACGGCACCTGTCGCGACGACGCCGACCGAGCCGGCGCAAACGGAGACCACGCCTCCTGCAACCGAGACGCAGCCGGCCGAGACGCAGCCGACCGGCGGGGCGACGTCCGAGGCGGCGCTCCTGGCTCGCGGCGAGGAGCTCTGGAGCTCGACGGGATGCTCGGGGTGCCACTCAGTCGACGGCTCCGCCGGCGTCGGCCCGACGATGAAGGGCCTCGCCGGCTCGACCGTGACGCTCGACGACGGCTCGACGGTGACCGCCGACGACTCCTATCTCGCAAAGTCGATCACCGATCCGGACGCGCAGATCTCCGAGG
>DASSUT010000237.1:0-11660 GCA_035706725.1 Gaiella sp. | reverse complement strand
CAGGCCGGCGGCGGCGAGATGGAGGCGGGGATGGTGCTTGCAATAGAGCCAGGATGCTACTGGCAAGGTGGCGGCGGCCTCCGGCTCGAGGACAACTTCCTCGTCACCGACGGCATTCCCGAGAAGCTCTCGCCGTTCCCCGACGGCATCGTGCAGGCGGGCGCATGAGGACGCCCTGCCCTCCAGAGGCACTTTCTCGCTACGCGAGAAACTGCCGGGACGACCGATCGTGATCGACAGGACGAAGGTCTGGACGGGGTCGATCAACGACCAGGCGCTCGATCCGCAGCCGCGCGCGCCGGTCGGCCTGTACGACACGACCCTCCGGGACGGCGAGCAGACGATCGGCGTCGTGCTCACGCCCGAGGACAAGCTCGAGATCGCACGCGCGCTCGACGCGGCGGGCGTCGATCGCATCGAGGCGGGGTTCCCGCGCGTCTCCGACGACGACTTCCACGCAGTCGAGCTGATCGCGGCCGCGGAGCTCCGCGCCGAGGTGTGGGGATTCTCGCGGGCGGTCCAGGCGGACGTCGACGTCCTCGTCGAGCTCGGCGTGCGCGCGTCGGTGATCGAGAGCCCGATCTCCGACGGCAAGCTCGAGGCGCTCGGGGTGAGCCGCGAGACCATGCTCGAGCGGATCTCGGGCGCGGTGTCGTTCGCGGTCGAGCACGGGATCCGGGTCGCGTTCTTCGGCGTCGACTCCTCGCGCGCGGCGCTCGACTTCTTCGATCGCGCGTACGCGGCGGCGGTCGAGGCCGGGGCGGCGGAGGTGGTGGTCGTCGACACGCTCGGGATCGCCACGCCCGAGGCCGCCGCGCTGCTCGTGTCCCGGGCGCTCGACCGCCTCGACGTGCCCGTCCACTGGCACGGCCACGACGACTTCGGGCTCGGGACGGCCGCCGCGATCGCGGCCGTGCAGGCCGGCGCCACGTGGGTCCAGGGCACGGTCAACGGCATGGGGGAGCGAGCGGGGAACGCCGACCTCGTGGAGGTGGCGCTCGCGCTCGAGGCGCTGTACGGCATCCCTACCAGGCTCGACCTGACGCAGGCACGGGCGCTCTCGCGTCTCGTCGCGGAGCGCGCCGGCACGCCGCTCCCGCCGTGGAAGGCGGTGACCGGCGAGGCGCTGTTCACCCGCGAGTCGGGCGCAGTCGCCGCGCAGTTCCACGACCCGCCGGCGATCGAGCCGTACGCCGCCGAGGTCGTCGGCGCGGAGCGGGGCATCGTGCTCGGGAAGAAGAGCGGGCTCGACTCGATTCGGATCACGCTCGCACGGCTCGGGCTCGAGGCCGAGCCCGAGGCCCGGGCCGCGCTGCTCGCGGACGTCAAGCGGCTCGGGACCAAGAGGCGCGGCCTCGTCTCCGATCAGGACTTCCG
Organism: Gaiella sp.; assembly: GCA_035706725.1. Lineage (GTDB taxonomy): Bacteria > Actinomycetota > Thermoleophilia > Gaiellales > Gaiellaceae > Gaiella. The sequence goes on along the minus strand of DASSUT010000237.1, from coordinate 10,283 downwards.
GCGGCTCGTGCGCAGGCGTTCCGGCGAGGCGGGCGGGCCGGCCGCGGGGCGGTAGCGCCTTGCCGATCGACCGGCAGACGTTCTTCGACGTGATGGCCTCGTTCCCGTCCGGTGTGGCGATCGTCACCACGACGACGGCCGAGGGAATCCCGCGCGGGCTGACGACGACCGCGGTGTGCAGCGTCTCCGCCGACCCGCCGACCGTGCTCGTGTGCGTCGACCTCGCCTCGCGGACCCTCGCGGCCCTCCGGGAGCGCAGGGCGTTCGCGGTCAACTTCGTCGCGGAGGGTCGAAGCGACCTCTGCCTGCTGTTCGCGTCGAAGGAGCACGACAAGTTCGCGCACGTCGCGTGGACCCAGGGCGACTCGGGACTTCCGGTCCTGCACGACGACGCGCTCGCGTGGGCGGAGTGCTCGACGCTGGAGGAGCTCGTCGTCGGCGACCACGTGCTGCTCGTCGCGCTCGTCGAGGGTGGAGGCATCCGACCCGAGCTCGGGTCGCCGCTCATGTACTACCGGCGCTCCTGGGGCGTCTGGACGCCGGCGCACGAGGCGAACGAGCCCGAGCCGGTCGCGATCCGTGCGATCGAGGTCAGCGCACGCGACCTCCGCTGGCAGGGAGCGGAGTTCTGAGCGCTCGGATTGACTGACATGACACGCTCCGGAATACTCGTCGCATTGACATGTCACGCGGAGGGAGGTCGGTAGTGCGGTTCAGCCTCTACACCGAGATGCAGCTCCACGACGGCAAGACGCCGCAACAGCTGTACGGCGAGGTGCTCGAGCAGATCGAGAACGCGGACCGTCTCGGGTACGACTGCTACGCCTCGATCGAGCACTTCTTCTTCCCGAAGTTCTCGATCTCGGCGAACCCGACCGCACTCTTCGCCGCCGCGGCGCAGCGGACGCGGACGATCCACTTCCGCACGATGCTCCACGTGCTGCCGTACCACAACCCGATGGTGCTTGCGTCCGCGATCGCGGTCACGGACATCCTTACGGGCGGGCGCTACGAATGGGGCGTCGGCCGGGGCCACGGGTGGATCCCGGAGCGGGCGGGGGTGCCGCTCGACGAGCACGCGCGGCCGCGCTACGAGGAGGCGGTCGACCTTCTCTTCACCGCGCTCGGGAACGAGCGCTTCTCGCACAGCGGGACGTACTTCGAGGTCGGCGACTCGCACGTCGTCCCGTTCCCGAACCGGAGCTTCCGCATCTTCCTCGGCGGTACCTCCGACCGGACGTACGAGCTCGCGGCCGAGCACGGCTGGGGTGTCGCGGTGCCGCCGCTGCTCCCGTACAAGGCCCTCGAGGAGCAGCTCGACCTCTACCGCGCGAAGTGCGCCGAGCACGGCACGACGCCCGACATCGTGTGGATCCACGCCTGTCACCTCGACGAGGAGCGGGAAACCGCGCTGCGCGAGGCGCGTACCTGGGTTCCCGGGTTCATCTACGGGAACAGCTCGCCCCTCCTCGAGCACGACAAGCCGGACGCCGACGCGCTCGTCAAGGCGGGATACGGGTTCTACGCGTCCGGGATCATGGAGCAGCTCGCCGAGGTGCCGTACGAGCAGCTCGTGGAGGACGACTACGTCTGGGTCGGCACGCCGGACGACATCGTGGAGCGGATCGAGGAGACGCGGAAGATCTGCCCCGGGATCACGGAGATCGGCATCACGGTCAACGCCGGCGGCGCCCCGCACTGGATGGCGATCAAGAACCAGGAGCTGTTCGCGTCGGCGGTGATCCCGCGCGTCCGCGAGGCCGCCCCGGCCGAGCTCGCGCAGGCCGGCTCGTAGGGGAGGGAAGTGGTCGGGTGATCGAGCGTGTCTGCGTGATCGGAGCGGGCGTGATCGGAAGCCTCTACGCGGGGCACCTGGCGGACGTGGCCGAGGTGTCGGTGCTCACGCGCCGCCGCGAGCACGCCGACGCGCTCAACCGAGAAGGCCTCCGCGTCACCGGCCGGAGCGACCGCCACGCGACGCTCTTCGCGAGCGCGGACCCCGACGACCTGCCCGACTTCGACCTCGGCATCGTCGCGACGAAGGCGGACGGCCTCGAGAATGCCGCGGCCTCGCTCGAGGGCCTCTTCCCCGACGCCACGCTGATGACCACGCTCAACGGGCTCGGCGCGGAGGAGGTCGTGCGCGCGCACGGCGACTGGCAGCTCGTCTCGGCCGTGACGTTCATGTCTGGCACGAAGCACTCGGACACCGAGGTCGAGTACATCCTCGACACCGCGACGTGGATGGGGCCGTACGCGGACACGCCGTACGAGCGGGTCGAGGAGATCGGCGACCTCGTCCGCCGTTCGGGGCTCGAGGCGGAGACGTTCCCCGACCTCAGGCCCGCGCAGTGGTCGAAGCTGATCTTCAACGCGACCGTCAATGCGGTCGCGGCGCTCACGGGGCTGCCGCACGACGAGCATTTCGCGCAGGAGGAGTCGCCGGCCGACCTCGGTCATCTCGTCCACGACCTGATCGACGAGGGCAAGGCGGTCGCCGCGGCGGCCGGGATCGAGCTCTACGAGGACCCGTGGGAGATGAACGTGCACGCGACGCAGCGCGGCTACAAGCACTATCCCTCGATGCTCGAAGACGTCGAAGCACGTAGAGCGACCGAGATCGACCTGATCACCGGCTCGCTCGTCCGCGAAGCGGAGCGACACGGGGTCCCGGTGCCGTTGCACACGGCGTTGCTCCGTCTCGTCAAGGCAAAGGAGGAGTCCTGGCCCCAACCGTCCACCCGTCAAGCCCAGGAGGCGTGATGAGAAACAGGAAGACAGGAGCGCTCGTGGCGCTCCTCGCGACGCTCGCGGCGGTCCTCGCGGCGACTGCCGCAACGGCGCCCGCGGCCCAGTCGAAGCCGATCGTGATCGGCTGGGCGTTCGACAGCAAGGGCAACATGGCCCCGTTCGACAACCCGGCGCTCGCCGCGGCAAAGATCCAGGTCAACCAGCTCAACGCGAAGGGCGGCGTGCTCGGTCGCAAGCTCCAGATCAAGACCTGCGACACGCAGAACAACAACCCCGCGAAGGCGAAGTCGTGTGCCGCGAGCCTCATCGGGGCCGGCGCCGACATCATGTTCGTGACGTGCGACGTCGACTACGCGACACCGGTCGTGCAGGAGGCCCTGAACAGGGGCATGCTCGCGATCGCGCCGTGCATCGGCACCGACCAGATGGGTCCGAAGCGGTTCGGCAAGAAGGGCAAGCTCGCGTTCAGCTTCGGCAACGTCGCGCAGGACGAGGGCTCGGCGATGGCCCAGTACGCGTGGAGCCGCGGCTGGAAGACCGCCGCGACCGCCACGAACACGCTGCTCGTGTACTTCAAGAACGTCGTCCAGGCGTTCGAGGCCCGGTTCACGCAGCTCGGCGGCAAGATCGTCGACCGTGAGACCTACGCGACCGGTGCGAACAACGTGAACAACGCGGTCAGCCGGCTGAACGGCGTCGACGCCGACGTCGTCGTCACCTCGACGTCGTTCGGGGAGCTGCCCGCGCTCGTCGCGGGCCTGCGGACGCTCGGCAACAACGTCCCGATCCTGAACTCGTGGGCCGGCGACGGCACGTACTGGCTGCCGAAGTCGCCCTCGATCTCGAACTACTACGCGGTGACGTTCGCGTCGGCCTTCGGGGACGATCCGAGCAAGGCCGTGAACGCGCTCGCGAAGAAGGTGAAGGCGGGCACGGGCGGCTTCGTCACGGGCGCAGCCGCGATCGACGGCGTCGTCACCGCGATCAAGCGGGCGAAGGGATCGACCGACGGCGCGAAGCTCGCGGCGCAGATGGAGAGGTTCAAGAAGGTGCCGACGATCTCGGGCCTCGTGAGCTTCTCGCCGCAGCTCCACACCGTGTTCGGACGGCAGTACCGCGTGCTGCGGATCCAGGACAGCAAGCCGAAGATCGTCGCCACCGTGACGGCGAAGGTCGTCCCGAAGATCTAGGGCTTGCCCGAGACGAGCCGGTCAGACGACGAGCGGTGGCCCGGAGCGGCACTCCGGGCCACCGCCGTGTCACGCTCCTTCGAGGGGGTGCAGGCGCTCGACGGGGTGACCGTCGAGCTCCACCGCAACGAGGTGGTCGGGCTGATCGGCCCGAACGGGGCCGGCAAGTCGACGCTCGTGAACGTGCTCTCCGGCTTCGACGCCCCGACCGTCGGCACCGTGGAGCTCGACGGCCAGGACGTGACGCGCTGGCGCGCGCACAAGCGGGGCCGGGCGGGGCTCGCCCGCACGTTCCAGCACAGCCGCTCGTTCCGGAACCTCACGGTGCGGGAGAACGTCGAGATCGCGGCGATCGGCACCGGCACGGGCCCGCGCGAGGCACGCCGGCGAGCGGACGAGCTCCTCTCGCTGCTCGGTCTCGACCGCCGCGCGGAGGACCCGGCGGCGTCGCTGCCGCACGGCGACGAGCGCCGGCTCGGCGTTGCACGGGCGCTCGCGACCGAGCCGCGCTACGTGCTGATGGACGAGCCCGCGGCCGGCCTCACGGAGGCCGAGGTGCCCGCCTTCGCCGCGGTCGTCCGCTCGGTGCGCGACGACCACGAGGCAGGGGTGCTGCTGATCGACCACAACATGGCGCTGATCATGGACGTGTGCGACCGGATCCACGTCCTCGACCAGGGGCGAATGCTCGCCGAGGGCACGCCCGAGGAGATCCGCGGGAACCTCGACGTGGCGGCCGCCTATCTCGGCGAGACCGCGGTCGCGGAGGACCAGTGAGCGCCGAGCCTGCCGCGACCCCGGTGCTCGAGCTCGATCGGCTCACGGTGCTGTACGGCGGTGTCACGGCCGTCCGCGGCCTGAGCCTCGAGGTCATGCGCGGCGAGATCGTCGGGCTGATCGGGCCGAACGGCGCCGGAAAGTCCACGACGCTCCACGCGATCATGGGCGCGGCCCGGGTGCACGACGGCGACGTCCGGGTGTCGGGCCGCTCCGTCCGGGGGCGCGCGCCGGAATCGATCGCGCGCTCGGGCGTGGCGCTCGTCCCCGAAGGCCGCCGGATCTTCGCCGAGCTCACCGTGGAGGAGAATCTCCGCCTCGGCCTGAGCGGGCGCCGCGGCCGAGCGGGGGAGGACGAGGCCCTCGAGGAGGTCTACGCGCTCTTTCCGATCGTCAAGGAGTTCGGCCGCAGGCAGGCCGGCGCGCTCTCCGGCGGCCAGCAGCAGCAGCTCGCGATCGGCCGGGCGCTCGTCGCGGGGCCCGAGCTCCTGCTCCTCGACGAGCCGTCGCTCGGGCTCGCCCCGCGCGTGGTCGACGTCGTGTTCGACGCGCTCGCCGAGATCCGGCGGCGCGGGATCACCGTGCTGCTCGTCGAGCAGCGGGCCCAGCGCACGGTCGCGTTCGCCGACCGCACCTACCTGATGGCGAACGGCGAGGTCCGGCTCACGCTCGGCCCCTCCGACGCCGGCGACACCGAGTCGATGGTGCACGCGTACCTGTCATGAGCGGCATGTGCTTCCTGGGCGCCCTCGATGCGCAGACGGTGGTCGACGCCGTCGGCCTCGGCGCGGTGTATGCCCTCATGGCGGTCGGGATCGGACTCGTGTTCGGCGTGCTGCGGCTCGTGAACTTCGCCTACGGCCAGATCGTGATGGCCGGGGCGTACACGCTCGCGTTCACCTCACAGGCCGATTGGCCGACCTGGGCCGGGATCGCAATGTGTGTCGTCGTCACGGTCGTCGTCTCGGGCCTCATGGACCGGCTGGTGTTTCGGCCGCTGCGGACGCAGTCGCCCGCGGTCATGCTCGTGACGACGTTCGCGGTCGCGTTCCTGCTCCAGAACGTGGCCCTGCTGATCGACGTGCGCGACGACACGATCGGCGAGCCGGCCGCGTCCGTCGCCTCGCTGAACCGGGCCGTCACGGTGTGGGGCGTCGAGGTGCGGAAGGTCACGATCGTCGCGATCGTGGTCGCGGTCGTCGCGCTCGGCGTGCTCGCCCTCCTGCTCACACGGACACGGATCGGCCTCCAGATGCGCGCGGCGGCGACCGACTTCTCGACCGCACGGATGCTCGGCGTCCGCGCGAACACGGTGATCGGCGTCGCGGTGCTGCTCTCCGCGCTCCTCGCCGCGGCGGTCGCGGTGATCCTCACCGTCCAGAACCCGCTCGTCTCGCCCGACTTCGCGCTGAAGGACACGATCATCGTGCTCGTCGGCGTGGTCGTGGGCGGGATCGACCGGCTCTGGACCGCGATGCTCGGCGGGTTCGCGATCGGGTTCACGACCGGCGTGATCAACGGGGCGCTGCCGACCGACAAGACCGTGTTCCTCCCGTCCGTCGTGTTCCTGCTCGTGATCGGCGTGCTCCTCGTGCGGCCCGATGGCCTCTTCGCGCGCGGCCGCAGGGGCCTGGTGGAACGGCTGTGAGTCGGCGGGTCGACGACGCGGCCCAGCTGCTCGCGCCGATCGTGCTCGTGGTCGGCGCGGCCGTGATCGCGTCGTTCACGTCGCGCGCCACCGAGATCTACTTCCTCACCGCGATCGTCTCGGTCGCGATCGTGGTCGCGATCTACGTGTTCGTGGGGAACTCCGGCGTGCTCTCGTTCGGCCAGATCAGCTTCGTCGCGGTCGGAGCCTTCGCCGCGGGCGTGATGACGATCCCGCTCGAGTCGAAGACCGGGGTGCTCCCGGACCTCTTTCCGCTCCTGCGCGACCACACGATCGGGAACATCCCGTCGCTCGTGCTCGCCGCCGCCGTCGGCGGGCTGTTCGCGTTCCTCGTGGGGGTGCCGCTGATGCGCCTCTCCGGCCTCGCGGCAGGCATCGCGACATTCGCCGTGCTCGAGATCACCCACAATCTCCTGCGCGAGTGGACGAAGATCGGCCCGGGCGCGACCACGCTCCCGCTCGTCCCGGAGTCCGGCCTCCTGCAGGCCGCTCTCGGAACGGTGGTGGTGATCGTGGTCGCGTTCGCCTACCAGCGGAGCCGGTTCGGCCGCTCGCTGCGCGCGACCCGCGAGGATCCGGCCGCGGCGCAGGCCGTGGGGATCGACGTGCACCGCCAGCGGCTCTGGGCGTTCACGCTGTCCGGCGCGCTCGCGGGCCTCGCGGGGGGTCTCTACGTGCACATGCTCGGCTCGATCACTGCCGACCAGGTGTACCTCGAGCTCACGTTCCTCACCCTCGCGATGCTCGTGGTCGGCGGCGTCTCGAGCCTCTGGGGCGCGGTCGTCGGCGCGCTCGCCGTGAGCGCCCTCGACTCGTTCCTGAGCCAGGCCGAGCAGGGTGTCGGCGTGGGCTTCACGATCGACCTGCCCCAGGGAACGCGGCTCGTGATCCTCGGGACGATCATGGCGGCGGTGCTCGTGCTCCGCCCGAGCGGCCTCACCGGTGGACGGGAGTTCTCCCTGCCGAGGCCTCGCCGCTCCACCACTGCGGCGGCCCCGGCGCCTGAAGGAGGTACCCGATGAGGATCTGCGTGGTCGGCTGCGGCGCGGTGGGCTCGCTGTTCGCCGCAAACCTCTCGACGCTCGACGACGTCGAGGTCTGGGCGTACGACCTGCACGAGGCACACGTCGCCGCGATGCGTGAGCGCGGGCTCCGGCTCGTGGGGGCAGGTGAGGTGACCGGCCACCCGAACGCGACGAGCGACGCGACGTCGATCCCCCCGTGCGACTTCGGCATCGTCGCGACGAAGGCGATGCACGCGGGAGCGGCGATCGCGTCGACGGCGCACGTCTTCGCGCAGGGCGCCGTGGCGACGGTGATGAACGGCGTCGGGAACGAGGAGACGCTTGCGGAGCACGTCGAGCGGGTGATCCGCGGCACGACGTTCCCGGCCGGCAAGGTGCTCGAGCCGGGCGTCGTGCAGTGGGACGTGCAGGGCGAGACGACCTTCGGCCCCTTCGAGCCGCGGCCGCTCGAGCTCGCGGCGGTCGAGCCGCTCGCCGACGCCTGCACGCGCGCCGGCATGCCTGCCACCGCGGTCGCCGATGCGCGCCCGCCCCAGTGGCGGAAGGTGATCTTCAACGCGTCGACGAACCCGGTGGGGGCGCTCACCGGCCTGACCCACGGCCGGCTCTGCGAGCGGCCGGACCTGCGTGCGTTCGTCTCGGGGCTCGTCGACGAGGGCAAGGCGGTCGCGACCGCGCAGGGGATCGAGCTCGACGCCGATCCCGAGGAGCTCATCGACCACGCCGCCCGCCCCGACGTGGCGTACGGGCACAAGGCGTCGATGCTGCAGGACGTCGAGGCGCGCCGGCCGACCGAGATCGACTACCTGAACGGGGGCATCGCGCGCTTCGGCCGCGAGCTCGGCGTCGCGACGCCGCTCCACGACGCGGTGACCGCACTCATCAAGGGGGTTGAGGCTTCATGGCAGTAAAGAACAGCGTCGGTGACAGGCTTCAGCCTGTTACCGACACCGTTTCCCTCGGTGACAGGCTTCAGCCTGTTACCGACACCGTTTCCCATTCCACCGAGCTCGATCGCCGCCTCACGAACGTCCGCGCGGCGATGGCCGAGCACGCGCTCGACGGGCTCGTCGTCTCGGGGAACGAGTACTCGGGATTCGAGGGCGCGGTCACGTACCTCTCCGGCTTCCAGATCGTCCACCGGTACGCGTACGTCGTCGTCCCCGCGGAGGGCGACCCGCTCGTCGTGTTCCCGTCGGAGGCGCGGTACGTCGGGGAGCACGGGACCGCGCAGGTCGAGCAGCGGTTCGACCCGTTCCCCGGGCAGGCGATCGCGGATCACGCAAAGGACCGCGGCTGGCGCCGCATCGGGGTGTACGGGCTCGACTACGTGATGACCGTGCGCGACTACCGGGCGCTCGAGGCGTTCGAGGTCGTGCCGTTCGACGTCGAGTTCGACCACGCCCGCGCCGTGAAGAGCGAGGCGGAGCTCGAGAGCGTGCGCGACTCCGTGCGCATCAATCGCCGCGGGTTCGAGCTCTTCGCGGATGCGTACGAGCCCGGCCGGTCGGCCGCGGAGGTGATGGCGGCCGCCGAGGAGTACTTCGTCGCGGAAGGCTGCGGGCGCCTCACGATGAACATGGTGCTGACCGCGCCCGGCCGCTCCGGGCTCGCGCTGCCGGAGTTCAAGATCGCGCGCAGGGACGAGGTGCTCGGCGACTTCGTGCTCCCCTCCCTGGAGATCGCGGGCCCCGGCATGCACTGGGTCGAGGTCTCGCGCGCCCTCGCCGCGCCCGGCACCGCGCTCTCGGCGGACACGGCAGCCATGGCCGAGGCGTACGTCGAGTACTACGAGGCCGCGAAGACCGCGATGCGCCCCGGCGCAACGTGTCACGACGTCCACGTGGCGGTGTCGAAGGGCTTCCATGAGCGCGGCTACCACCTCGGTCACGTCACGGGCCACTCGATCGGCATGACCATGATCGAGTTCCCGAAGATCGGCGAGGGCGTCGAGACCGAGCTCGCGGAGAACATGGTCCTCTCCATGCATCCGCACGCGATCGCCGCGAACGGCGAGGACTGCCTCTACATGCAGGACACCTGGCTCGTCACCGCGGCCGGCGGCGTCCCTCTCGCTGACCTGCCGATGGAGGTGGTGGTTGCCGGCTGAGGTCGCCGGCGTCGTCGTCGCCGACGACGGTGTCGCACGCTGCTGGTGGGGCTCGGGCGAGGATGCGGCGTACCGGGCCTATCACGACGAAGAATGGGCGATGCCGGTCACGGACGACGTCCGGCTGTTCGAGAAGCTCACGCTCGAGGGGTTCCAGGCCGGCCTGTCGTGGCTGACGATCCTCCGCAAGCGCGAGGCGTTCCGGCGCGCGTTCTCCGGGTTCGACTTCACGCTCGTCGCCCGCTACGGCCCGCGCGACGTCGAGCGTCTGCTCGCCGACGCGTCGATCGTGCGGCACCGCGGCAAGATCGAGTCGGCGGTCAACAATGCCCGACGGGCGGAGGAGCTCGTCGAGGAGGCGGGCTCGCTGGCGGCGTTCGTGTGGCGCTTCGAGCCACCGGCGACCTCGCGACCCCGCCGCGTCACGTGGGACCAGCTCTCGGCGCTGTCGCACACCCCGGAGTCGCGGGCGCTCGCGAAGGAGCTCAAGCGACGGGGCTGGACGTTCGTCGGGCCGACGACCGTGTACGCGTTCATGCAGGCGATGGGACTCGTCGACGACCACCTCGAAGGCTGTCACGCACGGCCGCGTGTCGAGGCCGCGCGGGGCACGCTCGTCCGTCCGGTGTGATCTCCCCAGACCCGGCGTGAGCCTCTAGAATGGGCGTCGTGAGCTGGCCGTGGATCGTCCTGCTCGCCCTCGGCGTCTTCCTGGTCGCCGCAGCGGAGTGGCCGAGGGTCTCGGGCCTCGTCGGCGCCGA
>DASSUT010000236.1:0-6687 GCA_035706725.1 Gaiella sp. | reverse complement strand
GCCGACGGCGACGGAACCGTCACGGTCGAGATGAATCCCTCGAACTGCGTCCAGTGCGGGGCGATCAGCGCAAAGGGCGGACGACTGACGCCCCCCGAGGGCGGCTCCGGCCCCGAGTACACGATCACCTGACGCCGTTGCGCGCCGCCCAGGCGTCGGCCATCGCGACGCGCTGGGCGAGCGTGGGGTGGGTCTCGAGAAAGAGGTACGCCCACGTCGGCGGGCTCGGGTCGCCGAGCGAGGTCGCTGCGAACGCGCGGAACAGCCGGCGGGCCGCCTCGGGGTCGCGCGTCGTGGAGAGCGCCTTCCAGTCCGCTTCGGCCTCGTCGCGACGGCTGACGAGGTTCTGCGCGGGCGACGTGACGAGCATCCACGCCGCGGCGACGAGCAGTGCGAGCGGGATCGCGAGCGGCTCGCCCATCCCGCCCCGACTCCGCGTCGCGAGCGTCAGGAGCAGCGCGCCCGGGAGCGCGAACAGCGCGAACCAGCCGATCGCCTTCGGAAGGTGATAGCTCGAGTGATGGGCGAGCTCGTGCGCGAGCACCACGTCGACCTCCCGCTCGCCGAACCTGCCGTCGAGCAGCGTGTCCCACAACACCACGCGGCGGGACGGCCCGAGGCCGAAGGCGAACGCGTTCGCCTGGCTCGTCGTGTCGCTCACCTTCTCGACCCGAAGCGGTATCCCCGAGACCCCTTCCTCGCGCGCGAGCCGGTCGTAGCGCGCGACGAGCCCCGGATCGTTCGGGCGCTCGAGCCCGGGGTACGCATACGGGGAGACGAGCAGCACGAGCGCCACGATCCCCGTGAGCACCGCAGCGCCGGGGATCCACCACCACGAGCCGAGCCACCGCGCGAGGCCCATGACGACGAGCAGCGCGACGGAGAGCGCGACGAACGTGACCCCGAGCTGCGCCCAGCCGCCGAACACGGTGTCGAGGTACCCCGCGTGCGAGACGTCGTGGCGACGGTGCCACCAGAGCGCAACGAGGGAGAACGGCAGCTGGACGAGCCAGACGATCGCCAGCCCGAGCATGCCGAGCAGCATTCCCGTGCCGATCGGGCCCGCTGCCGACTCGCTCGCGTAGCGGCCGCCGAACCTCGCCCAGACGGCGAGCGCGCCCAGCATGGCGAGCGCCTGCAGCACCCAGATCACGAGCAGGAGCCGCTCGTACCGTTCGGTGCGCGCGACGAGCGCGCGGCCGAAGACGGTCGAGACGTCGACGTGGGGGAGCTCCAGCCCGTCGGGGACGGCGCTGCCGGAGAGCAGCCACGCGAGCGCGAGCCACGCCGCGACGAGCGCCGCGCCGATCGCGAACCGCAGCGCGGTCATGCGGGCGCCGCCTCGAGCTCGAGCGGACGCGGACGCTCGAGCGCCGGCGACGAGTCCGGATACCGGGCCGTGAGGAGGAGCGCGTACGCGGTGACCTGTGCCTGGTAACGAAGCGAGACGCCCGCGAGGTCGCGCAGGCTCGGCGGCATCCGACCGGTCACGAGCGCGGCGCACCACCCGAGCACCGCCGCGACGAACGCCACGCCGCCGTACGCGGACGAGAGCAGCAGCGCGGGAAGCAGGAGGAAGCCTCGGAAGAGGACGCCGAGACGCGGCTGACGCGCGGCAGGCGCGATCGTCAGGTCGATCGGGTAGCTCCCCTCCCGGCCGAGGAAGCCGGGGAACGGCCGCCCCACCACGAGCAGGAACGCCGAGACGTGGGTCACCGCGCGCACGAACGACGCCACGAATCGGTGGAGTAAACCCGGCACGCGCCCTCGCGCGAGCGCGACGACCCACGCGACGACGGTCGCGAGGACGACCGGCACGAACCAGAGCGTGAGCCACAGGAGATGCGGCACCACGAGCGGGAACCGAAACAGGACGAGCAGACGGGGACGCTTCCGGTCGCGATCGATCGCGATCGAGACGGGGTGCTCCGGGAGCTCGGGCGGCGGGTCCGCCTTCCCCGGCGTCGCGTCGGGGTAGCGGTCGGTGAGCATGAGCGCGTAGGCCGTGGTCTGGGCGCCGTAGCCGATCGCGAACGCCGCCGCGTCGCGCATCCCGCGTGGCATTCGCGCACGGGCGAGCGCTGCGAACCAGCCGAGCACGCCGACCGTGATCGCGAGGCCGCCGGCCGCGCTCCCGACCGAGCCGCCGAAGGAGCTGCCCGCCGCCATCGAGCCGGCGAGCGAGGACGCGAGCGCAAACGCCGGCAGCGCGAGCAGGAGGCGGAACGCGGCGCCGAGCCGTCCCTGCGGCGCCGGCGGGTCGATCTCGACGTCCACGGGGTACGGCTTGCCGCCGGTGAAGCCGGGGTACGGGTCGGCGGCGAGGCAGAGGTACGCAGTGAGGTGCACGGTGTAGCGCACGTAGCCGGCGAGGAACCCGTGCAGCGACGCCGGCGCCCGCCGCTCGAACAGCACGGCCAGCCAGACGACGAACGCGAGCATGAACGCCGCCGTCCCGAACAACGTCGCCCAGACGAGCTGCGGCAGCGCCAGCAGCAGCCGGAAGAACACGGTGAGCCGCCGTCTCCGGAGGTCGTCGCGCACCACGAGGCGGACGGGGTGCGGCGGGGACGGCGCGCTCATGCGGCGCATTCTGAGGTCGAGGGCGGACCGTTCCTTCTACGATCGGCGCGTGGGCGGAGAGCCGGTGACGCGCGACGACGTCGTCCGGGCGGCGGAGACGATTCGCGGCCGGACGCGACGAACGCCGCTGCTCGACGGATCCGGGCTCGCACCCGGGCTCTCGCTCAAAGCCGAGCTCCTCCAGCACACGGGCTCGTTCAAGGCACGCGGGGTGACGAACCGACTCGCCGCGCTCGATCCGGAGGAGCGCCGGCGCGGCGTCGCCGGCGCGTCCGCGGGCAACCACGCGATCGCGCTCGCGTGGGGGGCGGCAGCGGAAGGGCTGGACTGCACCGTGTTTTCGTGGTCCGCGGCGAGCCCGTTCAAGCTCGAGCGCGCACGTGCGCTCGGGGCACGGGTCGACGTCGAGGCCGACGACCCGGCCGGGGCGTTCACCCGCCTCGAGGAGCACCTCGACGAGACCGGCGGCGTGCTCGTCCACCCGTTCGACGACCCGCTCGTGATGGCCGGTCAGGGCACCGTCGGGCTGGAGATCCTCGAGGACGCGCCGGCAACCGAGGTGATCGCGGTGCCCGTGGGTGGCGCGGGGCTCGTCGCGGGCATGGCGGCGGCCGTGCACGGGCGGGGCGTCCGCGTCGTGGGCGTCGAGCCCGAGGCGTCCGACTCGCTCGCACTCGCCCTCGAGGCCGGCGAGCCGGTGCCGATCACGCCGCAGACGCGCGCCGGAGGGCTCGACGCGCCGTACGCCGGCCGGAACGCGCTCGCGGTGTGCCGCGCGGCCGGCGTCGAGGTGGTCAGGGTCTCCGACGACGAGATCGAGGACGCCATGCGCAAGGTCTACGCCGAGGCGAAGCTCGCCTGCGAGCCTGCCGGGGCGGCCGCCGTGGCGGCCGTGCTCCGCGGGAGGATTCCCGGTGAACGGGTGGTCGCCGTCGTCTCGGGAGGCAACGTAGGGCCGGAGGACGCCTCTGCTATCCTGGCCGGTCGATGAAGGCCGACATCCATCCCGAGTACGTCGTCGCGCACGTGACCTGCTCCTGCGGGAACGAGTTCACGACCCGTTCGACGAAGCCCGAGCTCCACGTGGAGGTCTGCTCCGCCTGCCATCCGTTCTACACGGGCAAGCAGAAGCTCATGGACTCGGGCGGCCGGGTGGAGCGCTTCCAGCGCCGGCTCGAGAAGGCCGCCGCGGCGAAGAGCGCCTCCTAGGCGCGCGCCACCGTCCTGAGTAGCCTGCGCTCATGAGCGTCTCGTACGGGGGACAGGCGGTGCTCGAAGGCGTGATGATGCGCGGCCCGTCGTGCTGGGCCGTGGCGGTTCGCACGCCGGAGGGGCAGATCGAGGAGGTCGTGCGCGACGTCTCGTCGCCTATGCGCCGTCACCGGGTGTGGCGCCTCCCCGTGATCCGCGGGGTGATCGCGCTGGGCGAGTCGCTCGCGATCGGCTTCCGTGCGCTCGCGATCTCGGCCAACGTCGCGGCGCGCGAGGAGGACGACGAGGGCAAGGTCGTCACGGAGATCACGCGCGGCCAGATCATCTTCTCGTTCGCGATCGCGATCGGGTTCGCGCTGATGCTGTTCAAGGTCGGCCCGGCGTTGATCACGAACTGGCTCCCGATCCACGGCACCGCGCCGTTCGTGGTCGTCGAGGGCGTGATCCGCGTCGCGGTCTTCATCGCGTACATCGGGCTCATCGGCCTCCTGCCAGACCTCAAGCGGGTGTTCCAGTACCACGGCGCCGAGCACAAGACGATCAACGCCCTCGAGGCAGGCTCGGAGCTGACGCCAGAGCGCGTGCAGAAGTTCAGTCTGATCCACCCGCGTTGCGGAACGGCGTTTTTGCTCTGGGTCATGGTGATCGGCATCTTCGTGTTCGCGTTCGTCGGCCGCCCGGTGTGGTACTGGCTGATCGTGAGCCGCATCGTGCTGCTCCCGGTGATCGCCGGGCTCGCGTACGAGCTGATCCGCTACGCGGGCAAGCACCAGTCGAACCGGGTGCTGATGACGCTGCTCGCGCCGGGGCTCTGGCTCCAGCGGCTCACGACCCGCGAGCCGACGCTCGACCAGGTCGAGGTGTCGATCCGGGCGATGAAAGAGGTCCAGCGCCGGGAGGCGGGCGACCCGTCGGAGCAGGAGGCGGCGCGCAGGGTCGAGGTGATGGCGTAGCGTCCGCGGTATGCCGCGGATCGTCCGTGACGCCGACGTCGTCTGGGAGGGAAACCTCGCGCGCGGCGACGGATCGATCAGCGCCGCGTCGTCGGGCGCGTTCACGTCCCTGCCGTACTCGCTGCCGACGCGGATCGCCGCGCCGGAGGGGAAGACGAGCCCCGAGGAGCTGCTCGCTGCCGCGCACGGCGGCTGCTTCACGATGTCGCTCGCAGGCGAGCTGACAGCCGCGGGGACGCCGCCGGGGCGGCTCGACGTGCACTGCCGGATCACGATGGACGAGGTCGAGGGGCGCGGGCACCTGATCGTCCACTCGACGGTCACCGTGCGCGCGCGCGTCGACGGCGTCGACGACGAGGCGTTCGCGACGGCGGTCGACGCGGCGCACGGCGGCTGCTCGTTCTCGTCGCTCCTGCGCGACGCGGGCGTGGGGATCGACATCGACGCGAAGCTCGAAGGAGGCGACTGAATGGCGACCGACCGGATGGCCAAGGTGACGTGGGCGGGCTCGTTGATGGAGGGGAGCGGCCGGATCGAGAGCGTTGGGAGCGGCGCCGTGGGCCCGCTCGACGTGACGTGGGCCTCCCGCGCAGAGGACCCCGATGGGCGGACGAGCCCGGAGGAGCTCATCGCGGCCGCGTGGGCGTCGTGCTTCTCGATGGCGCTCTCGCACGCGCTCGCCGGGGCGGGCACGCCGCCGGAGCGTCTCGAGACGTCGGTGACGGTGACGTTCCAGCCCGGCGAGGGGATCACGAAGGGCGCGATCGAGGTCGTGGGCACGGTGCCGGGCGTCGATCACGACGCGTTCGTCGAGCAGGCCGAGGGCGCGAGGGTGAACTGCCCCGTCTCGAAGGCGCTCACCGGCATCCCTGAGGTGACCGTCTCGGCTACGCTCGCCGGATAGCGGCGCCGCCTCGCGGCGGCCCTACACTTCCTGCCGCGATGGCATCGCTGGAAGCACTGGCCGACGAGCTCGAGCGATCGCACGCCGAGCTCGAGGAACGGCTGGCGGACCCCGCCGTGTACTCCGACCGCCGCGAGGCGGCGGACCTCGGACGGCGCCTCAAGGAGCTCGAGCCCGCGCTCCGGGCCGCGCGCGAGTGGCGCCAGGCGAGCGCGGACCTCGCCGACGCGAAGAGCGACCCCGAGCTCTCCGCCTTCGCGGGCGAGCTCGAGGGCGAGGTCGCCCGGCTCGAGGACGAGCTGCGACTCGCGCTCGTCGAGCGCGACCCCGCCGACGCGAAGGACGTGATCGTCGAGGTGCGCCAGGGGGTCGGCGGCGACGAGGCGGCCCTCTGGGCGGCGGAGGTGGCGCGGATGCTCCAGCGCTACGCCGAGCGGCGGCGGTACCGCACCGAGCTGCTCTCGGTGAGCGAGAACGACGGCGGAGGCGTCAAGGAGACCGTGTTCGCGGTCAAGGGCGACGGCGCGTACTCGGTGTTCAAGTGGGAGGGCGGGACGCACCGCGTCCAGCGTGTCCCGGCCACGGAGTCGCAGGGCCGGATCCACACGTCGACCGCCACCGTCGCGGTGATGCCCGAGGCCGAGGACGTCGAGGTGACGATCGAGGACAAGGACCTGAAGGTCGACGTCTACCGCTCGACCGGGCCGGGAGGCCAGTCCGTGAACACGACGGACTCCGCCGTGCGGATCACCCACCTGCCGACCGGGATCGTCGTCTCGATGCAGGACGAGAAGTCGCAGCTCCAGAACAAGCAGAAGGCGATGCGCGTGCTCCGCGCGCGGCTGTACGAGGCCGAGCGGGAGCGGCAGCAGGCGGAGCTCGCGGAGGCGCGCCGCTCGCAGGTCGGGACGGGGGAGCGCGCGGAGAAGATCCGCACGTACAACTTCCCCGAGAACCGGCTCACGGACCACCGGGTCAAGCACACCGTGCACCGCCTCGACCAGGTGCTCGACGGCGACCTCGAGGAGTTCACCG
>DASSUT010000235.1:0-7228 GCA_035706725.1 Gaiella sp. | reverse complement strand
TTCGAGCGTGGACGGGATGCGTGAGTTCGGTTTCAAGCACGCGCTCACGCAGGACGTCGCGTACTCGACGCTGCCGAAGACCGAGCGGCGGGACCTGCACCTCCAGGTGGGCTCGTGGGTGGAGGACGTCGCGGCGGGGAGAGGGGCCGAGCTGGCGGAGATCGCCGCCTACCACCTCGAACGGGCGCTCGAGTACGGCGAGGACTCTCCGGAGGTCCGGTCGCGGTGCTGCGAGCTGCTTCTCGTGGCGGGAGAGGGTGCGATCGCACGTGTTGCGCCCGACCCCGCCGCGCGACTCCTCGCCCGTGGGCTCGAGCTTGCGGACGATCCGCGGCAGCGTGTCCGTGCGCTGCTCGGCCTCGGCCGCGCGAACCTCATGGCCGCCGATCTGGATCGGTCTCACGGACGGTTCACGGAGGCCCGCGATGCGGCGGACGCGCTCGGCGACCGCCGGCTTCTCGCCGAGGCGTTGAGCTGGCTCTCACGCGCGAGTTGGGTGACCGGCCGCTGGCAGGAGGCACTACCCGAAGCGTCGGCGGCGGTGGAGGCGCTGTCGGGACTCGAGGAGACCCCTCAGCTCGCCCGCGCCCTCGCACGCCTCTCTCAGCTCGAGATGCTCAACGGTCTGCCTCGAGCCGAGGAGCGCGCGCACGAGGCGATCCGCGTCGCGCAGAGCGTCGGTGACGTGCACGCCGAGCTGAACGCGAGGGTGAATTTGCTCGTATCGGTCACGAACCGTGGCGTCCCGCTCGACGTCGCGGGGGCGAGGGACATCGTGTCCAGGGCGGTTGCGAGCGGAGATGCCCTCGAAGCCCATCGATGCCTCGTCAACGCGCTCTGGACGGGCCAGGCGCACATGGCGCGCGAGGAGCTCGACGAGGCTCTCGAGGGCCTGCAGGAGCTCGTGGCCGGCGTGCCCGCCGTGGAGGGGCTCGACGTCTACTTCGAGCTGTCGTACGCGCACCTCGTCGACGTCCCAGCCGGCCGCTGGGAGCGACTCGGGCGCCTTCTGGCCCGATCCCGGGAGCTGAGCGAGACGCGCCAGTCGGGCGTGCAGCTCCTGTCGAACGAGCTGGTGGGGGGGACGGCCATGCGTCGGGGCGACCTCGCAGGCGCCGCGCAGCCGCTCGCCGCGCACCGGGCGCTCGCCTCCGCCGCCGCGGAGCCGCAGCGGCTCATCCCGATGGCGTGCGTGGTGATGCCCTACGCGGCTTTGACGGGCGACCTCGAGACCGTACGGGACGTCGCGGAGACGGTTCTCGGAACCACCGACCGTGAGTGGGCACAGCTGACGACGACGCCGATCCCGAGGGCGTTGGCCGTCGCGGGGGAGGCCGAGCTGCTCGCCAGGACGGCCGACGCGTTCGCGGCGAAGAGCCGGGGAGTCAGCGCACCCCGGATCGCGCTCGGCGCCCTCGTCGCCGAGGGGCTTCTCCTGCTCGCGGCCGGTCGTGCAGACGAGGCGAGCGCCAAGCTGCAGGCCGCGGCGGAACACGAACGGCGCCTCGGATGGGTGTATCGCGCGGCCTGCCTCGACCACGACCTCGCGCGAGCGCTCGAGGCGGCGGGCCGGCGCGAGGAGGCGGCGCGGGCACGCGACCGCGCGGCAGCCGTGCTCGAGCCACTCGGCTGCGTGAACCCGTACTGACGGCGACGCGCTACGCGGGCGCGGCGAGCGCCGAGAGCAGCGCCAGGCAGGAACTGCCCTCGTCCGGGGCGCGGACGGGAGGGAGCGAGCCCTCCTCGCGGTAACTCCGGTCGGGCGTCCACCGCCGAACCTCGGCGACCGCCCCCTCGGACAGCGTCAGCAGCCTGCCCTCGTCGACCTGCGACTTGAGGAACGTCATGCGGAGAACGCCTTCCGCGACCTCGAGCGCCGACCGTGTCGACGCGAACAAGACCTCGTGCCGGCCGCGCGCGATCCAGAGCGGGCGCCCGACGCCGCGAGCGAGATGGAGCACGCCGGGCTCGCGTTCGTCGACCCACGCGGCGGCCATCGCGCCGACGAGCTGCTCGAGCGTTTCGGTCGTGGTCCCGAACGCGTCGACGAGGGCGAAGATCGCCTCCGAGTCCACGGTCATCTCGGGCTCGTGTCGCTCGATGCCGTGGCGGGCGAGCACCTCGTCGTCGTTGGCGATGATCCCGTTGTGGATGCCGACGACGTGCCCGTGGCGGATCGGGTGGTTGTTCGCGAGGATCGCGGGGTGCCCCTTCGTGTAGTCGCGCACGTGGACGAGCGTCTCTCCGGTCGCGGGCGGGAGCTCCACACAGTCGAGAAGCGCGCTCGCCCCGGTCTGCTGCTTGTGCACGGAGACGGTGGCCCCGGAGCGGTGCGCGTACCCGGTTGCGTCGGCGCCGCGCTCCGCGATCCCCGCCAGGAGCGCCTGCGCGGCGAGCGTGCGGTTCACCCCCGAGCCGTTGCCGAGGCTGTAGCCAGCGATGCCGCACACGTGAGCCGAACGTCCTCCGAAGCCGCAGTTCCTTCTATGGTCTCAGCGTAGTCGGACGCCGATGAGGATTCTGTTCGGAAGGCCGGCTGGCACTCCTCGTCCACCAGGCTCGACAAATGCCTCAAGCGGGGGACGCGAGCAGCCGATAGGTCTCGCGTGGAGCAGAATGCGGCGGAACCGCTCTTCGATCCGGTCAGCGATCCTCACGACGAGCCCGAGACGGGCGAGGCCGTCCAGGATCCGCTGAAGCTCTACGTGCGCGCGATCGGGGACGGCCGGCTGCTGACCCCGGTCGAGGAGCGCGAGCTCGCGCGGCGCAAGGACGAGGGCGACGAGCTCGCCAAGCAGAAGCTGATCGAGTCGAACCTGCGCCTCGTGATGTCGATCACGCGGAACTACACACGCGCGGACGTCCCGCTCCTCGACCTCATCCAGGAGGGCAACCTCGGCCTGATCCGCGCGGTCGAGAAGTTCGACTGGACGATGGGCTACAAGCTCTCGACCTATGCGACCTGGTGGATCAGACAGGCGGTGCAGCGTGCGCTCGCCGAGCAGAGCCGAACGATCCGTCTTCCCGTGCACATCGCGGACCAGGTGCGCCGCATCCAGCGCGCGCGGAGGGCACTCGGACAGCAGTTGAACCGCGACCCGTCGATCGACGAGATCGCCGAGGAGACGGAGCTCACGCCGCTCCGCGTCCAGGAGCTGCTCGACCTCGTGCAGGACCACGTGAGCCTCGAGACGCCGGTGGGTGACGGGGAGAGCGTGATGAGCGACCTCATCGAGGACGCCCACGCGATCGAGCCGGAGGCCGAGACCGCGCTGAGGTTGCGCTCGACCGAGCTCGCACGCGCGCTCGCGCAGCTCAAGCCGCGCCTCCAGCGCGTGCTCGTCCTCCGGTTCGGGCTCGACGGCTCCAGCGCCCGGACGCTCGAGCAGGTCGGCGTGGAGCTCGGGATCACCCGCGAGCGGGTCCGCCAGCTCGAGACGCGTGCGCTGCGGGAGCTGCGCCAGGTGGCGCCGGCGCTCGAGCTCTACCTTCGCACCTGAGGCACGCAGCTCGTCGGGGCATCAGCCCTGGACGGACTGCATCTCGTGCGCGACCGAGAGCCTGCGGAGCGAGTCGAGCTCGATCTGGCGTACGCGCTCACGGGTGAGACCGAGCCTCCGGCCGATCTCCTCGAGCGTTCGCGGCTCGTTCCCGTCGATCCCGTAGCGCAACGTCACGACCTCGCGCTCGCGCGGCGGGAGCGCTCCGAGCGCCCGGCGGAGCGCCTGCTTGCGGAGCTGCGTCTCGACGGTCTCCTCGGGCAGCGGGTCGGTGCCCGCGACGAAATCCCCCAGCACGGCGTCCTCGGTGTCGCCGATCGGGGCGTCGAGGCTCGCAGACGTCCTGGCGGCGGCCCGCACCTCGACAACCTGCTGCGGCGTGAGCGACGCCTCGTCCGCAACCTCCTCGAGCGTCGGCTCCCGCCCGAGCTGCGTCCAGAGGGAGCGCTCGGCGCGGTTGATCTTCTGCAGCCGCTCGACGATGTGAACGGGCATCCTGATCGTCCGGGCCTTGTCCGCGAGCGCCCGCGCGACCGCCTGCCTGATCCACCATGTCGCGTACGTGGAGAACTTGAAGCCACGGCGCCAGTCGAACTTCTCGACCGCCCGGATCAGGCCGAGCGTCCCCTCCTGGATGAGGTCGAGGAACGGGAGGCCCTGGTTGCGGTAGTTCTTCGCGATCGACACGACGAGCCGCAGGTTCGACTGGATCATCTCGGCCTTCGCGACCTCGTCGCCGCCCTCGATCCGCTTCGCGAGCGCGACCTCCTGAGCAGCGGTGAGCAGGCGGTGCCGGCTCGCCTCGCGGAGGAAGAGCTGCAGGGCGTCGGTGGTCGACTCGGCCTGCGGGAGTCCGGCAGCCGGCGCAGGCCGCTCGACGGGCGCGGCCTCGGGCGAGGGCGCCTCGACGATCTCGATGCCGCGCTTCTCGAGCTCGCGGACGAGCGCCTCCTGCTCGAGCCCGTCCAGCTCGTGGGTCTCGACGATCTCGTGCACGTCGGGCGCGCGCATCACGCCCGTCTGCTCGGAGGCCTCGACGAGCGAGCGCAGGTCGTCCTGCGCCAGCAGGGTCTCGATGTCGACCGTCGTCATGGGGAAAGACGAGGTGATGCTCTCGACGCGTGCTCCCGCGAGGTTCCCACAGTCGCCGTCGCCCGGTCAAGCCCTGGATCCGGGGAACGTGACGCTGGAAAACCGCGCGAACCTGCATACGTTGTTAGTGGGACGGGGATGGGGCAGGCGGGAAACATCGAGCGGCGACGTCCTCCCGCGCGCTGCGACGGATGCGGTCGGAGCGCCGAGGAGGCAGAGATGGACCGGTACGGCTGGGCCGTCAGCCCGCCGTCCGCCGAAGTGCCGGGAAGCTATTGCCTGCGCTGCGCGTCGGCGCTCCGCATGCTCGAGTGGTTCGTCCGCTGTGTCGAGTGCGGCGCGGTGATCGAGAACGAGACCGTCGCCGAGCGCCACGGCTGGCGCTTCCACGAGGACCCGCTCGGTCAGCTCCAGCCGCATTGCCCCCGGTGCTCTTTGCGCAATGCACGGTAATCGACGTTATGTCGAGTTCGGCGACGCGCGCCCTGCCCTCCCGCGACGCTAGAACGTCGCCGACCGCGCGCCGGTGGCGATGAGCAGCAGGATCACGACGGCGAGCAGGATGCGGTAGACGACGAACACGTCGTAGGTGTGGCGCCGCACGTAGTCGAGCAGTCCGAGGATCGCGATCAGCCCCGTACCCAGCGACGCGAGCACACCGACGAGAAACGGCCCCGTCGTCCCCGACGGAAGATCCGCGAGGACGACGTCGGTGAGACCCTTGAACGCGACGGCGCCGAGCGTGATCGGCAGGAGCAACAGGAACGAGAAGCGCGCGGACGCATCGCGGTCAAGACCGAGGAAGCGCGAGGCGGTGATCGTGATGCCGGAGCGCGACACCCCGGGCACGAGCGCGAGGCACTGCGCCAGGCCGACCCAGAGCCCCCGACGGACGGTCACCCGGTCGAGCCCGTCGCGCGCCGGGCGGCGGTCCGCGACCCCGAGCAGCAGCCCGAACGCGGCGAGGAGAATCGCCATCTGCCATGGATCGCCGAGGTGGTCGGCGATCACGTCCTCGAGGGCGAATCCGACGAGCGCGGCGGGAATCGTCCCGATCACCACCGCCCACGCGAGGCGCTCGGTGGGCGTTTCGATGCGCCGCCGGCGAAGCGTGCCCACCCATGCGCGCACGAGCTCGACGACGTCCCGCCAGAAGTAGGCCCCGACGGCGATGCACGTGCCGAGGTGGAGCGAGACGTCGAACGTCTGGTTGAACGCGTCGTTCTCCTCGAGGTACGTCCAGCCGAAGAGCCACGGGACGAGGATCAGGTGGCCCGACGAGGAGATCGGGAGCAGCTCTGTGAAGCCCTGGACCGCCCCCAGGGCGAGCGCCTGCCAGTTCGTGAGCTTGTCGGGGTCGTCCCCCACGCCCGCGAGCGCGAGCACGACTGCGAGCGCAAGCGCCGCGCCGGCGACAGAGAGGACGACCGCTCGGCGCACCGGCGCATCCTATGCATGGGCAGGCGCCGGGAGGCCGCGAGACGCATTCCCCGCAAATTGCGACAAAGAGGTGCCGACGCGACTTGACCGCCCCCCTCCCCACCCGTAGGTTTGCCGTGCACCGAGCACGGGACGCGAGTAGGTCGAAGCCCGTCACGCAGGCGGTACGCGCAAGCGGAAGGTCGACGTGACAGGTGGACGAAAGCGTTACCGGCTCGGTGAATTCTTTTTTCCGGTCTCCGACTTCAGTCGGACATCTGTCGGGTGAGGGGCGAGCAGCCGACGCTTGGTGTCCGACCGAAGTCGGACACCAGGGCTAGGATCAGGCCGTGCACCTGCGCATGCCGAGCATCGACCGGGGCGTCCAGAGCTTCATCTGGGCAGTCGTGTTCTTCCTCTTCCTCTACTTCGGCATGGTCGCGATCGAGGTCTCGAAGGGCACTGCCCTCGTGATCTCGCTCGTCGTGGGCTTCGCGGTGTTCCTGTTGGTACGCACGCGGGGCGGCGACGACCCCCTCGACCGGGGCTAGCCCCGCCGGCGCCGCCTCGCGCGCGCTGGAGCGACCGCTACCTCGGCCTGCCGGTCTCGAGGCTCTCGAGCAGCTGCCGGGTCAGCTCCGGGCCGAGCGCCTCTTCGAGACGTGCCTTCGCGGGCGGGCGCCGACTCGTGGGCGACCCGAGCGCGAGGCAGTCGCGCAGGAGGTGCAGGCTGGACACGTCCGTGTCCTCTGGGGGCGATGGTTCGACGGCTTGATCCATGAACCCATGATCGGCGGGATGCGTCGCACCGGACGATCCCTCCCGGGAGTGAACGCCGCTCGCCGCGGTCGCTCGGCCGCCGGTCACGGCGCTACGTTTCGCGTCACATGCACCGGGCTCGGGACTGGTTGACGCGTCCCTGGGCGGGCGCCGCGGCGGGAGCTCTCGCGGTGGCGATCGTCACGGCGGCGGTTGCGATCTTCGATGAGTTCGTGCCGGTCCTGAGCCTCGGTGCGCTCTACGTCTTCGCGGTCCTTCCCGTCGCAGTGGTATGGGGCACGGTGTACGCGGTCGGGGTCGCGATCGCGAGCATGCTCGTCTTCAACTTCTTCTTCCTGGCGCCTCTCCACACGCTCGACCTCACGGATCGCCGAAACTGGCTCGCCCTGGCGGTCTACCTCGCGACCGCCGTCGTCGTCGGCGGGCTCGCGTCCCGT
>DASSUT010000234.1:0-4875 GCA_035706725.1 Gaiella sp. | reverse complement strand
GGCCAGTCCCGGATCGAGGAAGCTGCGCTGGAGCTCACCGAGGCGCGGCGGGTCGAAGACCACCTCCGCGTCCGTGTCCGAGACCTCGAGGCACGACTGCCAGAGCGAGAGCACCGACGTCTCGACGCCGGTGCCGGCGTTGTAGACGCCGCCGTCGGCCCCGACGGCAGCCACGAACGCGCGGACGACGTCGCCGACCGACACGTAGTCGCGCGTCTGGCGTCCGTCGCCGAAGATCGTCGCGGCCCTCCCGTCCCGGATCCGCGAGAGGAAGATCGCGACGACGCCGGCCTCGCCGTGGGGATCCTGGCGCGGCCCGTACACGTTGCCGAGGCGCAGCGCCACGTGACGCGTGCCGTAGAGCCGGTTCCAGGCGGCGAGGTACTCCTCGGCCGCGAGCTTCGACGTCCCGTACGGCGAGACGGGAAGGCGCCGGTCGTCCTCCCGGGCGGGCCGCTCGCACTCGCCGTAGATTGCGCCGCCGGTCGAGGCGAGGATCACCTGCGCGCCCTGCTCGCGCGCGGCCTCCAGCACCTGGATCGTCCCCACGACGTTCGTGCGCGCGTCGAGGAACGGGTCGGCCACCGAGACGCGGACGTCGACCTGCGCCGCGAGGTGGAACACGACCTCCGGGCGGGTGCTCCCGAGCACGTCGGCGAGCGGCTCGCGGATGTCGGCGACGTGGAGAGACGCTTCGTCGGCGACGTTCTCGCGGCGCCCCGAGCTCAGGTCGTCGACGACGTGCACCTCGTCGCCGCGCTCGAGGAGCGTGTCGACGAGCGTCGACCCGATGAATCCCGCGCCCCCCGTGACCACCGCCCGCACGGCCGTATCCTACGGCCGCATGTTCGTCTCGTTCGAGGGTCTCGACGGGTGCGGTAAGACGACCCAGGCGCGGCTCCTCGCGGAGGCGCTCGCGGCCGACGGGGCGGATGTGGTCTCGACCCGCGAGCCCGGGGGCACGCCGCTCGGCGAGGAGATCCGGCGCCTCGTGCTCCACGGCGACCACGTCGCGCCGTGGGCGGAGGCGGCGCTCTACACGGCGGCCCGCGCGCAGCACGTCGTCGAGGTGATCCGGCCTGCGCTCGTCCGGGGGGCGACGGTCGTGTGCGACCGGTACCTCGACTCCTCCGTGGCGTACCAGGGTGGTGGCCGCGGCCTCGGCGTCGACGCCGTGCTCGAGCTCAACCTCGCCGCGGTGGAGGGCCTCGTTCCCGACCGGACGGTGCTCGTCGAGATCGACCTCGAGACCGCCGCGGAGCGCGTGGGCGACCGCCGGGACCGGATCGAGCAGGATCTCGGCACGATCTGGTCGCGCGTCGAAGAGGCATACCGCGAGCTCGTCGGCCGCTTTCCGGAGCGGTATGTCGTCGTCGACGGGCGCCGGCCGGTCGCCGATCTCGCGGCGGAGATCCGTGAGCGCCTTCGCTGAGATCCCGGAGCAGCCCGAGGCGAAGCGGCTGCTCGACGCGGCGCTCGCCGACGGTGATGCACACGCCTTCCTGTTCCACGGGCCGCGCGGCGTGGGCAAGCGGGCCGCGGCCCGGGCGTTCGCCGGTGCGCTGCTCCGCGACCCCCGCCGCGTCGCGGCCGGCACGCACCCCGACCTTCGGGTGATCGAGGCGCTCGGGGAGATGATCCGGATCGACGAGATCCGCGCGCTCCACCACGACCTCCACATGCGGCCGTTCGAGGCCGACCGCCGGGTCTACCTCCTGCTCGACGCGCACCTCATGAACGCGGAGGCGTTCGGTGCCCTGCTCAAGGACCTCGAGGAGCCTCCTGCCTACGCGACGCTCGTCCTCGTCGCGGACGAGCTCGGCTCGCTTCCCGACACGATCCGCTCGCGCTGCCAGCTCGTGCCGTTCCGGCGTCTCTCGCGGGCGGCTGTCGAGGGCTGGCTCCGCGAGCGGGCGCCCGATCTCCCCGCGGACGAGGCCGCGCTGCTCGCACGCGTCGCCGGCGGGCGGCTCGACCGGGCTGCGCGGCTGCTGGACGAGGACGCACGCGCCCGCCGGACCGAGCTGCTCCGCGTCGCGCGGTCCGTCTACCTCGACGACGAGCTCGATCCGGTCGGCGCTGCCACGGTCGTGCTCGAGTCCTCCCGGGCGCACGGCGAGGCCGCGAGAGCCCGTGAGCAGGAGCTCGTCGACGGTCTCGACCTCCCGGCCCGCGAGGCCGAGCAGCGCGTGAAGCGCGCGGAGTTCGGCGCGGAGAAGGAGGAGCTGCTCGCCTCGCTCGAAGACCTGGCGGCGTGGTACCGCGACCTCGTGGTCATGGCCGAAGGCGCGGAGGCGTCCATCGTGCACGCCGACCACCTGGAGGAGCTTCGCGCCGACGCCGACGGACGCGGGCGCGGCGCGGAGGAGGCCGCGGCCGCCGTCCGGCAGGCGTGGCGCGAGGCCGAGGAGTTCAACCTCAACGCCGCGCTCATGCTCGAGGCGCTGTTCGTCCGCGCGCGCCGCGCGTTCGCCTAGCCGGGTGATCGGAGACTTGCCCCCGTTTCACGTGGGTGCCGCTCCATCGGCAGTCGGTCGTGCCGGGCCCCGCCGTCACCGGGAGACGGACTCCGCCGTCGTCTCCGTGACCGCACTCCGCCCTCCGCCCTTGCCCTCCGCCCTCCGCGGGCCGTCCGTCACAGGGGCTTGCAACACAGTGTTACAACGTCGCGTTCACACGCTGACCCCGCGAACCCGAGGAGGCTCGTCCGTAGACTCGGCGCGGTGTTCGACTACGGCGAGCGGCGGAGGCGCCTCGGCGAGAGGATGGAGGCGCACGACGTCGACGCGCTGTTCCTCGGGCTCTCCGCGGATCTCGAGTACCTGACCGCAATCAGGCGCGGCATCCCGATGTTCGGCCAGAGCTCGTACGCACACGGCTGGGTCGCGGGCGCCTTCTTCCGGCCGCACGCCGAGCCCCTCTTCGTGCTCCCGCGCATGGTCGCGGCCTTCGACCTCCATGGCGAGCCGGAGGGCGACCTCGTCATCGTGGACGAGTCCGACGACGGCCGGGCGGTGTTCGAGCGTGTCGTCCGCGGTCTCGGTCCGCTGCGCTCGCTCGCCGTCGGCGACCGAGTCTGGACCGAGACGGCGATCGAGCTCTCGCGGATCGCCGGGCTCGACGTGCTCCGCACCGGCTCGTTCCTGGTCAACGAGCTCCGCCGTGTGAAGAGCCCCGAGGAGCTCGAGGCGATGACTCGCGCATGCCGCACCGTCACGGCGACCATGGAGGCGGTCACGCCGAGCGTCCTTCCGGGCGTGACGATGGCGGAGCTCCGCGACGAGGTCGAGGTGGAGCTGCGCCGCGCGGGCTCGCTCACGCCGTCGTTCCCGACGCACGTCTTCACCGGCACGTTCACGGCCACGGAGCCCGGCGACCTCGACTCGGGCACGACCTCCGCGCACGACCCGCTCCGCGAGGGGACGACGGTGCTGTTCGACTTCGGCGGCGTCGTCGACGGCTACTGCTCCGACTTCGGCCGCACCGTGTACTGCGGCGAGCCGCCGCGCGAGGTGCTCGACACGTACGACGCGATGCTCGCCGCGCAGGAGGCAGGCCGCGCCGCGCTGCGACCAGGAGCGCTCGCGCGGGAGGTAAACGCCGCCTGCCGAGCGCCGATCGAGGACGCCGGCCTCGGCGAGCACTTCCGCCACCGTATGGGCCACGGGATCGGCCTCGACGTCCACGAGCGCCCGTTCCTGTCGAGCGAGGACGAGACGCCGCTCGAGGTCGGGATGACGTTCACCGACGAGCCGTCGATCATCGTCCCGGGCCGCTTCGGCGTCCGGATCGAGGACGTCGTGGTGTGCGAGGAGGCCGGCGGGCGCTACCTCGTCGACCACCCCAAGGCGCTCGTTGCGAACGCCTGAGCGCGGTCGTTGGCCGTGCCGCCCCGGCGCTACACTTCGCCGTCCCCGCCGACGTAGCTCAGCTGGTAGAGCACTTCACTCGTAATGAAGGGGTCCCCGGTTCGAGTCCGGGCGTCGGCTTCCAGCGTTGATGCGGGTTTGCGGACCACTGTCTGCCGATCGCTCCGCCATCAAGTGGCCGTCAGGTGCCCGGACGGTCGGCCCCCGCGCCCCCGGATAGCCTGAGAGGGTGCAGACACGCACGTACAAGAACGGCACGACGGTCCACGTCGTGCGCTGGCGCGCCAACGGCGCCCGCCACTTCCGCCAGTTCGTGAGCAGGCAGGAGGCCGAGGCGTTCGAGGCGTCCGTCCGCCTCACCCGCGCGAACGGCGGTACGCCGCCCGCCGACCCGGGCGCGACCGTAGCCGACCTCGTGGCCCTGTACGCGGACGCCCTCGTCCGGGACGTCGAAGCGGGGGAGCGGTCGAGGCACACGGCCGCCACCCACGCCGGACAGCTCTCCAGGCACGTCCTCCCGCGGCTCGGCAGCACGAGGCTCGTCCGGCTCACCCCCGCGGCAGTGGCCGCGTGGAGGGACGACCTCAGGCGGGACGGGGTGGGGCTGCCGACGGTCAGGCGGGCGATGGCCGTCCTGTCGGCCGCCTGCACCTTCGGGGCCGAACGCGGGATGCTCCCCTCGAACCCCTGCCGGGACGTGCGCGGGGTGCGGGCCCCGAGGAAGACCCGCCCGGTCGCCCTTGGGGCCGCGGAGCTGGGGCGCCTCGCGGACGCATTACCCACCGGACGCGACAGGACGCTGGCCCTCGTACTCGCCCTCGCAGGGGTGCGGCCGGGCGAGGCGCTGGCGCTCCGCTGGTCGGACGTCGGCGACCGGACGATCAGCGTGACGAAGTCGCTCGCCTTCGGCGAGGAGAAGGCGACCAAGACACGGAGGGACCGCGCCGTCCCGGTTTCGCCCGAGCTGCGCCCGGCACTGGACGGGTGGCGCGAGGAGGCCCGGAGC
>DASSUT010000233.1:0-6110 GCA_035706725.1 Gaiella sp. | reverse complement strand
CATCTTGCCATTAATGCAAGAAGGTAGATCGTACTGGGAGATCTGATAGCCCTTGGGGAGATCGGGGTAGAAGTAGTTCTTGCGGGCGAACACGGCGCGCGGAGAGATGTCGCATCCGAGCGCGAGACCGAGCTTCACGACCCACTCGATCGCGGTGCGGTTCGGCACCGGCAGCGCGCCGGGGAAGCCCAGGCAGACCGGGCAGGTCTGCGTGTTCTCTCCTGCGCCGTAGCCGACCGGGCAGCGGCAGAACATCTTCGTCCGCGTCTTCAGCTGGACGTGGATCTCGAGCCCGATCACGGGTTCCCAGCTCATGCGCGCAGCCTCGCAGGGACGAGATCGAGGCCGAGCGCACGCTCGAGCGCGTGCCCTGCACGGAACAGCGTGTTCTCGGAGAGCTGCGGGCCGATCAGCTGGATGCCGACCGGAAGCCCTTCCGAGAGGCCGCACGGGACGTTCAGCCCCGGGAGGCCGGCGAGGCACGAGGGGATCGTGAGGAGATCGCACGCATACATCGCGAGCGGGTCGGCAGTCCGGTCGCCGAGCGGAAATGCGACGGTCGGCGACGTCGGCGTCGCGATCACGTCGAACCGCTCGAACGCGTCCGCGTGCTCACGGACGATCAGCGTCCGCACCTTCTGCGCCTGCCCGTAGTACGCGTCGTAGTAGCCGGCCGAGAGCGCGTACGTACCGAGCATGATCCGGCGCTTGGGCTCGTCGCCGAACCCGTCGTCCCGCGTCCGCTCGACCATCTCGCGGTACGTCTCACCGCCGCTGCGGGGCCCGTAGCGGACGCCGTCGTACCGGGCGAGGTTCGACGAAGCCTCGGCGGGCGAGATGAGGTAGTAGCACGGCAGGCCATAGTCGAACGAGAGGGGCAGGTCGCACTCCCCGACGCCGGCACCGAGCTCCTCGAGTTGCGCGACGGCGGCCTCGAACGCCGAGCGCACGCCCGGCTCGATCGCCTCGAGCGCCATCGCCTGGCGGGGAATCCCGACCCGGAGGCCCTCGAGCCGCTCGTCCTGCGGCAGCTCGACCGGCCCGGGGAGCTCGACCGTGGTCGAGTCCTCGGGATCGCGGCCCGAGATGATCGAGTAGAGGAGCGTAACGTCGCGCACGCTCTTTGCAACGGGGCCGACCTGGTCGAGGCTCGACGCGAACGCGACCACCCCGAAGCGGGAGACCGTGCCGTACGTCGGACGCAACCCGACGTTGCCGCAGAGGGCGGACGGCTGCTTGATCGAGCCGCCGGTGTCGGAGCCGAGCCCCCAGGGCGCAAGGCCCGCGGTCACCGCCGCCGACGTGCCGCCGCCGGAGCCGCCCGGCACTCGCGTCGGGTCCCACGGGTTCCGCGACGGGCCGAAGGCGGAGTTCTCGGTCGAGGAGCCCATCGCGAACTCGTCGGTGTTCGTCTTGCCGAGCAGCGTCAGGCCCGCGGCGCGACAGCGGGCGGCCACCGTCGCGTCGAACACCGGGACGTAGCCGGAGAGGATCTTCGAGCCGGCGGTCGTCTCGACGCCCTTCGTCGAGATCACGTCCTTGAGCGCGATCGGAATGCTCGTCCCGTCCGCCTCCTCGACCGTCCGCAGGTACGCGTGCAGCTCGCCGTCGCGCTCGTCGATCGCCTCGAGGTAGGCGCCGTGGAGCTCGGCGGCGGAGACCTCACCCCGTTCCACCAGCGCGATCGCGTCCTCCGCGGACAGGCGCAGCGTGTCGACGATGCCGCTCATCCGGTCGGCGGCACACGGAACAGGTCGCCTTCACGTGCCGGCGCGTTCGCGAACACCTCGTCGAGCAACAGCGACTCGTGCGGCACGTCCTCGGCCCAGGAGTTGACGACCGCGAGCGGATGCGAGGTGGGCGGCACGCCCGCGAGGTCGAGCTCCGAGACCTTCGAGACCGCGTCGAGGATCGCGCCCAGCTCGGCCGTCAGGCGCTCGACCTCGTCATCGGACAGGTCGAGGCACGCGAGCCGCGCGACGTGGAGCACCTGATCACGGGAGATCGGCATGCCGGACAATCCTTCCAGAACGACGGCGGGCCCTCGTCGGGGCCCGCCTGAAACCGTGTGTGCCGCCGTACTTAGACTGCGGCGCTGACGTTCGCGGCCTGGGCGCCCTTGGGCCCCTGAACGACCTCGAACTGGACCTTCTGACCCTCGGTCAAGGACTTGTAGCCGTCCATCGTGATCGCCGAGTAGTGGACGAAGACGTCGTCGCCGCTCTCACGTGCGATGAAGCCGAATCCCTTCTCGTTCGAGAACCACTTCACTGTGCCCGTCTCTACTTCAGACAACGACGTCCTCCTGGAACGCAGCGCCGACCTGCGTCGACGCGGGTACACGAACGCCCGACAACGTATCGTCAGAGAGACGGGTATGCAAGGATTCCGCGCCGGAACCGCGCGGCCTTGACGGCGCTCCGCAGGAGCATTGCGATCGTCATCGGACCGGTGCCTCCGGGCATCGGCGTGAGGTGCCCTGCGACGTCCGCGACAGCTGGATCGACGTCGCCGCGGATCCCCGCCTCGGTGCGGGTCAGGCCCACGTCGAGCACCGCCGCGCCCGGCCTGACCATCTCCGGGGTCACGATCCCCGGGACGCCGACTGCAGCCACGAGGATGTCGCCGCGCCGCACGTGACCCGCGAGATCGTGGGTCTTCGAGTGGCACATCGTGACGGTGGCGTGCGCCTGCAGGAGCAGCATCGCGACCGGGCGCCCGACGATCTCGCTCCGGCCGAGGACGATCGCCTCCTTGCCCGCCGGATCGATTCCGTGGGCGGCGAGGAGCTCCATGCAGCCCGCGGGCGTCGCGGGCACGTGCAGCGGCGTGCCGAGGTAGAGGTTGCCGGCGTTCACCGGGTGGATCCCGTCGACGTCCTTCTGCGGCGAGACGGCGTACGTGACGCGCGTCTCGTCGATCTGCGGCGGCAGCGGCAGCTGCACGAGGACGCCGTCGACCTCGTCGTCGCGGTTCAGCTCGTCCACGACCGCGAGCACCTCGTCCTCGGCTGCGTCCTGAGCGAGGCGGACGTCGCGCGCGTCGATCCCCGCCTCGACCGCGGCCTTGTGCTTCAGCGAGATGTAGACGTGCGAGGCCGGGTCGTCGCCGACGAGCACGGTCGCGAGCCCGACGTGGCCGAGCTCCGAGACCTCACGCGCGACGTCGGCGCGGATCTTCGCCGCGAGCGCCTTGCCGTCCATGATCGTCGCCGGCACGGCGCGACTCTACTGAGCGGCGCCGGAAGGGTGCGCGCGGGAGGCAAGTTACAACTTGCAACTTGCGCAGTTCGCCCCGCTCATGATCCGTCGGTCGTCGCTGCAGACCGGCGTGCGCCTCGCCGCGCTGGGCTTCGTGGTCGTCTGGCTGTTCTCGGGCGACCTGCGCGGCCTCGTGCCGTTCTGGCTGCCGTTCGTCGTGCTCCTCGCCACCGAGGTGGAGTTCGTGCTGCGCGGACGGTCGGAACCGCGCCGGCCGGAGCAGCGGCGCCTACCGCCTGGACCGGAGGACGCCGATCTCGGCTTCGGCGAGCTCGTCGAGGACGAGGACGGCTTCAGGTTCCTTCCTCCCCCGCCCCGCCCGGCCCCGTCCCGGGCGCGGCGTGCCGTCTGGGTCGCGGGGGTCCTCGCCGCGCTCGCACTGTTCGTGGTGGCGG
The DNA here is from genome assembly GCA_035706725.1 of Gaiella sp. Taxonomy (GTDB): domain Bacteria; phylum Actinomycetota; class Thermoleophilia; order Gaiellales; family Gaiellaceae; genus Gaiella. The sequence goes on along the minus strand of DASSUT010000233.1, from coordinate 2,455 downwards.
CGCGCGTCGACCGTGCGTCGACGTGGCAGTCGCTGCCGAAGGAGGAGCGCGCTCACCTGGTCGACCGTTTCGCCTCGGAGGCGGCGATCGTCGCGGGTCGCCCGGTCACGCTGCGGTGCGACGAGGGCTACGCGTTCACCGGCGCCGGCAGCGACACGCTCGGCATCGCGTTCCCCGACGCCGGCATCGCGTACCTCGATCCGGGCGTCTGCCGCGACCTCCGCGACGTCCTCGAGAGCGGTCATGCCGGCGAACGGCAGGCGGACGCGCTCGTCGTGCTGGCGCACGAGGCGATCCATCTCGGAGGCGAGAGACGGGAGGGGGTGACGGAGTGCCTGGCGCTCCAGGCGGCGGTGCGGCTCGGTGAGCGCTTCGGGCTCGAGGCGTCACGGGCACGGAAGCTCATGCGGCAGGCATACGAGGCCCGCCTCGCTGAGCGCAGCGCGATCCGCGCTGCCTACGCCCTACCGCTGACGTGCCGCGAGAACGGCCCGCTCGACCGCAGCCCCGGGGACGGGAGCTTCCCGTGAGCGCTAGGCGAGCTCGGTCTCGAGCCGCCGCCGCACGAGCGCGACACTCGACACGCCGAGCGACTCGCCGAGGACGGAGGCGCCGAGCGCGTTCGCCTCGACGACGATGCGGTCGCGCTCGGCTTCGAGCGACCCGCGGGCGACGAGCAACGCCGAGCGAACGTGCTGGGCCCAGTCCTCGAGCGTCGCGAGCGTGGTGCCGGGATCCCGCGCCGCGCCTTCCGGGACGCGCGGCGCCCGGCTGAGGTCGGCGGCGATCGCGGCCGCCGCACGGGAGAGCTCGGGCTCTTCGTCTCGAAGCGCCCGCTCGTCGGCGCGCAACCGTTCGGCGCGCGCCCGCAGGCGCTCGAGATTCGCCACGGCGTCCGCGAGCCGCTGGCGCGCCGTCTCCGCCTCCCGCCGTGCACGCTCTCGCTCCTCGGTCCGGCGCCGCCGTTTGCGCTCGAGGGCGACGAGGCGCTCCTCCGCCAGCTCGAGCTCGACACGCGCCGAGGCGATCTCCCGCTCCGCCTCTTCCGTGAGGCCTCGGAGCTCGTCGAGCTCCAGGGGGATCCGATCGAGGGCGTCGCGCACCTCGGCCCCCCGAGAGCGCACCTCTCCCGCCCGCCCGGCGAGATCCGCGAGCACGGCGATCTGTTCCGCGACCGCGCCGTCCTGGCGCTCGAGCTCGGCCGCGTGTGCGACGAGCTCCGAGGCGGCGGCGCGGGGCATCTTCGGATTGTGGCAGCCCGGTGACCGCGGTCGACGGGCTTCGTACACTCGAGCGATGAAGACGTGCTCGGCGTGCGGCACCGAGAACCCCGACATCGCGCGGTTCTGCCTCGCGTGCGGCACTCAGCTCGCCGAGGCCGCCCCGCCGCAGGAGATGCGCAAGGTCGTGACGATCGTCTTCTCCGACCTCAAGGGATCCACGAGCCTGGGAGAGGCACTCGACTCCGAGGCGCTGCGCGAGGTCATGACCCGCTACTTCGACGCGATGCGGGCGGAGCTCGAACGACACGGCGGCGTGATCGAGAAGTTCATCGGCGACGCCGTCATGGCGGTCTTCGGGCTGCCGCGCCTGCACGAGGACGACGCGCTGAGGGCGGTGCGCGCCGCGGCCGGCATGCAGGCGGCGCTCGAACGGATCAACGGCGACCTCCAGACGCGCTACGGGGTGCAGCTCGCGAACCGCACCGGCGTCAACACCGGCGAGGTCGTGGCGGGCGACCCGTCCACGGGCCAGCGCCTCGTCACCGGCGACGCGGTCAACGTGGCCGCGAGACTCGAGCAGGCGGCGGGCGAGCGCGAGGTCCTGCTCGGCGAGCTCACGTATCGGCTCGTGAAGCACAACGTCGAGGTGGAGGAGGTGGAGCCGCTCGAGCTCAAGGGCAAGGCCGAGCGAGTGCCGGCATTCCGGTTGGTCGGGGTCCGTCAGGTGGTCGTCGCGCCGGCGCGACGCGAATCGCCCGTCGTCGGTCGCGAACCCGAGCTGGCACGGCTTGCCGGGGTCTTCGAGGAGGCGCGCTCCGCGAGCGCCGCCAGGCTCCTCACGATCATCGCCGATGCCGGCGTCGGCAAGACGCGGCTGACGCAGGAGTTCGTCCGGCGCCTCGGCGACGGCGCACTCGGGCTCGAGGGCCGGTGCCTGCCCTACGGCGACGGGATCACGTTCTGGCCCCTCGCCGAGGCGCTCAAGACCGAAGCCGGGATCATCGACGACGACACCGCCGACGAGGCTCGCGCGAAGCTCCGCGCCGTCGTCGGTGCGGCCGGCGACGACGTCGCCGAGCGCGTCGCCACGATGGTCGGCCTCGGCGAGCAGCCCTTCCCGGTGGAGGAGCTCTTCTGGGGCGTCCGCCGACTGCTCGAGACGCGGGCGCGAGAACGGCCCGTGGTGCTCGTCGTGCAGGACATCCACCTCGCGGAGCCGACGCTGCTCGAGC
>DASSUT010000232.1:0-2706 GCA_035706725.1 Gaiella sp. | reverse complement strand
CGGCCTCGAGATCGGGGCGGACGACTACGTGACGAAGCCGTTCTCGCCCCGGGAGCTCGCGGCGAGGGTGCGGACGGTGCTGCGCCGGTCGCAACCGCCGTCGGCGCCGGTCGAGCGCATCGTGCACGGCGACCTCCGGCTCGACGGCGCCGCCCGCGAGGCGCACAACCAGGGACGCCTGCTCCGGCTGACCGCGAAGGAGTTCGACCTCCTCTGGTTCCTCGCGAGCCATCCGCGCCGCGTCTTCGGCCGCGATCAGCTCATGAGCCGCGTGTGGGGCTACGAGGCGGCGCTCGACACGGGAACGGTGACCGTCCACGTCCGCCGGCTGCGCGAGAAGATCGAGGACGACCCGTCGCGCCCGCGGCACCTGCAGACCGTGTGGGGCGTCGGCTACCGCGTCGTTCCGTGATGCCGGTGGCGATGATCGGGACCGCGCTCGCGGTCGGCGGCCTGACCCTCGCCGTCGGGCTCGCCGCGGTGGCGCTGCTCCGCCTCCTGCCGAGCCTCCGTCTCCAGCTCGCCGGACTGGCGGCGCTCGCGGTGTGCCTGCCGCTGGCCTCGGTGCTGCTCTCGGGCTGGGTCGCGTTCCACATGGGGGACGACGTGAAGATCCTCGCGGTCTCGGCTGCGTCTGCGACCGTCGCGGTGCTCGCGGCGCTGCTGCTCGCACGGTCGATCGTCGTGTCGGTGGAGCGCGTCCGTGACGCGTCCTCGAAGCTCGCGGCGGGTGACCTCTCCGTCAGGGCGCCGGAGTCCGGGCCGAGCGAGGTGGCCGATCTGGCCACGTCGTTCAACGAGATGGCGGCCGGCCTCGAGCAGCTGTTCGACGCCCGGCGGGAGCTCGTCGCGTGGGCGAGCCACGACCTTCGCACGCCGCTCGCCAACATGCAGGCGATGCTCGAGGCGCTCGAGGACGGGCTCGTCGCGCCCGAGGCGACGGTGCCGGTGCTGCGCGAGCAGGTGACCGCGCTCTCGACGCTCGTGGACGACCTGTTCGAGCTCGCGCGGATCGACGCGGGCGCCCTCACGCTCGAGCTCCGCTCCGCGCCGCTCGAGCCCGTCGTGGTCTCCTGCCTGCGCGGCGTCGAGGCCGACGCCCGCCTGCGCGGGATCGACCTGGCCGCCACCGTCCCGGGCGCCGTCACGGCGCGCTGCGCCCCCGAGAAGATCGAGCGCGTCCTGTTCAACCTGCTCACGAACGCCTTGCGGCACACGCCGTCCGACGGTTCCGTCGCCGTCCGCGTCGAGCGGGTGGACGCCGAGGTACAGGTGAGCGTGGAGGACACCGGCGACGGTCTCGGCGAGGAGGCGCGGAGGCGGATGTTCGACCGGTTCTGGCGCGGCGACCCGGCCCGCTCGGCGCGTGGCTCGGGGCTCGGGCTGGCGATCGCGCGCGGGCTCGTGGAGGCGCACGGCGGCCGCATCTGGGCGGAGGATCGGCCCGAGGGCGGCGCCCGCGTGTCCTTCACCCTGCCCGCGGCGGCCGAGGCGCCGCCGGCCCTCGCGGAAGCGCTCGCTCGAGGCTCGTGACCGTCCGGCCGAGCGCCCGGGCGATCCCCCGGCTGACGACCAAGCGGTCGTACAGCCCACGCAACCCGGGCCGCGGCTCGTACTCGACCGCCAGGCGATAGCGAAAGCCCGATGCCTCGGCCTCGAACCGCCGCTCGTGGAGCGCATCGGGAAGCCCTTTCTGCGTGCTCTCGTACTCGACCAGCCGGTTCTGCTCCAGCCGGCGGAGCGTCATCCGGAGCTCGACCTCGCGGCCGAGCAGCTCGATCACGATCCGCGCCTCGTCGCCCGCAGTCTCCCAGCGCGAGCCCTCCTCGATCCGCACGAGTCCCGGCCAGTACGCCGGCCAGTTGGCGAGATCGGTGATGAACGCAAAACCGGTCTCGAGCGGGACTTCGAAGGTGTGCTCACGCTCGATCCGCACGGTCCTCCCGGCGAACGAAGGACAGCCCCGGGAATCTTGGTTCCGCCCGTCGGCTTCCCGGGGCTGTGAGGAGCGTTCGCGACGCGCGCCGTGCGCCACGTCGCCGGAGCGCTCCCGAGTGAGGCTGTCGCCGCGGACGGGCACCGCGGCCGGCGCACCCGCCCCGAGGCGGTGCGCACTCGACTAGTCCGGTGGATTCGTCTCCAACAGCGCCTCCTTCGTCGAGGGAGGATTGATACGACCATAGCGCTTCTCGGGCGTCGCCGGACAAGGCCGGTCCTCGTCGTGACGGAGGTTGCCGCGGCGCGCACGATGGGAGAAGCTCGCCTCGTGAGCGACGCGCGCTTCGCGGACGGCCTCCGTTACCGCCTCGAGATCCCGTCCGTGGAGGGGCCGCGGGTGTTCCGCGCGGTGCTCGAGGAGGCTGATCGCCGCGGTCTCCACGTGCGACGCATCTCGCAGGGAAGCGGCGTGATGATGCTCACCGACTCCGAGATCGACGAGATGGCGGAGCTCGGTGCGGCGAGGGGGGTCGAGGTGTCGCTGTTCATCGGTCCTCGCGGGGCGTGGGACACCGGTGGCCAGTCGTTCGCGAGCCCGGCGGTGGCCGGAGTCGCCCGAGGACAGGCGGCGGTCGACGCATGCCTCGCCGAGGTGAGGCGAGGCGTCGCCCGCGGAATTCGGTCGTTCCTCGTCGCGGACGTGGGGGTCCTCGCGTTGCTGGGGCGCTCGAGGAGCGCCGGAGACCTGCCGCCGAGTCTCGTGCTCAA
>DASSUT010000231.1:0-6438 GCA_035706725.1 Gaiella sp. | reverse complement strand
CCTCGCCTTGCCTCCGCACACGAAAAAGCCCCGCTCTTGCGGGGCTTACTCGAGTAGCGGGGGCGGGATTTGAACCCGCGACCTCCGGGTTATGAGCCCGGCGAGCTACCTGACTGCTCCACCCCGCGTCGCGGCCACTATCGTAGCACCGGTCGTGGTGTTCTGGATCGCGCTCGCGGTGCTCGTCGCCGGCGTCGTCGGCGGGCTCGTGTACGCGGTCATGCGGGGGATCTCGTTCTGGAGACAGCTCAAGCGGACGAAACGCGGCCTGACGGACGAGGCCGAACGCATCCAGCGGACCACCGAGGAGATCCAGGTGCAGCTCGACCGCGCGGGCGAGTCGAGCGCGCTCCTCGGCGAGGCGGCGGCACGGCTCGCAGTCTCGCGGGCGAAGCTCGAAGTCCAGCTTCGGGCCGTACGCGAGGCGCGCCACACGGTGCGCCGCGTGCTCTGGTTCCTGCCCGGGATCTGACCGAGCCACGCCCGCGCCGCGAATTCTGGACTTCTACCGCGCGCGGCACCCGACTACCGTCAAGGGCAGATGCGTGTTGCCGCGGTGGACCTCGGCACGAACACGACCCGTCTCCTCGTCGCCGACGTGAACGGCGGCCGGGTCGAGGAGATCGCGCGGCGCGAGACGATCACACGGCTCGGAGAGTCCGTCGACCGGAGGCGGATCCTCCTCCCCACCGCGATCGCGCGCGTGCGGAACGTTCTCGTCGACTACCGGCGCGAGGCGGAGCAGCTCGGTGCCGAGCGCGTGCTCGCCGTCGGCACGAGCGCCGTCCGCGACGCCGACAACGGTGAGGCATTCCTCGGCGAGGTCGAGTGGAGCTACGGCTTCACCACCCGGATGCTGACCGGCGAGGAAGAGGCGGAGCTGACGCTCGCGGGCGTCGGGAGCGACGGCCCGCTCGAGCCGAGATCGCTCCTCGTCGACGTCGGCGGCGGCTCGACCGAACTCGTCGCGCTCGGCGACAGCGGGGTGGAAGCGACCGTCAGCACCGAAGCGGGCAGCGTCCGGTTGACCGAGAGATTTCTCGTGTCGGACCCGCCACACGCCGAGGAGCTCGCTGCCTGCGAGGCACACGTCCGCTCGCTGCTTCCCCGCCTCGCCGTCGACCGTGCGATCGGGGTCGCGGGGACGATCACGTCAGCTGCCAAGATCGAGCGCGGCGGCGCGCTCACCGTTCACGGCGACCGCCTGAGCCGAGACGCGATCGGCGACACGCTCGACCGCCTTGCGGCACTCCCGCTCGCGGAGCGCGAGCGCGTCCACGGCCTGGCCTCCGCCCGCGCGCCCGTGATCGTTGCCGGGCTGATCGTGATCCACGAGATCCTCGGCTTCTACGGCATCGGCGTGCTGACGGTCAGCGAGCGCGACCTGCTCCACGGGGCCGCACTCGCAGCCGCCGAGCTACCGGAGCCCGAGGAGGGCCTGGCGCCGCCGGGCGCCTACGTCTGCTGCTGACGGCCGCGGAAGAGGGCCGCCCGGCCGGGGCTCAGGCGACCGCGCCTCTCGCCGCCGGCGCGCGCATGCGGAGCGCCACCGCCAGGCAGATGCCCGTGAACACGAGCAGGCCGACGAACCCGAGCGCGTACGTGTCGAAGTGGTCCTTCACGATCCCCATCACGATCGGCGGAAAGAATCCACCGAGCCCGCCGGCGGCTCCGACGATCCCGGTGGCCGCACCCGTCGAGCTCGGGAACTCCAGCGGCACGGCCTTGAACACCGCACCGTTGCCGAGCCCGAGGAACGCCGCCAGCGTGAGGCACGAGATCGTCACGGGCACGATCGTCGGATCGCCCGAGACGAGCGCGAGCGCGAGCGCGTCGAGGCCGACCAGCACGAAGACGACGGCGAGCACCGTCGCGGCGCCGATCCGGTCGGAGAGCATGCCGCCGACGGGCCGCGCGAGCGTCGCGACCACCGTGAAGCCGGCGGCGCGGAGCCCGGCGTCGGTGCGCGAGAGGTCGAACCAGTCCTGGAGCAGCTTCGGCAGGAACACGGCCATCGCGACGAAGCCGCCGAAGGTGACGAAGTAGAGGAGCGCGAGCCGCCAGAGACGCCAGCCCGCGCGCAGGACCTCGACGTAGCGCGTGGACGGGCCGTGCCTTTCCGGCTCGACTGCCATGCGGCGGAAGACGAACGCGGTGGCGACGAGCAGCGCCGCCGCCACGATCCCGAGCGCCTCGCGGCCGAGGAGATCGACGATCGCGGGCGCGCCGAACGCCGCGACGGCGGTCCCGATGTTGCCCATCCCGTACACGCCGAGCGCGAACCCTTGCCGTTCCTTCGGGTACCAGCCCGCGACGAACGGCACGCCGATCGCGAACGACGCACCCGCGATGCCGAGGAAGAACCCGACGACGATCAGCGCCCAGTAGCCGTCCACGAACCCGAAGGCGGCCGCGGGGACGGCGGACACGACCAGCAGGGCCGGGAACATCGCCCGCGCGCCGAGCCGGTCGGTGAGCGCGCCTGCCGGAATCCGCAAGAGCGAGCCGAGCACGACCGGCACCGCCGTCAGGAGCAGCGTCCGCGTGTTCGTGAGGTCGAGGTCGTCCTGGAAGGTCTTCGCGAGCGGCGAGATGAGGCTCCAGCCCACGAACGCGACGGAGAACGCGACGGTCGCCAGAACGAGGTTGCGGGTGGCTCCGGCCATCGCCGCGATGGTACGGGGTCGAACCTCCGGAACGGCGTGGGAAGACAGCAGCCGTGCTCGGTGGTTTCTACGGAAGAGCGCGGCCGACCGCGGCGCACGATTGTCCTGCGGTAGGACGCGCTCTACACTCGGCCGGGGGTCGCGCCGACCGACCGGAGGAACCATGAGCTCGACGACGACGTTCGACACCGCACAACTCGCGGCGCTCGGGAGCAGCGTGAGCGGCTCCGTCCTGCTGCCCGGAGACGACGGCTACGACGACGCGAGACGCGTCCACAACGGCATGATCGATCGCCGGCCGGCGCTGATCGTCCGTTGCCGCTCGGCCGCCGACGTCGCGGCCGCGGTTCGCTTCGCGCGCACCACGGGCACGGAGATCTCCGTGCGCGGCGGCGGCCACAACGTCGGCGGGCTCGCGGTCGCCGACGGAGCGGTGATGATCGACCTGGCCGAGATGAAGACCGCAGCCGTCGACCCCGAGGCGCGCCTCGTCAAGGCTCAGGGCGGCATGACCTGGGGCGAGCTCAACGACGCGGCGGCGGCGCACGGTCTCGCGGTCACCGGTGGCGCGATCTCGACGACCGGGATCGCCGGCTTCACGCTCGGCGGCGGCCTCGGCTGGCTGATGGCGAAGCACGGCCTCGCCTCGGACAACGTCGTCGCGATCGAGCTCGTCACCGCCGACGGGCAGATCCTGGACGTGACCGCCGACTCGCACCCGGACCTGTTCTGGGCGCTGCGCGGTGGCGGCGGCAACTTCGGCGTCGCGACGACCTTCACGTATCGGCTCCATCCCCTGACGACCGTGACCGGCGGCCTGATCATCCATCCGGTCGAGGTTGCGCCCGAGCTCTTGCGCTTCTACCGAGATGCTCTGGCCGACCTCCCGGACGACCTCACGGTGTTCGCGGCTCTCGTGCACGCCCCGGACGGCTCCGGCACGAAGCTGAGCGGGATGGCGGTGTTCCACACGGGCGAACCGGGGCAGGCGCAGCGCGACCTCGAGCCGTTCCTGACGTGGGGCTCGCCCGTCATGAGCGAGGTCGGTCCCATGCCCTACCCCGTGATGAACACGTTGCTCGACGACGCCTACCCCGCGGGCTCGCTCAACTACTGGCTCTCGAGCTTCACCGCGGGCATTCCGGACGGGCTCATCGACGCGATGGTCGACCGCTTCGCCACGGTGCCCTCGTCGATGACCGGGATCCTCCTGGAGCACTTCCACGGAGCCGTGACACGGGTCGGTGTCACGGACACCGCAGTCCCGCATCGCGAAGAGGGTTGGAACCTGCTCATCTCCTCCGTTTGGACGGATCCGGCCGCGACGGAGCAGAACATCCGCTGGACGAAGGAGTCGCACGCCGCGTTCGCGGAGCACCTCGTCGAGCGCCGCTGGCTCAACTACCTCCCGGCCGATCAGGGCGAGAGCGGTGTCCGCGCCGCGTACGGCCCGAATTGGGATCGGCTCGTCGAGATCAAGCGGCGCTACGACCCCGACAACGTCTTCCACCTCAACCAGAACATCGTGCCCTAGAGGCGGCTCGGGACGGCGCGTGGGACGCCGGTCGTCGCCCGTGCCCTACGCCGCCTCCGGCTCGGGCGGCCCTTCGTCCTCGGCGAGGCGACGCTGGAGGACGGCGCGCGAGAGGACGCCGACGAGGCGCCCCTCGTCGACCACAGGGATGCGCTCCGCGTCGTGTTCCTCGATGAACCGGTACCCCTCGTCGAGCGGCGTGTCGGCGTCGATCGTGTACTGCGGTGCCTCGGCGACGTCGCCGAGCAACGTCCTGCCGGAGTCTCGCCCTTCGGCCACGACCCTCGCGACGAGCGTCTTGCGCGTGACCACGCCGACGAGCCGCCCGTCGTCGTCGACGACGTAGACCGCCCTGACCTCGGGCGGCGTCAGCACCTCGCCCGCGACCTTCGCGGTAGACGCCGCCGTGAGCGAGCGAGGCTCCGCGATCATCGCGTCGCGGACGCGGCTCGTGGTGTCGTCGGGCACCAGTGTCATCTAAGGCCGGTCCAGCGGTTGTGTCTAGGGGTAGAGCCCGCGGGCCTCGAGCGCCGAGGCGACGTCGCGAATGCCCGTGACGAGCGCGGCGGTGCGCATCGGGATACCACGCTCGTGCGAGATCTCCCACACGCGGTCGAACGCGTCGTTGAGCTTCTCGGCGAGCTTCGCCCTGATCTCGTCACGTCCCCAGAACAGGCGACCGAGATCCTGCACCCACTCGAAGTACGACACGGTCACCCCGCCCGCGTTCGTGAGGATGTCGGGGAGGATCGGGATCCCGCGCTCACGGAGGATCTCGTCGGCCTCGAGGGAGGTCGGGCCGTTCGCGCCCTCGGCGATGAGCCGGCACCGCAGGCGCGGTGCGTTGTCGGCGTGGACCTGATCCTCGCGCGCGGCGAGCACGAGGATGTCGCACTCGAGCTCGAGCAGCTCCTCGTTCGAGAGCCGCGTCCCCGCGCCGCCCCACGCCTCGAGCGAGCCGTGCTCGCGTGCGAACGCGCTCATGGTCGGGATGTCGAGGCCGTCGGGGTCGTAGACACCCCCCGAGACGTCCGACACGCCCACGACCGTCGCGCCGCGGTCGAGGAGCTCCTGGGCCGCGGTTCCGCCGACGTTGCCGAACCCCTGGACGACGCAGCGCTGCTCGGACAGCTTCCACCCGAGCCGCTCACATGCCCGCGCGGTGACCATCACGACGCCGGCGCCGGTCGCCTCGTGGCGGAAGACGCTCCCGCCGATCGCGATGGGCTTTCCGGTGACGATCTCCGGCACGGCGTGACCCCGCTGCATCGAGTACGTGTCCATCATCCATGCCATCGTCTGCTCGTTGGTGGCCATGTCCGGCGCCGGGATGTCCTCCTGCGGCCCGATGAACGGCAGGAGCTCCGAGGTGAACCGCCGCGTGAGCCGCTCGATCTCGCCGCGCGACATCTCGCGAGGATTGCAGCGGACACCGCCCTTCGCGCCGCCGTAGGGCAGCCGCAGGAGCGCGCACTTCCACGTCATCCACACCGCGAGCGCGGCGCACTCGCCGAGCGTGACCTCGGGGTCGAAGCGGACGCCGCCCTTCGTCGGCCCGAGCACGCTCGAGTGCTGGACCCGGTAGCCGGGGAGCACGACACGATGCCCGTCGTCGAGCCGGATCGGGCACGCGACGATGATCGAGCGCTCGGGATGCCGCAGCCGCTCCGCGACCCCATCGTCGACCTCCGCGTAGGGCACCGCCTGGTCGAACTGCGCGATCGCGGTGCGGTAGAGCGGCGTGTTGTACTCGAGGTGCTCGTGGGCGGGCACGTGCTCGGTGCTGGCCATCGCCGCTGAGTCTACCGCCGGGGTTTCGGCGCTCAGGGACGCGCGCTCGTGCCGGAAGAGACCGGTGCGCTCGGCGCCGTCAGGCGGGGCGGAGCCGGGCGCCGTCAGGCGGGGCGGAGCCGGGCTCCGCCCGGCGGGAGCCCGCCGGCCGGGGGCGCCAGGTGCCGGGGGAGGGATTCGAACCCCCATGTCCCGCAGGACCGCCGGGTTTAAGCCGGCTGCGTCTACCGTTCCGCCACCCCGGCCGGGAGGCTGGACTAGTTCCGCCCGGGTAAGAGCGTGTCGGCCGGGAAGCGCTCGGGGCCCCGGAACTGGAACTGGTCGAAGAACGCCGAGAACGCAGTCTCGTCGTACGTCGCGCACTTCGCGAGGTGCGCCGTGCCGTCGGCCGGGTCGCTCGCGCTCTTCGTCGTCCAGGCGCCCAGCGCGATCTGGTCGCCGAGAGAC
>DASSUT010000230.1:0-2954 GCA_035706725.1 Gaiella sp. | reverse complement strand
GCCGATTGCGACGTCACGCGCGGTCATGTACGGAAACGCCTCGTTCGAGAGCTCTGTCCGCGTGAGCGGCTGGAGGATCGCGCGCGCCTGCGGCCCCCAGAGCCCGAGGCACGAGTACTGCGAGGTGACGTCGGCGACCTGGACCGACCCGTCCCTGGGCGCATGCTGGCGGAGCCAGGCGAGGTCGTGCTGACCGAACGCGGTCCCCGTGACGATCCGGAACCGGTCTTCGGCGAGCCGGGTGACGGTGAAGTCGCACTCGATCCCGCCGCGTGGATTCAGCATCTGCGTGTACGTCACCCGGCCGACGTCCCGCGCGACCCTGTTCGCGCACAGGCGCTCGAGGAACTGCGCCGCGCCCTCGCCGGAGACCTCGAGCTTCGCGAACGAGGACTCGTCGAACAGCGCCACCCCCTCCCGGCAGGCTTGGTGCTCCGCCGCGATCGCGGGCGACCAGAGCTTCCCGGCCCACCCTCGCGGCCGGAGCGACTCGTCGCCCGCCGCCGCGTTCGACTCGAACCAGTTCGCCCGCTCCCAGCCCGCCTTCTCACCGAGCGCGGCCCCGAGCTCCGCCAGCCGCGGGTACGCAGCGGACACGCGGAGCGGGCGCCCGGCCGCCCGCTCGTGCCCGGGGTACTTCACGTCGTAGTAGGTCTCGTAGATCTCCTTCGTACGCGCGAGCGTGTAGGCCTGCGCGCGGTACGCGGTACCGAAGCGGCGAGAGTCCATGTGCCAGACGTCGAGCGAGGGACTGCCCTCGACGATCCACTCGGCCACGAGCTTCCCCATCCCGCCCGCGCCCGCGAGCCCGTGGGCGCAGAAGCCGGCCGCGACCCAGAACCCGCGCACGTCGGTGGGACCGAGGACGAACTCGCCGTCGGGCGTGAACGCCTCCGGGCCGTTCACGAGCCGGACGACTTCCATCTCCTGCAGGGCCGGGACGCGCACGATCGCGTTCTCCATCAGCTCCTCGAAGCGCGGCCAGTCCTCCTCGAGCAGCTTCCCGTTGAAGTCGGGCGGGATCCCGTCGAGCGACCACGGTGCGCAGTGCCGCTCGTACCCACCCATGATCAATCCGCCGGACTCGGGGCGGAAGTAGACGAGGAGCGTCGGATCTCGCATCGTCGGCATCTCGAGCGGGAGGCCGCTCGGCCTCAGCACGAGGTATTCGTGCGCCATCGGGACGACGGGAACCGTGACGCCCACGAGCTGGCCGAGCTCGCCCGCGAACATCCCGCCGGCATTGACGACGACCTCGGTCTCGATCGTGCCGCGGTCGGTCTCGACCCCGGTGACGCGCCCGCGCTCCGTCGCGATCGCAGTGACGCGCGTGCTCGTGCACACCTCGGCCCCGCGCCTGCGCGCGCCCTCGGCGAGCGCGAACGTGAGCTGGCTCGGGTCGATGTACCCGTCGCTCGGCAGGTACGCCGCGCCGAGCACCCCGTCCACGGACATGGGCGGGAAGAGCTCCTGCGCCTCTCCGGGCGAGACGAGCTCGAGCTCCAGGCCGAACGTCTTCGCCCAGCCTGCCTGGCGCGCGATCTCCTCCATCCGCTCCTCGGACGAGGCGAGGCGGAGCGAGCCGACCTCGCGCCAGCCGGTCTCGAGCCCCACCTCCGCCGCGAGCGTTCGGTAGAGCTCGACGCTCTCCATCATCATCTTCGTGAGCGAGAGCGACGAGCGGAGCTGCCCGACGAGCCCGGCCGAGTGGAACGTCGACCCGCTCGTGAGGTCGGCGCGCTCCACGAGGACGACGTCCGACCAGCCGAGCCGCGCGAGCCAGTAGAGGATCGCGCAGCCGCCGACGCCCCCGCCGATCACGACCGCCCTCGCGCTGCTCCTCACCTCCGTGCCTCGTCCTTCCTCGAGTGAGTGCTTCCGTGGCCTAGGCGCGATGAGCGGAGGGACGCAAGTTGCAAGTTGTAACGTGCTGCGGCGCGGCGTGCCGAGGGTGCTGCGGCACGGGATGTCGCCGGCCCGTCGTCGTCAGGCCATCCAGGCGCCGCCGTTCTGGTCTATCGCCTGGCCCACCACTCCGCGTGCGTCCGGCGAGAGCAGCCACGCCACCGTGCCCGCAACCTCCTCGGGCCTGCCCATCCGACCGGTCGGCACGTGCCGCATCGCATCGCGGTAGGCGTCTTCCCGCGTGCCGCCCGTGGCCTCGGCCGCCGCGTCGAGACCCGTCCACGCCATGTCGGTGTCGACCCACCCCGGGCAGATCGCGTTCACCTGGATGCGCTGGGGTGCGAGCTCTGAGGCGAACGAGCGCACGAGGCCGAGCAGGCCGGCCTTCGAGGCGCTGTACCCCGTGTACCCCGGGACCGCGATCCGGGCGAGGATCGACGAGAGCACGACGACGTGCCGCTCCTCGGGGCCCGGCGCCAGGTGGCGAAGCGCCGCTCGGATGCAGTAGTACGTCCCGTTCAGGTTCGTCGCGACGAGGTCGTCGAATCGGTCACCACCCTCGTCGTCCTCGCCGTTCGGCCCTCCGATCCCGCTGACGGCGACAAGCGCGTGGATCGGCCCGAGTGCGTCGGCCGCGCGCGCGAACGCCCGCTCGACCCGCGAGCGCTCCCGGATGTCGCAGGGCGCGAGGTGGACGGCCCCGGCGATCCCGGCGGCGGTCGCGCGAAGCCGTTCCTCGCTCCGAGCGAGCAGGGTGACGGCAGCGCCGTCCCCGGAGACCCGCAGCGCGATCGCGCGCCCGATTCCCGTCCCCGCCCCGCTCACCACCACGTGCTTTCCGGTCATCCACCCTCGCTCGTTCGCAAAATGCGACATTTCCCTCGACGGATCCCCTTGCACGACCCGCGTGCCAAGCGTAGATTGCCGCTGCGCCGAGCACGGGACGCGACTAGGACGAAGCCCTCCCGGGAGGCCGTACGCGGAAGCGGAAGGTCAGCCGGGAAGGTCGACGAAAGCGCACCCGGCTCGGCGAATTGCTGGTCCCTTTC
>DASSUT010000229.1:0-8776 GCA_035706725.1 Gaiella sp. | reverse complement strand
GTCGATGAGTTCTGCGCGGCCGGCCGGTCTGCAGCACGAGCGACCGGAAGGAGACGACGTGAGCAAGCTGAGGTGTGACATCTCGATCTCGCTGGACGGTTTCGTCGCCGGCCCGAACCAGAGCGAGGAGAACCCGCTCGGCGAGGGCGGCGAGCGGCTCCACGAGTGGGTGGTTCCGCTGGCCGTTTGGCGCGAAGCCCACGGCTACGAAGGCGGCGAGGTCAACGAGAGCGCACGCGTCGTCGACGAGGCGCGCGAGAACATCGGCGCGGCGGTGATGGGCCGCAACATGTTCGGGCCTCCGGGTGGAGGGGGCTGGGGCGACGGGCAGTGGCGCGGCTGGTGGGGCGACGACCCTCCCTACCACTACCCCGTGTTCGTACTCACCCACCACGCGCGGGAGCCGGTGGAGATGGCGGGAGGAACGACCTTCCACTTCGTCACCGACGGCATCGCGTCCGCGCTCGAACAGGCGAGAAGCGCCGCCGGCGGCAACGACGTCATGCTCTGGGGCGGCGCCGACGTCGTGAACCAGTACCTGGCAGCGGGGCTCCTCGACGAGCTGGAGCTCCATGTCGTTCCCGTGCTGCTCGGCGACGGCGCTCGCCTCTTCGACGACCTCGGAGACGCGGAGGTGCGTTTCGAGCAGGTCCGGGCGGTCGAGGCCCCCGGCGTGACGCACCTCAGGTACCGGGTCGTGTCGTGACCCGCTGACCCCGAGCAAGACGTTCCCCTTTTCGCGCGATTGCGCATCCCGCCGGCGCGCTCAAGGTCCGCAAGGAGGCGCGGGTGCCTGTTGGTCCGACAAGCCCCGCGCCCCCATTCGAGCTCGATCTCGCGGTCAGGAGAAGCCGAACAGGGGCGGTAGCACGATCACGACCGTCGCTGCCCACAGCGCGAGCACCGGAAGGTAGGCGGTCTGCCACCGCATGGACCGGTGGAACGTGCTGCGCCCCGTGAGAAACCGGATCGAGAAGAGGGCCGCGCCCGCGAGGTTGACGAGCAGGACGACGTTGAGGCCGAGCGCGGCGGTCCGGTTGGGGGTGAACCCGAGATCGCCGATCCGGGCGACCATCGAGCCGAGCACCAGCACGTCGAGCAGAAGGGCCGCGCCGACTGCGACCAGCTGGATCCCGTCCATCCAGTTCGGTGACGTGCTCGGGTTGCGCGCCGACATCGCGTAGAGGACCAGCGCGAGAACGACGACGAGCAGGGCATCGAAGACGCTGAGGAGGTCGCGGTCGAACGCGTCTCCGATCTCCGTCGCGGCATAGACGACGGCGGCGCACGCCAGCATGAACGCGAACAGCGGCGTGAAGAGCATCGTGAGGACCGGCGCCATGTTCTCCACGACCCGCTGCTTCGACTCGACGAGCCACGCGGCAACGATCACCGCGCCCGCGGCTCCCGCGGGCAGTACCCAGGCGGCGATGTTGTCGACGTCTACGCCCGCGGGCTCGAAGATCCCGGCAGTCAGCCCCATCAGCACGCCGCCGCCGAGGGCGATGAGCACGTAGTAGATGAACCATTCGCCGGTGAAGCGGACGTAGTCCATGCGCCTCTCGTGCGAGCGGATCGTCCCGCCCATGTACGGAAACGCGATCGCGAACCACAGCGCGACGGGCAGGTGGAGCGCAACGAGCGTCTCGGTGTCGGAGTCGGTGTCGTACGGATAGACGTTGATCACGAGCGCGGCGACCGCGAACGGCGCCGCCGTCACGAGCCAGCCGCGAAGATCGACGTGCCGCCTGCGGGCGAAGTACGCGGCGAGGAACGGCAGCACGAACAGGCTCAGGTTCCGCGCGAACCAGGTCGGCTCGTCGTCGGGAAAGCCGGCAGCGAGCCGCACGACCTCGACAGTGAGGGCCGCCGGGACTGCGAAGACCAGCGCCTCGAGCCAGCCGCTCGGAGCAGGCGAGGCGTCTTCGTGCGAGCCGAGAAGCTGCTTCCACAGCCGGTCGCTGTGCTCGCGTGCGAACTCCCGCGACACCGCGTCCAGGTCGCCCATGCGCCTCACGGCGACGAGGAACGCCTCGTCGTCGGCGAGGCCGGCCGAGTTGAGCTCGGCAATCTGGTGCCGGAGATGGTCCTCCAGCTCGTCGACGTCGTGGCCGTTGACGGCCGGCGCATTGGCGACGTACGACCGCCACTCCGTGATCTGTTGCTCGATGCTCTCCATGCTCACGCCTCGCCCAGCGCCGTCAGGAGCGCCCCCGAGCCCGGCCACGCTCCGTCGAGCGCTCGCGTCACGGCCGCCCACTGACGCCGGTGCTCCGCGAGCGCGGCCCGACCCTCGTCGGTGATCACGTAATACTTGCGGCGACGCCCCTCGGGCGGCGTCCTCCACTCGGTCGTCACGTACCCGAGCCGGCCGAGGCGATGGAGCAGCGGGTAGAGCATGCCGTCGCTCCACTCGAGCTCCCCGTCCGAGAGCGCGCGGACGCGCTTCAGGATCGCGTAGCCGTAGCTCTCGCCGTCCGCCAGGATCGCGAGCACGAGCGGTGTCGCGGAAGCGGCCACCAGGTCCTTCTCGATGCGCACGTCAGGCTTCCATGGCTCGAAGTACCATGCATAGAAGCACAAGGTATGGTAGTGCGCAAGAGACGGGCGCAGGTCTAGCAGCGATTACGAGCGCTCAGCCGATCCGAGTCACGCGGCCGGCTTCAAGAACAGCTCGTCGACGTAGCACCAGAGCCAATCCTCTCCCGGCTCGGCGGAGCGGGCGATCGGGTGGCTTTCCGCACGCGCATGCGTGCTCGCGTGCCGGTTGGGCGACGAGTCGCAGCAGCCGATCTTGCCGCACGTCGCGCACATGCGGAGGTGCACCCAGCGGCTGCCGATCTTCAGGCACTCCTCGCAACCAGCGATCGCCGCAGGCAGGTCGGTCGTCACGATCTGGTCGAGATGCGTGCAGGTGGGCGCGGCCATCGACCTCTGGACGATACGCCACGCCCGCGGCCACCTGTATTCTCTGACCTCGGTCAGGCAATGCTCGAGCAGGTTCGCAGCTTCAACCGCGTGGTCACCCAGTCGATCGGGGCGCTCCACGACCGCTATCTCTCCAGCAGCCTTCCGCTCGGCGAGGCGCGAGTGCTGTGGGAGATCGGCGACGGGTGCGAGGTCCGCGAGCTCCGCGCGCGGCTCGATCTCGACTCCGGCTACCTGAGCCGACTGCTTCGCTCGCTCGAGGGCGCGCGCCTCGTGACCGTCCGACCGAGCCCGCTCGACCGGCGAGTGCGCTCGATCCACCCCACCACGGCGGGCCGTCGCGAGCGCGACCTGCTCGACCGCCGGAGCGACGACCTTGCCGCCTCGCTCATCGGGCCGTTGAGCGAGGCGCAGCGCGAACGCCTCGCCGCTGCGATGGCCGAGGTCGAGCGTCTGCTCACCGCCGGCCTGGTGCGAATCGACGTCGTCGACCCCGAAGACCCAGCGGCGGTGTACTGCCTCCGCGAGTACTACGCAGAGCTCGCTCGCCGCTTCGACGACGGCTGGGACGACGCGATCGGCATCGCGGCCACCCCGGAGCAGCTCCGCCCGCCTTCGGGACTGTTTGCGCTCGCGACGCTACACGGCGCCCCTGTCGGGTGCGGTGCG
This sequence comes from Gaiella sp., assembly GCA_035706725.1. Taxonomy (GTDB): domain Bacteria; phylum Actinomycetota; class Thermoleophilia; order Gaiellales; family Gaiellaceae; genus Gaiella. Next base: position 5,179 of record DASSUT010000229.1, on the reverse strand, counting down.
CTCAAGTTCCACGGCCGCCGTCCCGCCGAGCTGAAGCGGATGTGGGTCGCGCCGTCGACCCGCGGCCTCGGCCTCGGCCGCCGCTTGCTCGCCGAGCTCGAAGGGCTCGCGCGCGACCAGGGCGCCCGAACGGTCCGGCTCGAGACGAACCGCAACCTGAAGGAAGCGATCGCGCTCTACCGCGCCGCGGGCTACCGCGAAGTCCTCCCGTTCAACGACGAGCCGTACGCACATCACTGGTTCGAGAAGCGGCTGTGAGCCGATGACCCGTGCCCCACCGATACCGTCACGGCATGGACTCCGGCTGGGAGGTCGTCCCGTACGAGGCGTGGAGCGAGACCTGCGACACGCTGCACGCCCACACGCAGGTCCTGGGCAAGCTCGCGACGGCGCTCGCGCCATCCGAGCCGCAACTCCAGCATGCCGCGCTGCGGCTGACCGCACGCGGCTGGGAGACGCGGCTGCTTCCGGCGCCGGACGGCTCCGGCGGGATCGTCGCCACCCTCGACCTGCGCGCCCACGAAGCCGTTCTCGAGCACACCGACGGGCGGGCCGAGCGGATCGCTCTCACCCCCGACCGGCCCGTCCGCGAGGTCACGCGCGCGGTCGTCGCCGCTGCCCGTCAGCTCGCGGGCGCCTTCGCGTTCGACCCGACGCCGCAGGAGGTCTCGTGGACCGTGCCGCTCGACGAAGACGAGGAGCACGCCCGCTACGAGCCCGGGCAGGTCCGCAGCTACCTCGACACGGCGACGCGCGCCGCACTCGTGCTCGCCGAGTTCCGGGCGCCCTACCGCGGACGCTTGACGCCGGTCAACGCCTGGTGGGGGTCGTTCGACCTCGCCGTGGGGCTCTTCTCAGGGCAGCCGGCGACTCCACCCGCCAACGACTTCCTGACCCGCAACTCGATGGACGCACAACAGTTCGCGCTCGGCTGGTGGCCGGGCGACGAGCGATACGGGCCCCCCGCATTCTTCGCGTACGCCCACCCGGCTCCGGAAGGCTTCGCCGACCACGAGCTCGCTCTCGGCGGTTGGAACACGGAGCTCGGGGAGTACATCGTCGACCTCGACGACCTCAGCCGGACGCCCGACCCCCACGCGGCGGCGCTCGACTTCGCCCGCGCCGTCTTCCGCCACGCATGCCACGTCTGCGACTGGGACACGAGCCTGGCGGCGAGCGCCGACGGCGTCCCGCCCCCGGTCACGTAGACCTCAGCGCCCGTTGGCCACGACCGCCGTCCGCCTCCTGAGGGGCGGAAGGCTCCCGCCGCGGCGCGCTGCCGCAGCGGGAGCCTCGAGGCCGGCATCGGCCGGCGGATCGTCAGCTCGCCGGCGGGATCAGCACGCGGTTGACCACGTGGATGATCCCGTTCGACGCCATGACGTCCGGGGCCGTGACCTTCGCCTTGTCGACGAACACGTTGGGGCCGGAGACGCGGATTCGAACGGCCTTGCCGTTCAGCGTCTTGGCCGACGAGAGCTCGACGACGTCGCGCGCAGGCACCTTGCCGGCGACGACGTGGTACAGCAGCACGGCCTTGAGCTTCGCCTTGTCGCGGAGCAGCGCGTTCAGCGTCTTCTGCGGCACCTTCTTGAAGGCCGCGTCGGTCGGGGCGAAGACGGTGAACGGCCCGCGCTGCTGGAGCGTGGAGACGAGGCCTGCACGGGTCAGGAGGGCCGCCAGCGTCTTGAACTGGCCGGCGGCAGCCGCCGTCTGGACGATGGTGCCCTGCTGACCCGCGTTCGCCGCGGGCGCGGCGGTGCGCGCCGTCGCGGCGCCGACGAGCAGCGAGGCTCCGAGCGCCGCGGCGAGGAGGAGGGTCATGAGTCGCTTCATGTGAGCTGTGTCCTTTCTGGTAGGGCGGACGTTGTCGGGGATGCGGTGCATCAGCGGGCACCCGCTGTGGCCGCGCCACCGATCGCCGAGCGCCGACTCGCGAGCAGCGAGCCGATGCCGTAGACGGCGGCGAGGCCGACGAGGCCGTACACGATCCGGCTGGCCACGTTCGTCTCGCCGAACTCCATCCCGCCGCAGATCCATGCGACGAGGTCGAACTTGGCGACTGCGACGAGGCCCCAGTTCAGACCGCCGACGAGAACGAGGGCGGCTGCGGCAGCGTCGAGCTTCTTCATTTGTACACCTCCTGTGTAGGTCTTGTTCGGCGTACCGTACACGCCGGTCGTGGGTCTTGTCAAGGTCTTGTCTAAATGTTGTATGGTGGAGTCATGCCCGAGCCCGCACTCCTCCGCATCGGCGAGCTGAGCCGCCGCTCTGGCGTCAGCCCGGAGCTCTTGCGCGCGTGGGAGCGCCGCTACGGGCTCCTCCAGCCCACGCGCTCGCAGGGCGGTCTCCGTCTCTACTCACTCGAAGATCTGGAGCGGGTCCGCCGGATGCAGCAGCACCTCGCACGCGGGCTCGCCGCAGCCGAGGCGGCGTCACTCGCCGCCGAGGAGCCTCCCGCCGCGTCCGGCAACGGCTCGCTCCTCGGAGACCGAAGGGACGAGCTGACGGAGGCGGTGGCGGCGTTCGACGAGGCGCGCGTACACGCGGTGCTCGACTCGGTTCTGGCGATGGCCACGACGGACACCGTGCTCGCGACGCTCGTCGTCCCGTACCTGCACGAGCTGGGCGAGCGCTGGGAGCGTGGAGAGGCGTCGGTCGCGGAGGAGCACTTCGCGTCCGCGGTGCTGAGGGGGCGCCTGCTCGGGCTCGCGCGCGGGTGGGGTCGTGGGCTCGGGCCGGCGATCGTGCTCGCGTGCGCGCCGGGCGAGCAGCACGATCTCGGGCTGATCGCGTTCGGCCTCGCGCTTCGCGCGCGCGGCTGGCGGATCGTGTTCCTCGGCCCCGACACGCCGATCGCGAGCGTCGGCGACGCCGTGCGTGCGTCCGATGCGGCGCTCGCGGTCGTGAGCGCGGTCACGCCGGTGCCGTTCCACGAGCACCTCGACGAGCTTCGGACGCTCGCGGGCACTCACCGTCTCGCGCTCGGAGGCGCCGGCGCAGCCGACGCGGAGCTCGATCTCGACGTCGAGGTCCTGGGCGGCGACCCCGTGGCGGAGGCGGATCGCGTGACCTCGCTCGTCGCGGCGCGATGAGCGTCGCACTCGTGCTGTTCACGCGCGACCTGCGTGTGCACGACCAGGCCGCGTTGACGGCCGCGACGGCGTCGCACGAGCGCGTCGTGCCACTGTTCGTGCTCGACGACGCGCTGCTGAGCGCCGCCGGAACCTCGAATCGCATGTCCTTCCTGCTCGACTCGTTGCGGGCGCTGCGGACGTCGCTCCGCGGGCTCGGTGGCGAGCTCATCGTCAGGCGCGGCGAGGTCGTCTCCGAGGTGGTGCGGATCGCCTCCGCGGCCGGCGCGAAGACGCTGTTCGTCGGCGAGGACGTGAGCCCGTACGCGCAGCAGCGGCTCCGCCGTCTGCGCGAGCAGCTCGAGGTTCGTGTCGAGAACACCGTGACAGCGGTCGCGCCCGGCGACCTCGCGCCCGAGGGCCGAGACCACTTCCGCCTGTTCACGCCATACTGGCGCCGCTGGCAAGAGGAGCCGCGCCCGCCGATCCTCGCCGCGCCGACGCAGGTGACCGTCCCTCCCCTCGTCGCCGGATGCCTGCCCCATCTCGTCCCGCGGGCATCAACACGACCGTCACCCGGCCTGCCCAGAGGCGGTGAGCCGGAGGCGCGGCGACGGCTCGAGCGCTGGCTCGGGGACGGCGCCGCGGACTACGACGCGAGGCGGGACGACCTCGCGGCCGACCGCACCTCGCGGTTGAGCCCGTACCTTCACTTCGGGTGCATCTCGGCGAACGAGGTCGCCACGCGCGTCGACAACACCGCGCTCGTGCGGCAACTCTGCTGGCGTGACTTCTACGCGCAACTGCTCGCGGCGAACCCCCGCACCGCACACGAGGACCTCCGGGCCCGGCCGTCCGTGTGGAACGAGGACGACGAGGCGCTCGCGCGGTGGCGCGCCGGCCGGACCGGCGTGCCGATCGTCGACGCCGGCATGCGGCAGTTGCATGCCGAAGGCTGGATGCCGAACCGCGCGCGCCTGATCGTCGCCGCGTTCCTGACGAAGACACTCGGGCTCGACTGGAGGCACGGCATGCGGACGTTCGCCGAGCTGCTCGTCGACGCGGACATCGCGAGCAACGCGGGCAACTGGCAGTGGGTCGCCGGTACGGGAGTCGATCCGCGCCCGAATCGTCGCTTCAACCCCGTGGCGCAGGCGAGGCGTTGCGACCCGAGCGGCGACTACGTGCGCCGCTACGTGCCGGAGCTCGCCGAGCTCCAGGCGGCCACGGTGCATGAGCCGTGGCGCGCGCCGCTCGCGCGCGCGGCGCCCGAGTACCCCGCGCCGCTCGGAGTCGGATGAGCTCGACGCGGCTCCAGGGATGGCGCTCCGTCCAGGAACGTGGCGCCGACGGCTCGATCGAGTCGGACGAGCGTGTCCGCGTCTCGCACGGCGTCGTGCCTGCGACGCAGTCGGGCGCGCATCAGCTCGGCGACCGCTACTGGTCGACGGTGCGGCGGGCGAGCCTCGGCCTGGTGCGACTGCGCCGAGGCCCGGACGGAAGCGTCCTTCGCCTCGCCGGTGCGCCGCTGCTCCGGTTCGGGCCGGCGGAGCTGGCCGCCGGCGCGGAGGGCGTCAGCTGCTCGTTCCCGATTCTGGGCGGGTTCCTCGCGGGACGACCCGGAGGCGCGCTCGTGCTGTCCCAGTCGGACGACAACGAGCTGCGTGCGGCGCTGACGGGCTTCCGGCCGCGTCTCGGAGCGCGCGTGTACGACCACATGCAACGCCGGATCCACGTCGCGATCAGCCGGCGGTTCTTCGACGACCTCGTCGGCCGATGAGGGCGGCCGTCCTCGGAGCCACCGGCTTCGTCGGCCGCGCACTCGTGCCGGCGCTCGCCGGCCGGATGCACGTCGCCGCGGTCTCGCGCCGAGGAGACACGCCTGAGGGAGAGCACGTCCGACCCGTCGCCGCCGACGCGCTCGAGCCGGAGTCGCTCCGAGCCGCGCTCGAAGGCGCCGACGTCGTGTACTACCTCGTCCACTCGCTCGGGCAGGCGAACTTCGGTGATCTCGACCGGCGCGCGGCAACCAACGTCGCCGCCGAGGCGGCACGCGCAGGCGTCGCGCAGATCGTCTTTCTCGGCGGCCTCGGGGACGACGACCC
>DASSUT010000228.1:0-15677 GCA_035706725.1 Gaiella sp. | reverse complement strand
GTCCGCCTCTCCCACCTCGACGCGCTCGAGTCCGAGGCGATCCACATCATGCGCGAGGTCGCCGCCGAGCTCGAGCGCCCCGTGCTGCTGTTCTCCGGGGGAAAGGACTCGATCGTCCTGCTCCGGCTCGCCGAGAAGGCGTTCCGCCCGGGCCGGTTCCCGTTCCCGCTCATGCACGTCGACACCGGCCACAACTTCCCCGAGGCGATCGAGTTCCGCGACCGCCGCGTCGCCGAGCTCGGCGAGCGCCTCGTGATCGCCTCCGTGCAGGACTCGATCGACAACGGCCGCGTGGTCGAGGAGACGGGCCCGCGAGCGTCCCGCAACCGATTGCAGACGACCACGCTCCTCGACGCGATGGCGGAGCACGGCTTCGACGCGGCGATCGGCGGCGCGCGTCGCGACGAGGAGCGCTCGCGGGCGAAGGAGCGCATCTTCTCGTTCCGCGACGACTTCGGGCAGTGGGACCCGCGCGCGCAACGCCCGGAGCTCTGGAACCTCTACAACGGCCGCATCCGCAAGGGCGAGCAGGTTCGGGTCTTCCCGATCTCGAACTGGACAGAGCTCGACGTGTGGCAGTACGTCGAGCGCGAGCGGCTCGACCTCCCACGGATCTACTTCGCGCACGAGCGTGAGGTGTTCGAGCGGGACGGCATGCTCTACGCCGCGTCCGACTTCGTCGAGCGGTACCCGCACGAGGAGCCGTTCACCGCATCCGTCCGGTTCCGCACGGTGGGCGACATGAGCTGCACCGGCGGCGTGCGCTCGCACGCCGCGACGATCGACGAGGTCGTCCGCGAGATCGCCGCGACGAACGTCACCGAGCGCGGCGAGACCCGCGCCGACGACCGCTTCTCCGAGGCCGCGATGGAGGACCGCAAGCGTGTCGGCTACTTCTAGCGCGTTCGAGACCGCCGAAGGCACGCGCGAGCTGCTGCGCCTCGTCACGTGCGGCTCGGTCGACGACGGCAAGTCCACGCTCCTCGGCCGGCTCCTCTTCGACACGAAACAGGTGATGGCCGACCAGCTGGAGCACGTCGAGGAGACGAGCGAGCGCCGCGGCGACGGATACGTGAACCTCGCGCTGCTCACCGACGGCCTGCGGGCGGAGCGCGAGCAGGGCATCACGATCGACGTCGCGTACCGCTCGTTCGTGACCGCGACCCGACGCTTCCAGCTCGCGGACGCGCCCGGCCACGTCCAGTACACGCGGAACATGGTCACGGGCGCGTCGACCGCCGACGTCGCGGTCGTGCTCGTCGACGCACGCAAGGGCGTGATCGACCAGACCCGGCGGCACACCTACATCTCCGCGACGCTCGGGATACCCCACATCGTGTTCGCGGTGAACAAGATGGATCTCGTCGACTTCGACGAGGCGCGGTTCCGGGAGATCGAGGCCGCGCTCGGCGACCTCGGAGAGCGGCTCGGCGTCCGCGACGAGGTCGCGATCCCGATCGCCGCACTCACCGGCGACAACGTCGTCGACCGCTCCGAGCGGATGCCGTGGTGGACGGGCGGCACGTTTCTCGAGCGCCTCGAGCGGATCGAGATCGCGCGCGACCGCGACGCGTCGCACCGCCGCTTCCCGGTCCAGTGGGTGATCCGGCCCATGAGCGACGAGCATCACGACTACCGCGGCTACGCCGGCGAGGTCGCGGGTGGCGAGTGGCGCGCCGGCGACGAGGTGCTCGTCCTCCCTTCCGGGCTTCGATCGACCGTCGCCGCGGTCGAGACGTACGACGGGCCGCTCGAGGTCGCGGTACCGGGTCAGGCCGTGGTCGTGCGGCTCGCCGACCAGCTCGACGTGTCGCGCGGCGACATGCTGTGCGACCCGGCCGATCCCGCGGTCGTCGCGCGCGAGCTCGACGCGACCGTGTGCTGGATGCACGAACGCCCCGTCGAGCCCGGCGCGCGTCTGGCCATCAAGCACACGACACGCTGGAGCCGAGCGATCCTCGACGGGATCGAGTCCGTGCTCGACGTCGCGTCGCTCGAGCAGGTGCCCGCCGAGCGGCTCGGGCTGAACGACCTCGCACGCGTCCGCCTCCGTCTCGCGACGCCGCTCGTCGTCGACCCCTACGTCGAGAACCGCGCGACGGGGGCCTTCATCCTCGTGGACGAGGCAACGAACGAGACCGTCGCGGCGGGGATGGTCCTCGGCGCGTCCGTTTGACCGGCACTGTCGCCGTCGGCGAACGTGCCAGGCAGCCCGAACACGTGTTCTATACTCGACCGATGCGGGTCGAATACCGCGAGGAGCCGTGCCGAAGCGCGCTCAACCGCGTCAAGGGAATGCCGTTCGCCTGGTCGCTGAACCCGTACACGGGTTGCGCGCACCGCTGCACGTTCTGTTACGTCCGCGCCTTCGAGGCGCGCGCCGACCGGCCCTCGGACGATCGCTACGGCCGGTCGATCCGCGTGAAGGTCAACGTCGCCGAGGTGCTGAGGCGCGAGCTCGCGCGCCCGACGTGGCAGCGTGAGAGCGTTGCGATCGGCGCGGCGACCGACCCGTACCAGCCGGCGGAAGGCCGCTACCGGCTCACGCGCGCGTGCATCGAGGCGCTCGGCGCGGCACGGACGCCGTTCTCGCTGATCACGCGGGGGCCGATGATCAGGCGTGACGTCGACGTGCTCGTCGAGGCGGCGCGCCGCGCGGAGGTGCACGTGAGCTTCTCCGTGCCGACGCTCGACGAGGGGATCTGGCGCGCGACCGAGCCCGGCACCGCGCCGCCGCGGCGGCGGCTCGAGACCGTGCGACTGCTCGTCGAGGCCGGCATCCACACCGGCGTCGCGCTCGCGCCGATCCTGCCCGGGCTCTCCGACGACCCGGCCCTCCTCGCCGAGGTCGTGCGCGAGGCCCGCGCGGCCGGCGCGACGGGAATCTGGGCGAACGTCCTCTACCTCAGGCCGGGCACGCGTGAGCACTTTCTCGAGGCGCTCGCGCGCGACTGGCCGGAGCTCGTGCCCGAGTACGAGCTTCTCTACGAGGGCCGTGCGTATCTGCCGTCGAGCGAGGTCGCGCCGGTCAAGGAGACCGTCCGCGCGCTCGCGCGGGAGCGCGCGGAGCCGCGCCGGCCGACGATCCAGCCGGCTCCGGAGCCCGAGCAGCTCGCGCTCGCGCTGTAACGTCGCAGGAAGGCGTCGTGTCCCGCTCGTAGAATCCAGGGCGCGTGACAGAGAACGGCGAGATCACCGTGATGATCGCGGACGACCACGAGGTCGTCCGCGAAGGGCTGCGGCTCGCGCTCCTCCGGTCGCCTCACATCCGGGTGGTCGGCGAGGCCCCGGACGGCGAGACGGCGGTGGCGCTCGCGGAGAGACGACGGCCCGACGTCGTGATCATGGATCTCCGCATGCCGCAGATGGACGGCATCGAGGCGACCGAAGAGATCGTCGCCCGCGTCCCCGACACGCGCGTGCTCGTGTTCACCGCGTACAGCGAGCGCGCCCTCCTCCAGCGTGGGCTCGAGTCGGGCGCGCGCGGCTACGTCCTCAAGGAGGCGCCGCACGACACCCTGCTCAAGGCGATCGAGAAGGTCGCCGCCGGCGAGACGTTCGTCGACCCGGCCCTGATTCCGTCGCTCGCCACCGGACGCGACGGGCAGGAGATCCTCACCCAGCGCGAGCGCGAGATCCTCCAGCTGCTCGCCGACGGTATGTCGAACGCGGACGTCGCCCAGCAGCTCTTCATCTCCCAGGAGACCGTGAAGAGCCACGTGCGCCACATACTCGCGAAGCTCGAGGCGGAGACCCGCACGCAAGCGGTCGCCATCGCGCTCCGCGAGGCGATGATCGACTGAGGGTCCGCCCGTTGAGCGACGATCACCTGCTCGCCGAGCGCCTCCTCGCCGAGCGGGCGGAGCGGAGAAGGATCGCGGAGCAGCTCCACGACGGCCCGGTGCAGCACGTGGCTGCGCTCTGCCAGATGCTCGACGCGGCCGTGCAGGCCCTCGAGGCAGAGGACGGGGCCGCCGGAGTCCGTCTGACCGCACGAGGACTGGCCGTCGCGCGCGACGCGGCAGAGGAGCTGCGGGGCATCGTCGCGGGCCTCGAGCCGGTCGCGCTCCACGAGATCGGTCTCGCGGCCGCGGTGCAGGAGCTCGCCGAGCGGACTGCGGGGCGCCGGGGGGTGAAGCTCGCGATCCGGGTCGACGACGAGGACATCGGCGAGGGAGCGAGCTCGAGCCTGTTCCAGATCGTGCGGGAGGCGCTCGACCAGGCGGTGCGTAGAGGCCCCCCGACCACGGTGAAGATCAGGCTCGGCCGCACCCGGGTGGGCGGCGTCGAGCTCGAGGTCTCCGACGACGGCGCGCCCGAGCGGCGTCAGGCCGTGATCGACGGCCTCGCGGAGCGCGCCGGCGAGCTCAACGGCACTTTCGACGCGGCCCGCGACGGCCGCTGGACGACGATCCGCATCGTGCTGCCGCCTTCGGCTGCAAGGCTCTGACGATCGGTGTCCGACTCGAAGTCGGACACCTCAGCGCTACTCCAGAGGCTCGTTGTGGACGTCGTTTTCGTCGGCGTACTGCTGGACGAGGGTGTTGATGACGTCGGCGCCCTCGGGGAACGCGTAGTTGATCTTGACGAACGCCTCCCACTTGTCGGGGAGCGCGTCCTCCGGGAAGATCGCCTCGACCGGGCACTCCGGCTCGCAGGCGCCGCAATTGTGCGTGTAGATCCCGCCGGCGAGCGTGAACTCGTGCTTGCCGGGGACGACCGCGCAATACGTGTCGACCGGATCCTGCTCGAGCCGCTCAACGCTCGAAACGCGCCACGAAACGTCGCGAGTGGCGAGATACAGCCAGCGCATGGCTCGGCTCCGCACGGCGAAGTTCGTCTCCATGTTCGCCTCGACACCGGAGCCGATCGCCACGTAACCCGCCATCGGGGCGACGAGCTCGAGCCAGTCGAGCGCTTCGTGATCCGTCGACCGAAGCCGCCACGACCCCGCCTTCACACGATCTCCGTCGGATGCAAGCCATCCGTCGACGAACCCGGCGACGTACTCCGGATCGAGCTCGTTCGGGAGCGAGCGCTTGAGGTTCACCGGAGCTCGTACGACCCCTGTGCCGACGTACCCGGGATGCACGTCCAGGCAGGGCGAGAAGTTGACCTGGTCGAAGAAATCCCGGAACTTCGCGACCTTGTCCCCGTACAGCTGGACGTAGTGGAGGTGGAGCCCGGACTTGACCTCTTGCCTGTTCCAGCTGCCGTCTCCGAAGACGAGCCCGTGCAGCACCCCCAGCCGATACCGCTCACCGTCGCGTCCGGGGGCGCGTCTTGCCGAGGGCACGTACTGGCCGACGGTGAGATCGTCGGTCCGCTCCCCATCGACGAGCAACCACGGGTGGGTGGGCGTCGCAGTCACGGTACGGCGAAAGCGGGAGATGTTTCTCGTCGTGAGCCTCGTGCCGCCGTACCGATCTCGCTCCTCGAAGGCCGGAGCAAACTCGATCTTGGAGAGGGGCTTCTGTCCGAACCGCTTGACGACAGCGTCCCGGAAACCGTCGTCCGTGAGGACACGACACATGGTGTTCTCGAGCTCGCCCAGCGTCCGCGCGCCGGATTCGGTGAGTATCACCTCGGTCGGAGCAAAGCAGTCGATGCACTCCTCGGGGTCGATCACGAGGATCCGGTCGAACTCGTGGATGCAGTCGACCGGGCACACGTCCACGCAGGAGCGATCCTTGATGTCGATGCAGGGCTCGGCGATGATGTACGTCATCCGCGTCGAGCCTACCAACGGCGCGCGACGCGACTTCGGGTCAAGCGTCGACGCCGACGAGCTCGTCCACGACCTGCCGCGCGCGCTCCACGAGCGCGGACTTCACGAGCACCTGGTCGAACCCGGCGGCGTGCGCCTGCTGGAGCCCGCGGGTGTCCGTGTGGTTCGTGAACCCGAGGATCGGCGTGTCCGGCCAGGCGCCGGCGACGTCGTCCGGATCGACGCGCGAGATGTCGCAGAGCACGAGATCCGGGGGGTCGACGCTGTCGCTCGTCACGAGCCGGTGCCCGCGGAGAGGCGCCTCCAGCCTCGAGCGGATCATCAGGTCGACCCCGACCAGCAGGATCGTCGCCATGGCCGGTTTCTAGCACGGCGGGAGCATGCAGCGTGAGTCTCGAGGACGGCATCCGTCTCATGCGCGCCGAGCGCTGGTTCGACGCGCACGAGGAGCTCGAGGACGAGTGGCGCGACGCACCCGAGCCCGAGCGCGACTTCCTCCAGGGCCTCGTCCACGTCACGGTCGCCTGGTACCACGCCTCGCGGGGAAACCGGAACGGCGCGTCGAGGCAGCTCGCGAAGGCGGCGCGGCGCCTCGGGCCGTATTCCCCCTCCCACCGTGGGGTCGACGTCGCGGGCGTCCTCGGTCAGGTGGAGGCGGCCGCCGCGCGGGTCGACGAGGGACTGCTCGACCTGATCCCGGTGCGGATCTGACCCTCAGAACACGGGATCGAGGCCGAACCACTCGAACAGGCGGTTCACGTAGATCCGGAGGACGTAGAACTTGCCGAAGAACAGCAGGAGCCCGAGGCAGACCATCACGAGGCCTCCGGCGAACTGGATCGCGCGGTAGTGGTCGCGCAGCCAGCGGAACGCCCCCATCGCCCGGGCGAACAGGGCGCCTGCGAGCACGAACGGGATCGCGAGCCCGAGCGAGTAGACCGCGAGCAGGCCGGCGCCTTCGAGCACGGTGTCGGACGAGCCGGCGAGCACGAGGATCGCCGCGAGCACCGGGCCGATGCACGGCGCTGCGCAGACCGCGAACGCGCCGCCGAGCAGGACCCGCGATCCGTGCGAGCGGGCGCCCTGTACGAGCCCGGCCCCGACGAGGCGCTCCGGCCACGGGAGCAGCCCCATGAATGCGAGCCCGAACACGACCAGCACGAAGCCGGAGACCTGCTCGAGCAGGAACTGGTCGCGGAACAGGCTCCCGCCGACGAGCGACGCGCCGATGCCGAGCAGCACGAAGATCGACGTGAAGCCGAGGACGAACGGGACGCTCGACACGACGACGCGGCGTGCGTTCCCGGGCTGTCCGAGCTCGTCGGCGTCGACCGCGGAGACCGCGGAGAGGTAGCCGGGCACGAGAGGCAGCACGCAAGGCGCGAGGAACGAGAGGAAGCCCGCCAGCAGCGCGACGGGCACCTGGCCGACGCTCATGCGTCGAAGCGACGGAGCTCCGCGTCCAGGCGGCGCTCGAGCTCCGGATCGAGCGGCGCACTCGCCGCCGGCGCCCCGTCCGCGCGCCGGCGGCTCCAGCCCCACGCGATCGCTCCGACACCGACCGCCCCGCCGACCAGCACCCCGAGAGGAACGAGCCACGCGAGGAGGTCGAAGCCCGACTTCGGGGGTTCGGCCAGCACGCCCGGCCCGAACTGGTCGACGAGCTCCGCCTTGATCTGCGCCTCGGTCGCGCCCGCCGCGAGCCGCCGTCGGATGTACTGCTTCATGCGCTGGGCGACCGGCGCGTCCGACTGGTCGAGCGTGGTGCCGCACACGGGGCACACGAGCTCCGACTCCAGCTGGGCGGGGCTCGGAGCCGCGACGCCCGAAGCGGCGGCGAGCGCCGCGACGAGGACGGCGATCGCGAGCGCGCGGATCACGACGGGTCGCCGAGCGCGAGCGCGATCCCGCGCTCGAACGCCTCGCGGTTCTGCTCGATGTCGACGCCGCCGGCGATCCGCTCGCCCACGAGCTTGCCCGTGCGGTCGACGAAGAACGTCTCCGGATAGCCCTGCAGCCCCCACCGGCCGATCGTGGAGCCCCTGCCGTCGTAGACGACGGGGTACGTGACGCCGTACCGGCGCATGAACCGGCGTGCGTCCTCCCGGAAGTCCTTCACGTCGACGCCGAGCACGACGAGCCCGCGGCCACGATAGCGCTCGTACGTCTGCTGGAGGAACGGCGCCTCGTCCTTGCACGGGCCGCACCAGGACGCCCAGAAGTTCACCACGAGCGGCTTTCCGCGAAGCTCCGCGAGCGTCAGCGTGCCGGGGCGGTCGAGCCGATCGAGCGTGAACGCCGGTGCGTGCACGAGCTCGCCCTTCGCGAGCTTGTCCGCAGCGCCCTGCTCCTTGTCGAACGCGACCTTCCAGATCAGGAGCCCGAGCAGCGTCGCGACGCCGGCGAGCGCAATCGCCTGCCCGACCCGCTGGATCTTTCCGGTCACGCGCTGACGATGAACACGGGCGTCCCGACGTCGACGTGGTTGAACAACCACTCGGCTTCGGGAATCAGCATGCGGATGCACCCGTGCGAGGCGGAATAGCCGACGGACGCCGCGTCGGGCGTGCCGTGGATGCCGACATACGGTGACGAGATGCCCATCCAGCGCGTGCCGAGCGGGTTCCCGGGGCCGGGCGGCACCGGCTGCTCGCCCTCGGCCCAGGCCGACCCCTGCGGCGGGTACCACCACGGGTTTCGCTGCATGTTCACGATCTCGAAGTCCCCGATCGGCGTCGGGTACGCCGCTTGCCCGGTCGCGACGTGGAACGTCCGCGCGAGCTCGAGGTTCTTGAAGTAGAGCAGCCTGTTGGAGCCGCGCTCGATCACGATCGCGCTCTTGAAGCTCTTCTCGGTGACCTCTGGCTCGAGCTCCTCGTACGGGATCGCGATCGGCTCGCGCAGGTGCTTGCGGAGCGCGAGCGAGATCTGCCGGGTCGCGACGACCTGCTTCAACTGCCGGCCCGGAGACGACTTGCGCGCGACCGGACGCAGGTTCTTCAACGTGATGCTCGCGTCGACCGGCTCGCGGTCGGTCTCACGGGCGAGCCGGGCGAGGAATCGTGTGAGCTTCGGGCGCGCGACGTGGACGGCCAGCGGCACGCGGAAGCCCGGCTGGCGGACGCGGACCGCGAGACTCACGGCCTTCTTCACGTCGAGCGACGCGCCGAGCGTGCTCGCCGGGACGCGCACCTTGCGGGTGGGCGACACGACGAGGGTCACCGGCCGGTCGAAGCGCTGGAGCACGAGCTCGCGGGCCTCGGCTTTCGTGAACCCGCCGACGAGGAGCCCGCCGATCGTGACGCCCGGCTTGATCAGGCGCGGCAGCTTGGGAACCTTCACCGGCGGCGGCGTGTAGCTCGTCGGCGGCGGCTCGTCGATGGGGGGCGGGATCGTGGGGGTCGTGGGGACGCCCTCGTCCGCCCCGGCGCTCGCGGAGAACGCGACGAAAAGCACAACTGAGCAGGGAAGAATCGCGAGCGTTGCCAGACGGCGCATCCGTCGAGTGTAGCGAGGCCGACGACGGACGCCGTGAGGGATGCGCGGCCGCTCAGCCGAAGATCCGCGGGTCGTTCGTGATCACGCCGTCGACGCCGGCGGCAACGACCCGCTCGAGCTCTGCGGGCTCGTCCACGGTCCACACGACCACCGCGACACCGAGCGCGCGAAGCCGCGCGACGGTCGACCGCGTCGCGAGCCGGTGCTGCAGCATCAGCGTGGTGGCGCCCGCCCGGCGGACCATCCGGGGCAGCAGGCGCGGCACCACCGTGCGCGCCGCGGCGAGCCCTCGACCGACGAGCGGTTGCAGGAGCGGCCTCCGCGAGACGCCGAGCCGATCCTCCGGAAACGTGAAGCCGAGCCTGACCGACGGGCCGTGCCGGGCGACCGCCCGCAGGCTCTGGACGTGGGTGGAGGAGACGACCGTGCGGGGCTCGAGGGCGTGGTGCGCGAGGGCGGCGCACAGCTCGTCGAGGCGCGTCGTGAGCTTGAGGTCGACGTGGACCCCGACCGCGGGCGCCTCTTCGGCGAAGAACGCGAGGGCCTCGGCGAGTGTCGGTAGCTCGGGAGCGACCTCGCGCAGCTCGGCGAGCGACCGGTCGCGCACCGAGCCGTCCGCCGCGCCGTGACTCACCTCCTCGAGCCGGTCGGAGTGGGCGACGACGAGCGGACCGCCCGGCAGGTCGAGCACGTCGAACTCCACGAGGTCGACGCCGTGCTCGACCGCCGCCCGAAACGAGCGCAGCGTG
This sequence comes from Gaiella sp., assembly GCA_035706725.1. Lineage (GTDB taxonomy): Bacteria > Actinomycetota > Thermoleophilia > Gaiellales > Gaiellaceae > Gaiella. The sequence continues at coordinate 5,702 of DASSUT010000228.1, read as the reverse complement.
TTCTCGGGCGCGAGGGTCGCAGCGCCGCGGTGCCCGATCCTGAGAACGCGGTCGCCGTCGCGGCGGAGAAGCTCGATCACCCGCGCTTCCGCCCGGCTGTCCGAAGCCACCACCACGAGAGCGGCGCGAGCACGAGGGCCTGCACGACGGCCATCGCGGCCGTGAACCGGGACACGTCGATCCAGAACTGCTCCGGGTAGATGCGGATCAGCGTGTCCGAGTCGGCGAACTGCCAGGAGTCCCCGGAGAAGAACACCTCGTGGAAGCCGGTGAAGAAGCCGTCGAAGCCGAGAAGGATCATCGGCACGACGAGCAGCGCGACGACGAGCGTCGCGGCGGCCCCCGCGAGCAGGCCTGCGGGCACCGCGACGCGGTGGCGAGTCCGGGCGAGCGCGAGAGCGAGCACCGCGATCGCCACCACCGCGATCAGCTGCAGGCGGAGCGCGGCGCCGAACAGCGTCCGGACGTCCCGCATGTGCGTGAGCTCACGGTTCCCGAATGCCGGAGAGCCGTCGGGGAGCGTCGCGCGCTCCAGGAGGGCGATTCCCTCCGATCCCGGCCGGATCGACTCGAGCCCCGTCTTCGCGAGTGCGGTGCGCTGTGCGGTCTCCAGCCCGTACGGATCCGCGGGGAAGCCGTCGCGGCCGAGCTCCCACTCGACGAACGCGTCGGTCGCAAGCACGCGGAAGCCGTTCACGACGAGGATCCCGGGGACGCACAGCGCGATGACCGCCGTGAGGGCCACGACCGCGACCCGCACGCCGGTGCGCGGCGCCGGGAGCGCTACAGCCCGAACAGCCGGCCGATCTCGCGCCACGTCGTCGTCGCGAGGACCACGACCCCCGCGATCAGCAGGATCAGCACCACCCAGTAGCGTGCGCCGGCCCACCGTGTGCGGCGGCGGTGCTCGATCCGTGCGGCGCGGCGCGCCCGGTGCGTCCGGTACGCGCGGCGAATCGCGTCGGGGTCGACGTCCGGCGGCCCGTGGTCGAGCGTGGGCGCGCCGCCGCCGCGGCCCCTCTCCCGTCCCTCGTCCGTCACGCTGGAAGCATACGACCGGGCAACCGAGGCGGGTGTCCGGGATACTGTGCCGCGATGCTTCGAGAACGGCGGTTCCATCCTGGCCCGTACGGCCTCGGAGACGGGCTCGGGCTCGTCGCGGGGATCGTGCTGGCGGTGTCGTCGTTCACAGGCTGGTACACGGGCGAGGGCCAGGGCGTCACGATTTCCGTGCTGGGCTGGCATACGGGCGTGCTCGGGAAGCTCGTGCTGTTTGTCGGCCTCGCCGTCGTACTGCTCGTCGTGCTGCGCGAGCTCGGCATCGAGCCGCCGGCCGCGTTGCCGCAGAGCCTCGTCACGGTCGCGCTCGGGGCGCTCGGGACGATCTTCGTGCTCGTCCGCCTCATCTCGATCCCCGACGACTTCTTCTTCGCGCATCGCGGGGTCGGCATCTGGATCAGTCTCGTCGCCGCGCTCGCCGTGATCGCCGCGGGGTTGGTGCAGGCCTCAGAAGAACTGTAGGGCGGGCACTTCGCTACGCGAAGTGCCAGGCTCACGGGGTCGTTTGCGGGAGCGGTTCCAGGGTTCGGACCTGCGTTTGCGTGCCGCCCGGGACAGGGCGGTCCTGCAGCGCGCGCCCGAAGGCGACCCCGAGAGCGAAGAGCAGCGCCGCGCCGAGGACGGCCGCGAGGATCCGCGGCCACCGGCGGCGCCTCCGGGCCGCCCGGCGCGCGAGACGCGCGTCGGCGTCCAGCGTCACGGCTCGTAGTCCTGGGCTGCCCGACTGTAGGCATCGAAGGCGGCGTCGGCCGCGAGCGTGGCGGTGCGCGACCAACCGCGCGCCGGGGCGCGTTCGCCCACGACCTCGAGCACCCACCGCTCGGAACCGTCGTACGCGGCCACGAGCTCCGCCAGCGTGAACGTCCCACCCACCCTGCGGCGGAGCTCCTCCGTGACGACCTCGAGCTGTCGGTAGAGAACGTCCGCGCGACAGGGGTCCGAGGCCTCCTCCATGAAACGGCGATGGCCCGCCTTCCACTCCTGGCGCGCGCCCTGGAGCGTCGTCATCCGCGCGATGCTAACGGCAGCTCGCTGCAGCACCTCTCCGGCCACCGCTCGGGCACCTCCGCGAGGATCGCCTCTCCGAGCAGGTAGCCCGGCCGGGCGAGCGCGAACGCGACGTGCGCGTGGAGGCACTTGAGCGCACCAGGGTTGTGCGAGCCCGCGATTCCGAGCTCGAGCGAGGCGCCGTCGTCGCTCCCCGGGCCTCCTGCGAGGTCACGCCGGATCGCCGCCTGCTCCGCGCTTGCGCGCCGGAGATCCTCGCCGAGCGCGGGGGCAGCCGCGACTGCCGCGCTCCAGCGCTCCACGCCGCCCGCCGCCTCGAGCCGCGAGACCGCGGCGACCAGGTGCGGGCACGTGAGCCAGTACGTCGTCGGGAACGGCTCGCCGTCGCTCGCGTAGGGGTGCTGCTCGGTCACGGCCGGCCGCCCGAACGGGCAGCGGACCATCACGCGCCGGAAGGCCCGCGGCTCCCGCCCGAGCTGCGAGGCCACGACTGCGCGGTCGTCCATGCCGTGACGGTAGCCGGACGCCGGAGGTGCCAGTCCACCTCAGGGATGTGCCCTTGCGCCGGCGAAAGCCGGCGCAAGGGCGTTGTGCGGGGCCCGATCCGCTCCTGCGGAACGGACGCTCGCAGGCAGATTCAATGCTTCTTTGCCCAGGCCGCGGTGCCCTCGACGATGAACAGGTGCTCGCCGGGACGGACGTACCCGATGCGGCGGGATTGGCGCGCGAGCCCCTCGACGCTCGTCTCCTGCTCGAGGCGCGCTTCGAACTTCGCCCGCTGCGCCCGCAGGGTCGCGACCTCCGCGCGACGCTCGCGAAGTTGGCTCCGGGTGTCGAGATACGCGCTGATCGGCCTGACGTAGAGGAATCCCACCACGCCGAAGACGACGAGCGGCAGGAGCCAGCGCGGCGCGCTGTAGCGCCGTCTCCGGCGTCTCCGTCTCTTCTCGGTGCGGTCTCTCTCGGTCACGGCGCCGTCTTCGACGCCGGACGGCCGCTCCCTGTCGGCTTTTAAGCGACGTCGACCTTGATGACGTTCGTGGAGCCCGGGATGTTCACCGCGGTCCCGGCGGTGATCACGACCCGGTCGCCGGCCGTGACGACCCCTGCCTCGCGGGCGGCGACCACGGAGCGCAACCAGAGATCCTCGACGTCGGTCGTCTCGGGGATCGAGAGCGGCGTCACGCCCCACTCGAGCGCGAGGTGGCGCAGCGACTCGATCTTGTGGGTCAGCGCGACGATCGAGCGCTGCGGCCTCAGACGCGCGACCGTGGAGGCGGTATGCCCGGTGAACGTCGGCACGAGGATCGCCGCTGCGGAGAGTGCCTCAGCGACGTCGCAGGCGGCGTTCGAGAGCGCCTGGTCGATGGTCGGGTCGTCCTCCGCGCTCGGGAGCTCGTGCCGGTAGCCGAGGCTGGGCTCGACCGCGAGCGCGATCCTGTCCATCACCCGGACGGCCTCGACGGGATGCTTGCCGATCGCGGTCTCGCCGGAAAGCATGATCGCCGACGTGCCGTCGAGGATCGCGTTCGCGACGTCGGATGCCTCCGCACGCGTCGGCTCGGGCGAGTTGACCATCGACTCGAGCATCTGCGTCGCGGTGATCACGGGCTTCCCGCGCTCGAGCGACGCGAGGATGATCCGCTTCTGGAGCAACGGCACCTCGGCCGCCCCGATCTCCACGCCGAGGTCGCCGCGCGCGACCATGACGCCGTGCGCCTCGGCGAGGATCTCGCCGAGCGCGGCGACCGCTTCGGCCTTCTCGATCTTCGCGATCACCCATGCCTGGGAGGCGCGCGCCTCGATCAGGGTCCGCAGCGCCTTCACGTCCGCAGCGGAGCGGACGAACGACAGCGCGACGTAGTCGACGTCCAGCCCGAGGGCGAACTCGAGGTCGTCGAGGTCCTTGCGGGTCAGGGAGGGGATCGGTAGCGGGACGCCGGGCAGGTTGACGCCCTTGTGCGCCGCGACCAGGCCGCCGACCACCACCGCGCAGCTCGCGCGGCCGCGGTCCACGCGCTCGACACGCAGGCGTACGTGCCCGTCGTCGATGAGCACGTCGTGGCCGGGACGGAGCACCGCGCCGAGCACCGACGGGCTCACGGGCAGGTCGTCGCCGTTCGCGGTGTCTTCCCCCGCGATCACGACAGTGTCGCCTTCGCAGAGCTCGACGTCGCGCTCGAGGTCACCCACGCGCAGCTTGGGCCCCTGGAGATCGGCGATCAGCGCGATCGACCGGCCCGCGGCGGCCTCGGCGTCCCGGACGAGCTGCGCGGTGCGCGCGTGGTCGTCGTGCGTCCCGTGCGAGAGGTTCATGCGCGCGCCGTCCATTCCGGCCCCGATCAGCGATGCGACCGTCTCGGGGTTGGCCGATGCGGGACCGATCGTCGCGACGATCTTCGTCCGCCGGATGTGACTGGCCACGGAGGCCAGGGTAGACGCCGGAAGGCTCAGGAGCTGGCCCTCGGGAACGCATCCCACCCCGGGTAGGCGGCGGCGTCGCCGAGCTCCTCCTCGATCCGCAGGAGCTTGTTGTACTTCGCGACGCGGTCGGAGCGCGCCGTCGAGCCGGTCTTGATCTGACCCGCGTTCGTCGCGACCGCGAGATCGGCGATCGTCGTGTCCTCGGTCTCGCCGGAGCGGTGCGAGATCACGGCGCGGTACCCGTTGCGCTGCGCGAGCTCGACCGCGTCGAGCGTCTCGGTGAGCGTGCCGATCTGGTTCACCTTCACGAGGATCGCGTTCGCGACCCGCTCTTCGATGCCGCGTCGGAGGAACTCGACGTTCGTCACGAACAGGTCGTCGCCGACCAGCTGAACCCGCCCGCCGAGCCGGTCGGTGAGCGTCTGCCAGCCGGCCCAGTCCGACTCGCCGAGGCCGTCCTCGATCGAGACGATCGGAAACCGGTCGCAGAGATCGGCCCAGAGCCCGATCATCCCGGCCGTGTCGAGCGTGCCTCCCTGCCGCTCGAGGTGGTACGCCCCGTCGCGGTAGAGCTCGCTCGTCGCCGGGTCGAGCGCGAGCGCGACCTTCTCGCGGTGCCCCGCTCGCTCGGCCGCCTCGAGGATCGCCTCGCACGCCTCGTACGCCGAGCCGAAGTCCGGCGCGAAGCCTCCCTCGTCGCCCACCCCCGTCGAGAGGCCGCGCTCCTTGAGCAGCGCCTTGAGGCGCTGGTACGTCTCCGCGCCGATCCTGAGCGCCTCCGAGAACGTCTCCGCGCCTGCCGGCACCAGCATGAATTCCTGGAAGTCGAGGTTGTTGTCGGCATGCGCGCCGCCGTTGACCACGTTGAGGAGCGGGACCGGAAGCACATGGGCGTTCGTGCCCCCCACCCAGCGGTAGAGCGGGACACCGGCATCGGCCGCCGCGGCCTTCGCGACCGCGAGGGACGCGCCGAGGATCGCGTTCGCGCCGAGCCGCGCCTTCGTCGGCGTCCCGTCGAGTGCGACGAGCGTGCGGTCGACGCTGCGCTGGTCGCCCGCATCGAGCCCTTCGAGCGCAGCAGCGATCTCGCCGTCGACGTGCGCGACCGCGCGCGAGACGCCCTTGCCGAGCCAGTCGCCGCCGTCATCACGGAGCTCGACGGCCTCGTGCTCGCCCGTCGAGGCACCGGACGGCACCGCGGCGAGCCCGAA
>DASSUT010000227.1:0-10304 GCA_035706725.1 Gaiella sp. | reverse complement strand
GCCTATGCGGTTCGCGATCGAGCCGCGCTTCGACAACGGCAGCGCGGGCGCGCGGTTCTCGACCCGCGCCGGCGTGGCGGTCGCGTCCTGGCGGCGCGACGCCGTCGCGGCGCTGACGTGGGGCGTCGGTGATCCGCTGGTGAGCGAGGACTCGGTGCGCGGAGAGTTCGCGCTCGCCCCAGGTGACAGCGCCCTGATCGCGCTGGTCGCCGCGCATCAGGAGCCGCTCGTCCTGCCGGCACGAAGCGATGTCGAGACGCGCCTGCGCGAGACGGCCGCCGTCTGGCGGAGGTGGGCGAGCGGGCGAACGTACGACGGGCCGTGGCGCGATGCGGTCCTGCGCAGCGGGCTCGCGCTGAAGCTGCTCGTCTTTGCGCCGTCGGGAGCGATCGCGGCGGCCGCGACCACGTCCCTCCCCGAGGAGGTGGGTGGCACGCGCAACTGGGACTACCGGTTCTCGTGGCCGCGCGATGCCGCGTTCACGCTGCAGGCGCTGCTCGCGCTCGGGTGCGATCGGGAGGCGCGCGCGTTCTTCTCGTGGCTGCTCCACGCCTCGCAGCTGACGCACCCGCGGCTGCAGGTCCTCTACCGCCTCGACGGGAGGACGGATGCCGCCGAGCGCGAGCTGCCGCTCGCCGGGTACCGCAATTCGCGGCCCGTTCGCGTCGGGAACGCGGCCGCCGAGCAGCTTCAGCTGGACGTCTACGGCGAGGTCCTGGCGGCGGCGAGAGTGTTCGCGCGCTTCGCCGGTGACCTCGACCGCGACGAGGGGCGACGGCTGGCCCAGGTCGCCGATCTCGTGTGCGAGTTGTGGCGAAGCCCGGACGCCGGCATCTGGGAGGTGCGTAGCGACGCTGCCCATTTCACGCAGTCGAAGATGATGTGCGCGATCGCGCTCGACACCGCCACCACGCTCGCCGAGGCAGGCCGGCTCCCAGGCCGGAACGTCGAACGCTGGCGGGACGAGAGCAAGCAGATTCGCACGTTCGTCGAGAGCAGCTGCTTCGACGAGGAAGCGTCGAGCTACACGCGCGCCGCGGACGAGTCGGAGGTCGATGCCTCGCTGCTCCTCGCGGTGATCGGCGGATACGCGGATGCCGCCGCGCCGCGGCTCGTCGGTACGGTCGACGCCGTGCGCCGCGAGCTGGGCCGGGGCCCGCTCGTCCACCGCTACGAGGCGGGTGACGGCCTCCCCGGCGAAGACGGCGCCTTCGTCGCGTGCTCGTTCTGGCTCGTGGAGGCGCTCGCGCGCCAGGGCCGGGTCGGTGAGGCGGCCGAGCTCATGGAGGAAATGGTCGCGCTCGCCAACGACGTCGGCCTGTACGCGGAGGAGATCGACCCCGTCAGCGGAGACTTTCTCGGCAACTTTCCGCAGGGCCTGTCGCACCTGGCGCTGATCAACGCGGCCGTCGCGCTCGGGAAGGCCGCGCAGTGATCTGGGGCGCGCTCGTCGGAGGCCTCGTCGGCACCGTCGTGCTGACGACGATCCTGCGGGGCGCGAGCGAGCTCGGCTGGACGCGGATGGACCTGCCCTTCCTGCTCGGCACGGCCTTCACCGAGGATCGCGTTCGCGCCAAGGTCGTCGGCTACGCGCTCCATTTCGTCTTCGGGCTTCTCTTCGCGCTCGGCTACTACGCGGTCTTTGCCGCCGTCGACCGCAGCGGCGTCCTGCTCGGCGCGCTCCTCGGCCTCGTGCACGCCCTGTTCGCGAGCACCGCGCTCGTCGCGATCCTCCTGCCCGCCGTGCACCCGCGCATGGGCACCGGCTTCGACGCCGCAGGCTCCGCGCCGCTGCTGGAGCCGCCCGGGTTCATGCTGCTCAACTACGGTCGCGAGACCCCTCTTGCGACGATCGTCTCGCACGTCGTCTACGGCGCGATCGTCGGCGGCTTCGCCGGGCTGGCGTAGGCGCCGCGGGCGCGGCGGGCGTTGCGTCGGAGGTAATCGACGTCCCGAGACCTGCCTGGCACGGTGGGGTGGCCTGTCCATCGCACCACGAGTGAGGCTCGAAAATGCCGAACGTCAACGAGGGTCGTCGACTCCCGACACGACATCTGTGACCCCCTATCGGCTCACGATGCTTGCCTGCGTCGACGTGCGTTCGGTTGTGCGTAGGGTCTTCCGATGGACAAGTCACGGAAGCCGCTCAGCAGCCGAAAGCCGCCCGTCCCGTCGGAGAGCCATGCCGAGATCGAGGATTGGCTGCGGCGGGTGATGCCCGACCTGCAGCCGATCGTCGAGCGGCTCGACGGCTTGATCCGCGAGACGATCCCCGGGCTTCACTACGCCGTCAAGTGGAAGAAGGCGTACTACGGGCTGCCGGAGCTCGGGTGGATCATCGAGATGGTTGCTTACGACGTCTCCGTGAACCTCGTCTTCTTCGGCGGCGAGGCGCTCGATCCGCCGCCGCCGCTCGGGGACAGCGACCGGAGCCGCTACGTCAAGGTGAGGGCTCTGGAGGAGACGCAGTCGCCCGAGATGAAGAGCTGGATCGCGCAGGCGGCGCGCGTGCCGGGGTGGCAGTGACGAGGCCACCGTCCGACGTCGACGTCACGGAATGTCCCGCAGCGCCGACCACGGCGTTCGCGCGCCGCTGGGCGAGGCTGCGGGCGGTGCTCCGCCTCGACGACCCTCCGTCGGCGTGTACGCCGTCAGCGAGCCTGAGGCGGCACAGGAGGCAGCTGCACCGTGACCCGAAGACCGCCGGCGGCACGGGGGGTGAGGGTCAGCGTGCCGTCGTGCGCGCGCGTGATGCTCTTGACGATTGCCAGGCCGAGGCCGACGCCCGCCTGGTCGCCGCGGATGCGCGTCGTGCCGCGCTGGAAGGGCTCGGTCAGCGTGGAGACCAGCTGTGGTCCGAGCCTCTCGCCGGTGTTCTCGACGGTGAGCACCGCCGACTCGCGCCGGGGGCTCGTCGTCACCCACACGGTGCCCCCGCCCGGCAGGTTGTGGACGATCGCGTTGTGCACGAGGTTGGTGCTCAGCTGCAACAGCAGCGCGTGGGACCCGACGGCCGGGGTCGTGTCCGCCGAGGTCTCGATCGTGAGGCCGCGTCTCTCCGCGAAGGGGAGGAGCGTCTCGGAGGCTTCTTCCACGATGAGCGACAGGTCCACACGCTCTCGGGTGAAGGACCGTCGGTCGGCGCGGCTGAGCAGAAGCAGTGCTTCGGTGAGGTCGATCGCTCGGGCGTTGACGGCGTGGAGCCGGTCGACGAGCTCGTCGTCGAGGCGATCCGGATCGTTGCGGGCGACGTCGAGAAGCGTCTGCGTGATCGCGAGCGGCGTGCGGAGTTCGTGGGAGGCGTTGGCCGCGAACCTCCGCTGCTCGGCGACGTGTGCCTCGAGCCGCGCGAGCATGGCGTCGAAGGAGTCGGCGAGCTCACGAAACTCGTCCTGACGGCCCTCCAGCTCGATCCGGTGGGACAGCGACCCGGTCGCAGCCATGCGCGTGGCGTCCGTGATGCGGGCGAGCGGAGCGAGCATGCGGCCGGCGAGCAGCCATCCCCCGAGGAGGCCGAACGCGAGCAGGAATCCCACCACGATGGCCGCGGTCGGCGCGAACGCGCGCCAGAGGGCGGCGTGGCTCCGCACCATGAAGATCACGCCGGGGTGGACGCCGCGCGAAAGCGAGAAGTACCCGACCACGAGCAGCACGGAGCCGGCAAGCATCAGGAAGCCTGCGTAGCTCAACGTGAGCTTGAGGCGGGCGCTCAAGCCGGGAGCCCTATCCACCTTCTCCACCCAAACACGCCGCATCCGGTCGAGCGTCGATGCGGTACCCGACGCCGGCCACGGTGGCGATGATCCCGGGCTCGCCGAGCCGTTTGCGCAGCCCCGAGACCGTGATGCGGACGGCGTTGGTGAACGGATCCGCGTTCTCGTCCCACGCCCGCTCCAGGAGCTCTTCGGCACTGACGACACCGCCCTCGGCCGCGACGAGGACCTCGAGCACTGCGAACTGCTTCCTCGTCAGCGCGACGTAGCGGCCGTCGCGGTAGACCTCCCGCCGGAACGGATCCAGACGGAGCCCGGCGATCTCTCGCACGGGTGGCCTCGAGTGGGCACGTCTGCGATCGAGTGCTCGGAGGCGGAGCACGAGCTCCCGGAGCGCGAACGGCTTCGTGAGATAGTCGTCGGCGCCGAGCTCGAAGCCCGTGGCCTTGTCGTCGAGACGGTCCGCGGCGGTGAGCATGAGGATCGGCATGCCACTGCCCGAGGAGACGATGCGGTGGGCTATCTCGTCGCCGGTCGGCCCGGGAATGTCCCGGTCGAGGACGGCGATGTCGTAGACGTTGATGCGCAGCAGCTGGAGCGCGGTGTCGCCGTCGCCGGCGATGTCTGCGGCGATCGCTTCCAGGCGCAACCCGTCGCGGATCGCGTCCGCCATGTACGGCTCGTCCTCGACGAGCAAGACGCGCATGCTCCGATGGTAGAGCCGGCCCGTATCGCCGGCATATCGAGAACCGGAGACGTGCCGGCAACAGGTCGCTGCCTTGAATGGCGCCATGGCGCGCCGCAGGCGAGAGCGTGCGAGGACCCGTCGTACTCGGATCCGCAGGATCCGTGTCGCCGGTCTGCTCGTCGCCGTCGCGGTGATCGCCGCCGTCGGCTACCGGTCCCTCGGGTCGTCGTCTTCGACCGCCGCGCCATTCACCGACGTCGTTCGCACTGCGCAGCCGGATGCGCCGACGTGGGCCCGCAGCGAGCATCCTCGTGCGCTCGGCGAGGATGACGGTGCCGTCCCCGCCGGCACGACGGTCTTCGACGATGCGATCCCGGGCGTCGCCAACCTCGATCCGGCTCTCCTCGGTGCCCTGCGCCGGGCCGCAACGGATGCCGCGGTCGACGGCGTCGAGCTCGTCGTCGACAGTGGCTGGCGTTCGCCGGCCTACCAGGAGCACCTGCTCGACGAGGCGGTCTCGAAGTACGGCTCGGAAGCGGAAGCTGCCCAGTGGGTGGCCACCCCCGACACCTCTGCCCACGTGTCGGGGCACGCCGTCGACATCGGCCCCCCGGCTGGTGCGGCCTGGCTCTCGGAGCACGGTGATCGTTACGGGCTTTGTCGGATCTACGGTAACGAGCCCTGGCACTACGAACTGCGCCCCGAAGCCCTCGATCAGGGCTGCCCGCCCACGTACGCCGACCCCACGCACGACCCGAGGATGCGGCCGTGAGCGCTTCCGGTGGCTCGGGCTCCTCGTGCCGCTCGAGGAACTCTGCCCTCGCGTCTTTGGAACTCGAACCGAAATGAAGCCTTGAGTCGTCGGAACGACCTGTGCGGCGCGCTGCGGCGTCCTCGGTTGCCTGAAATAGCGCTGCTATTCAGCGCCCTGCGTCCTTGCATCGCACTCGCCCAGCCCGCCCCGCCGACGGAGCGTCATTCCGGTTCGAGTTCTTAGACTGCGGGGCGACATGGCGGAGCGGGCGCTGCTCATGCTTGCCGACATCGCCGGCTACACGGAGTTCATGCGGCTTCACCGGCTGAACCTCGCGCACTCGCAGGAGATCACGCAGCGTCTGCTCGAGGCGATGCTCGACGCAGTCCCGGCCCTGACGCTCGTGGAGGTCGAAGGCGACGCCCTCTTTCTCTCGGCTCCGCAAGGCGCGCAGGAAGACTCGAGCGACTGGCTCCAGGCCGCGGTCGCCATGTACGGCGCGTTCCACACGCAACAGCAGTGGATGCTCGCGCACAACGTCTGCGGTTGCGATGCCTGCCGCCAGATCGGCAGGCTGCACGTCAAGTTCGTCGCGCACGCCGGCGAGGTCGTGTCACAGAGGATCCGCGGCAGCGAGAAGCTGGTCGGGGTCGACGTGATCACGGTGCATCGGATGCTGAAGAACGCGGTGCCGGTGGCCGAGTACGTGCTCATGTCCGAGCCGCTCTACCTGCGCCTGGAGCCGCGACTACGCGAGCGCGCAACGCGCGTCGAGCAGGAGCTCGAAGGGCTCGGTGAGGTGCCGCTCTACTTCGTGGGCTTCGACGGTCTCCCGATCGAGCTCCCTGCGGTGCCCGAGCCGACCCTCGCGGCCCGGCTCCGCGAGACGATCGGCTTCGGACTGCGCGCCTTTCCCCGCCTGCTCGGCGGCGGCCGCGCCGCTAATCGGCCCCGCTAGTCGGTCCACCAGTCGCGCCTGCCCTCGACGTCTCCGCGCGGATCGTCGCCGAGATTCGGCGCGCCGATGACGAGGATCTCGAGACCGTGTGACCCGGCCTCGTAGCCTCGCCACGACCCGGGCGGGACGCGCACGGCGTCCCATTCCTCGAGCTCGAGGATGTCGTCGTCGACCTTCATCCGGCCGCTCCCGCGCACGACCACGTACACCTCCTCCTGTGTCTCGTGCGTGTGGCCGTATGGAAAGCGATAGCCGGGCGGGACGCTCTGGTAGCTCAGGGCGGAGCGCTCGAGGCCGAGCGCCTTGGTGGCCGCGCGGAACTCGAGGTCGGGCGCGCCGTCGAACCGAGCGCCGATGTCGTCCAGATCCTGCTTGACGTTCCTGAGCGTGAACGCCACGGCGGTGATGGTACTGCGTGATTCCGTAACGCCGATGCCGATCTCCTGCTTGTTCGGCACGTCGAGTCGTCGAGGCATAGGCTGGGCCGAGGTTCGCGCGGCTACGCAGCCATTCGATCGGAAGGAGTGGCAATGCCCACCGTCATCGGTTACCACGACGTCAAGGACCGGGACCACTGGCTCGCCTCGCCCAAGCGTGAGGAGTTCTTCGGGCCGCTCGGTGTGACGAACATCCGGACGTTCGTCGATCCACAGAACCCCACGAGAGTCGGCTTGCTGATGGACGTCCCGGACATGGACGCCGTCATGTCTGCGATGGAGACGGACGCGGCCGCCGAGGCGATGGCGCACGACGGAGTCGTTCCGGAGACGCTCGTGATCCTCGTCGAGGCCTGACCGCGAACTGTTGAGCCGAAGGGCAGTCAGCCCGCGCGCGGAGGCGGCGCGAGACCCACGAAGATGAGGATGCCGTCACCGCCGGGGTTCACGGTGGCGTCGACGTCGAAGTTCGGCTTGTAGTTGTTGATCGTCCACACGTTCCCGGCGCGGTCGATCACCGAGGCGGTCTGACGCATCATCGGGATGTAGCTCGGCGGCGCGTGGTCGCCGTACAGCGGCTCGCCGTTGTGGAGGAGCACCTGGCTTCCGGCGGAGGGAACGGTGAAGCCCGTCGGCGGCGAGATGGGATCGCCGAGCTTCTTGCCCGGCGGGCACGCGGCCGGATTGGCGCCGCAGAGCTTCGCGAGCCTGCCGGCGGCGAGCGTGTTGTTCGCCGCGATGGGGCCGAAGTTGGCGACCCACAGGTTGTCGTCGCGGTCGACCGTCACGTCCCACGGGCCGTAGATCCCTCCGCCGGCGAACGAGCCGATGAGGGAGCCGTCGGGCCGAAGCCCATAGACCGCGTCGTCGCCCAGCGAGGCGACCCACGCGTTCCCCTTCGAGTCGACCGTTATGCCCTTGAGCGCCGCCCGCCCGAACGAGCGCGAGAACCGACGCTCGAGCTTGCCGTGCTCGAAGACGAACTTCGCCACGGTGGCCGGAAAAGTGCCCAGGAATCCGTTCGAGACCCACGCCGAGCCGTCGGGGGCGATCGCGACGTCGAACGGCTGGCTGCCCGGCGGCTCGGGGTAGCGGACGGCCTTGCTCGGATCGCCGCCCGGGAAGACGTAGACGCTGTTGTCGCCGAAGCTCGCCAGCCAGACGTTCCCGTCTGCGTCGGTCGCCATCCCCTGAACCCGGTCAGGGTCGCCGAGGTAGCCGTTCGGCCCTGAGAGTGGCGCACCGGCCGACGAGAACTGGGAGACGCTGCCGTCGACGCCCGGGACCGGGTTGACTCCGCCCCAGCCGAAGTTGCCGAACCAGGCCGAGCCGTCCCCGCCGATCGTGACGCCGAACCCTGTGCCGAGTATCCCGCCCCCGCCGAGCGGCGACGACGGCGTGCCGTTCGTGCCGTCGGCTGGGCGCCCGTTCGGTTGGAGCACGACGACGTAGCTGCTCGACCCCGTCGTGCCCTGGACGACGTTGTTCGTGACCCATGCGTACCCGCGCGCGTCGAACGCGAGGTTGCCCGGCCCGCCGAGGAGCTTGTCCTGGTCGTCGCTTCCGGAGTCGTTCACCTTGACGGCGAGCGTCCAGGCGTCCGGCTGGCTCTCGAGCGCGGGGGCGTACGCGCCCGAACGCTTCGTCAACCTGTAGAGCTGGGCCACGTTCTGCCCGGGATTCCGGGCGAGGTTCGCGAGCGCCTCGAACGTCGTGCGCGGCGGCGGGCCGGTGAACGGCTTGGTGAGAGCGAGGAAGCCGGCCGTGACTCCTCGATCGTCGACGCAGGCGGCGAGGAGGCTTGCGAGCGACCGCGTCTCGCGCAGGGAAATCGTCTCGTCTGCGTTCGGGGACGAGAGGAGCACCTGCGACGACCTGCCGGTTTCCGCGTCGACGACGTTGTCGTTCATGCCCGCCGCGATCTGGAGCCCGAGGTCGTCGCCCGAGATGCCGCCGTCCTCCGTGAGCTGCGCCATCGAATAGCCGGCTGCCACGGTCGTCAGCTCGTTGATCGTCGCGGTCCGCGGCAGGCTCTGTCCCAGGACGCTGACGAGCTCGACGCCTCGGCCGACATCTGCCGTCACGTAGAAGACGCCGTCGGACTCGCTCGCCGGCGCGTCGACGACGAACGCGCCCTTCGAGTCGCTCGTCGCGTGGTCGAGGGCTCTCGGCGCGGCGGCGGTCGCCTCGTAGAGCGTGACGTCCACGCCGACGAGCGGGCGCGCCGCTGCCGTGCCGCCGGACTGGACGACTCCCTGCAGCGACGTGGGTGGTGCGGCGCCGGCGCCGTGCGGCAGCACAGCTGTTGCCATCGCCAGGCTTGCGCCGAGCGCACCGATGAGCGCGGCTTTGAGCATCCTCCCCCGCGGGATCTTACGGAGCATCGGCGGGCGGTCAACGCCCGGGAGGCTCCAGGCGGCCGGCGCGAGCGCGGTGTGGCCGTGCCTCCGGCGATCGCAGGCCGCCTACGGGTGCAGCGTGATCGTGCTCGCGAAGCCGAGCTCGTGCCGCTGCTGGAGCGAGATGTGGCGGACGCACCTCCGGGCGGTCAGGGGTGTCCCCGTTCCGCCTGCTCCTTCGTCGTCCAAGCGAGTCGTACTCACCCACGAACGCCGGAGGAACAACGATGCTGGAACGAGTCGTCTACGCAACCGTGCTCGTCAGCGACCAGGACAGAGCGCTCGACTTCTATGTGAACGTCCTCGGCTTCGAGCAGCGGGCCGACAACCCGACACCGAAAGGACCGCGGTTTCTCGCAGTGGGCGTCGAGGAGCAGGACTTCTTGCTGCTTCTGTGGCCCGGGACACCCGGTCGGGCCGAGCCGGTCGACGGCCGCGTCCCGGCGTCGTACACGTTCGAGACGGGGGACATCCGGCAGGCCGTCGACGTGCTGAAGTCGCGCGGCGTCGAGTTCGACACGGAGGTGCTGGAGTACCCGTTCGCGTACCTCGCAGGCTTCCGCGATCCCGACGGCAACCGGCTGCAGCTGCGAGAAGGCCGCTAGCCGGGAGCCTGGCAGGATCGTGCATGCTTGCGTTCTGGACACCGGCGGAAGCGAGCAGAAGCCCTCCGCGTCCTCGCTCGACGGGTCGCGGGGAGGTTGGTTCGAAGGAACGATGACCGAGCAGCCGTCCAAGCTCCGCTTCCACGACAACACGGACGCGCGCCGCTACGAGGCACACCTCGGAGACGAGCTCGCCGGGCTGCTCGAGTACCACGCGCAACCGGGGCTCGTCACGCTGCTGCACACGGAGGTTCCACGTGCGTTCGAGGGACAGGGCGTCGCCAGTGGGCTCATCGGGTTCGCGCTCGAGGACATCCGTGAGCGCGGCCTCCAGGTGCTGCCCGTCTGCCCGTTCGTGATCGCGTATCTCGAACGCCATCCCGAGCAGCGCGACCTGCTCCGCGACCGCTGACGCCCGCTCGCGGAGGCTGACGCGGTCTGGCCGCAGGTGACGTCGCCTCCGATCGAGGGTATATCGTGCTACGAAGCAGTAATTCAGGACGGACGGAGCTTCGAATGACGGACTGGCCGCTCGAGAACACTCCCTTCTACTTCATCGGCCCGCGGCGATACCGGGAGGCCGAGGTCGCCGCCTACATCCGTCGCGAGCACCGGCGCGGGCGTCCGCTGGCCGAGATCCTGAACGACCCGTACTTCGACCGCCGTTGCGGCGAGGGGCTCCTTCGCGCGGTGCTGCAGAGCCCCACCTTGATCAGGGCGCTCGGACAGGACGTCGTCGAGGCGATTCGG
>DASSUT010000226.1:0-3318 GCA_035706725.1 Gaiella sp. | reverse complement strand
AAGGTCAAGGTGCTCGACATCGACCGCGAGCGGCAGCGCATCTCGCTCGGCCTGAAGCAGACCCAGTCGGACCCCTGGCAGCAGGTGCTCGACTCGTACGGCGAGGGCGACGTCGTCGAGGGCCGTGTCACGAAGGTCGTCACGTTCGGCGCGTTCGTCGAGATCCTCCCCGGGGTCGAGGGCCTGGTGCACATCTCGGAGCTCGCGAACCACCACGTCGAGAACCCGCGCGAGGTCGTGTCACAGGGGGACCCCGTCAACGTCCTCATCCTCGAGATCGACGGCGAGCGGCGCCGGCTCTCGCTGTCGCTGAAGCGGGTCGACGAGAACGCGGTGCCGGTCCCGCGGGCCGACGGCGGCGAGTCCGTCCACGCGACCCCCGACCTGAAGCTCTCCGAGGAGGCGTTCCCGGCGAGCGGCGCCGCGGTCGAGCTCGAGTCGCCCGAGCCGGAGCTCGAGGCAGTCGAGGCGGATGCCGAGCCTGCCGCCGTGGTCGCGGAGCCGGAGCCCGCCGCGGAGCCGGAGGTCGCCGCGGAGCCCGACGACGGCGACGAGCCCGAGCCCGACGACGACCAGACCGGCGAACAGGCCTAGCACTCCTCGTCCGGGGGTGCTCGCGGTCGCGATCACCGGCGGGATCGGGGCGGGCAAGTCGACGGCGCTCGACGCGTTCCGCGCACACGGCGCGGCGACGGTCTCGAGCGACCAGATCGTCCATCACCTCCTCGCGAGCGACGACGGCGTCCGGGACGCGCTCGTCGAGCGTCTCGGACCGGAGATCCTCGGCGAGGACGGCCGGCCCGACCGCGCGAGGATCGCGCAGGCGGTGTTCGGGGAACCCGAGCAGCTGGCGTGGCTCGAGGGCCTGCTGCATCCGCTCGTCTCGCAGGAGTACCTGACGTGGCGCGAGCAGCTCGCCGGGCTCGACCGACCCCCGCTCGTCTGCGTGACCGAGGTGCCGCTCCTGTACGAGGCCGGAGCGGAGGAGCGCTTCGACAAGGTCGTCGTGATCACTGCCCCGAAGGCGCTCCGCGAGCAGCGCCGGCGCGTCCCCCGCGACGACCGCGACTCGCGCCTCCTGCCCGATCGCGAGAAGGTCCGCAGGGCGGACTACCACTACGTGAACACGGGGACGTTCGAGGATCTCCTCGAGTGGGTCGGCGGCGTGATGGCGGAGCTCGAGACGGAGGCCTGCGCACGCGCGTGAAGCGGGTTCTCGCGTTCGCGCTGCTCGTGGCCGTGGCTGCGGCAGGGGTCGTGGCGTGGGTCGTGACGACGGAGCCGGACTGGTACCTCCGGGCGCGGTACCCGCTGCGCTACGAGGCGATCGTGGAGGGGCACGCGAGGAACTACGACCTGCCGCCCACACTGCTCGCAGCGGTCATCTACACCGAGAGCAAGTTCGACGCGTCGGCGCGCTCGGACGCAGGCGCGGTCGGCCTCATGCAGCTCCTGCCCGAGACCGCGGAGGGGATCGCGGAGCGCACGGGCGGTCACGGCTTCGTGGTCTCCGACCTTCTCGACCCCGAGATCAACGTCCGCTACGGCTCGTGGTACCTGCGGAACCTCCTCGATCGCTACCACGACATGCGCACGGCGCTCGCCGCGTACCACGCCGGCCAGGGGAACGTCGACGCGTGGCGGCGGGACGGCGGCGGCATCCGGTTCCCCGAGACCCGCCACTACGTCGCGAAAGTGCTCCACGTCCGGCGGATCTACGCGGAGGCCTACGGGGACGAGCTCGGCAACTGAGCGTCGGCGGCGGAGCCGGGGCGGTCCTCGAGCATGTGCTTCCAGAGGTTGTCGAGGAGGCGAACGCCTGGGTCGGTGAACAGGACGGCCGGGAAGTCCATCGCGCCGGCGGAGAAGACCCTGGCGCCCGCGGGCGTCTCGTAGTAGGCCATCTCCGCGCTGACGCCGGGGCCGAACAGGTCGGGGATGCGCGCGAGCACCCGCGTCCCGGGCGGGGAGTCGGGGGTCGTCGCATCGATCTCGATCCCGAAGCCGCCGACCTCGGTTCCCAGCAGGCTCCCGTTCACGAGCCCCGTGTCGGTGAACAGCCACGGCGCGGCGTCGACGTCGACCACCGTGAACGGCGCCTGCCGCGTGCCGTCGTCGTTCGCGCGGTACTGGACGCCGAGCACGCGTGACTCCGGCCGGCCGAGCGTGCGCCACTGGGCGATGCGCCGGATCTCGTTCCCCGCCCGGTCGGCCCGCCAGAAGAAGTTGTTCGCGGACAGGAACACGAGGCGCCCGCCGAGGTCGCGGAACCGCTCGACCACGTCGTACGCATGCTGCGTGACGTACTCCGTGTGCCCGGGGAACACGACGAGGTCGTACACATTGCGCAGCTCGTCGCCGCTCGGCGTCGCATCGAGGTCGTCGTCGGTGAGGAAGTCGGGCTCGCGTCGGGTCTGCTCGAGCCAGCGCAGGAACGGGTAGTCGTAGCGACGAAAGCGTGGCGGGACGCCGTTTGCCCGGAAGGGTCGGTCGAGCACGACCGGCGGATTCCCACCCGCGTACCACGTGTCGCCCCAGCCGTCCCCGTCGGCGTCGTACAGGTTGTACGCCTGCCACGTGTTCGTCGGCAGCACCACCGCGACGCGCGACGGCCCGGGCGTCGGCGCGCGCAGCACGAACGGGGCGAACCCGACGCGGCCGTCGGGCGTCTCGAGCTTCGCGGCATAGAGGCCGGTCGGCCACGTGCCCGACTGCACGCGGATCGTCCGCGCGGCGGAGCGCTTCCCGCTCCAGTCGACGTTGACCGGATCCGCCATCTGGAGCCCCGTGAGGTCGTCGCTCCGCATGCTCAGGTAGGGCCCGTGACCGACCCGCAGGAACGTGAGCGTGAACGACGGCGCGTCGGTCTGCACGCGGAGGGCCATCGGCTCGGTCGGCAGGTACGAGCGCCGGGTGAACGCCGCCTCGACACCGAGCAGGCGGACGACGGGCGCCGCCGCGCGGTGGGGCGTCGGCGGCCGCTTCGCGCCGTACACCCGTCTGCGACCGTCCTTCGACAGCGTGAGCCGCATCACGTACGTGCCGACGGGCGTCGTCCGGGCGGGATGCCAGGCGATCTCGTGGATACCGGGCCTGAGCGTCGCCTGCCTCGACCACGCGACGCTGCCGGTCCCGATCCCCATCAGCACGGCGTCCAGCTCGACGAGCGCGCGGCGGTCGAGTGCGAAGCGGACGGTCGCGACGTCGCGCCCGGCGACTCCCGGCGCGATCGTCACGAACATCGGCCGGTCGCCGGCAAACCGCTGCTTCGAGCCGCGGACCGAGAGCGCAAGGGCCTGCGGGCTCCGGCTGTCGCGT
>DASSUT010000225.1:0-5410 GCA_035706725.1 Gaiella sp. | reverse complement strand
CGTCGCGCCGCCGATCGTGAGATCGAAGCTCGGCACGAGCCGCATCGCGCCGATCAGCCAGCCGAGGTACCAGTCCGGCTGCGCGCCGTTCGTCGAGCTCGCGACGTGGTACGGACCCCACAGCCAGATCGGGTTGATCTGCACGAGCCCGCCGAGCAGGAACAGGACCCCCGTCACGGCGAGCATCAGCCCGAGCGAGCGCGGCGCCTGAGAGGGAAACGCGGGCAGCCCGACGACGCGACGCTCACTCCGTCCCGGACGCCTGAACTGCGTGTGGTGGCGTGACGTGACGAGCAGGAGGTGGAGGGTCAGCAGCGAGCCGATCGCGACCGGCAACAGGAGGACGTGGGCGATGAACATCCTCGAGACGAAGCTCGGATCGCCGGGAAACGGGCCGCCCCAGATCGCGAGCGCCACCGCGGCGCCGATCACGGGCACCGAGAGCACGACCGCGTACCCGATCGCGAGACCCATCCCCGAGAGGAGATCGTCGACCATCGAGTAGCCCAGGTAACCCTCGAGCAGCACGAGCCCGAGCATCGTGATCCCGATCAGGTACGTGAGCTCGCGCGGCTTGCGGAACGCTCCGGTGAAGAAGACCCGCATGAGGTGGATCACGATCGAGGCGACGAAGACGTCCGCCGCCCAGTGGTGCGTCTGGCGCATCAGGAGACCCGCCTTGACGTCGAACGAGATCTGGACGACCGAGCGGTACGCCTGGCTCATCTGCGTGCCGCGGAGGGTCTCGACCGACCCCTGGTACACGACCTGGTGCGTGCTCGGCTCGTAGAAGAACGTGAGGTAGATGCCCGTGAGCACGAGCACCACGAACGAGTAGAGCGCCACCTCGCCGAGGAGGAACGACCAGTGGTCGGGAAACACGTACCGGAGGAACTTGCGCGCGAGCGGCGCGACGCCCGTGCGCTCGTCGACCGTGCTGACCGCTCCCCGGATCACCGCGCGTCTGCCCTTCCCGTCGCGCCCCACCACGACGGCCCCGGCGATGCCGAGAACGGGCCCGCCGCGCGCAGCTCGCCGCGGGGCCCGATCCGGAGGGGGAGCTGGGGCAGGGGCCGTCCCGCAGGCCCGAACAGGACTGCCCCGGCCGCGGCCGGGTCGAACGTCGAGTAGTGGCACGGGCAGACGAGCGCCGGCTTGGGCGCCGTGGGTGCGTAGAGCGGGACGCGGTAGAGCGAGATCGCGCACCCGGCGTGCGTGCAGATCTTCGAGTACGCGAGGATCCCGCCCGGTGCCCAGCCCTGCCTGTCCGCCGGGAGCCGTAGCTCGCCCGTCGGCAGTCGCACGACGACGACGGGCGCGGCGATGTCCTCGCGGCCGGCCCCTTCCGGGTAGGCGGTGTAGAACACGCTCTCCTCGATCTCGTCCGCGAGGAAGGGCCGTCCGCGTTCGTCCACCAGCCGCCGTCCCGCCCGCCAAGGCGTCGACGCGAGCTCGTGCCACTCGAGCAGCGGCCCGAGGGATGCCGCCGGCGCGAGCAGCGCGACCCCGAGCGCGCCGCCTGCCCCCGCCCCGGTGAGCACGAGGAGCCGGCGCCGGGTGATCCGGTCGTCGCTCTCCTCGACGATCTGGACGACCTCCTCCTGAGCGTCCGGGTTGGGCTGCCCGTACGGCTCGCCGATCTCGTCGTCCGCGACGAGGTACCGCCCCGTGACGACGAGCGCCGCGGCGAGGCAGACGAACGCGAGCCCGAGCGAGAGCCCGAGGAACTGCGTCTGGTGGTCGATGCGGTCGAGGGCGTAGATCACGACGAACCCGATCGCGCACACCGCGGTCGCGACGAACAGCCCGGCGACCACGAGCTCGGCCGCGGGCGATGGCTCACCCGCGGCGACGACGCGCTCGCGCCGGACGCGCTCCGCCTCGGGCGGCCGCCGGCCGCGACGCCGGACGAGCAGGACGGCGCCCGCAAGGAGCCAGTCGAGGAGCTTCCTCACGACCGTCTCCGCTTGCTCGCGACGGCAATGCACGTGGCCACGAGGACGACCGCGGCGAGAAGCCACGTGACCGCACCCTCGGGCACCGGGCCGAGGTGTCCGATGCTCCAGCCGCCCGCGTCCTCCGGGTGCTGCGAGGCGAGCACGTACGCGATGAGCGAGTTCAGCTCGCGGTCCGGGATCACGCGCTCAGAGAAGCTCGGCATCACATAGGGGCCGATCCGGACCGCCTCGGCGATCTGGACGGCGTCGACGTGGCTGAGCGGCGGCGCGACAGCGCCGGTCACGTAGCCGCCCTCCGCGACGATCTGGTGGCAGCCGGCGCAGTGCTGGGTGAAGAGCCGCATGCCTTCGGCGACGCTCCCCCGCTCCGGCTTCGGACTCGGCACGGGCGGGCCGCTGCCGAACGACGCGACGTAGCGGATCAGCGCTGCGATCTGAGCGTCGTCGAGGAGGCGCTCGCCCCGGCTTCGCGGGCTCGGCTGGCCGCCGACGTCGACGAGCGGCATCCGTCCCGACCGGAGGTAGAAGTCGGCGGCGCGCGCGCCGACGCCCCGAAGCGGCGGGCCGGTGACCTCGCGCGAGCTGCCGGTCGCAGCGGGGTTCCCCGTCGAGGTGCCGGGCGGGACGCCCGTCCCGGCGACGCCGTGGCACGAGATGCAGTAGCGGCCGTACAGCTGCTCGCCGTTCTCGCGCTGCGCGGCCCCGCCTCCAGGCACGAGCACGAGCCCCGCCACGCTCGCCGCCAGGAGGAGCACGCCCCGTTCCCGCGCCGTCACGACTGCACGCACTCCAGCTGGAAGAACGACCCGAGCCCGCCCATGACGAGGAGCGCGAAGAACAGCAGGCTGACCGTCATCCCGATCACCGACAGGAAGTGGATCCGCGAGAGAGGCAGCTCCTTGCCGCTTCCCCGGGTGGCGCGAAAGACCGCGATCGAGACCGCCCCGCCCGCGGCGGCGATCAGGCCCCCGCCGATGGCAATTCCCAGCCCCCACGGTCCCGTCGAGCTCGGGACGCCCACCGCCTTGCACGACGCCTCGGTCGCCAGCACGCCCGTGGCGTGCGCGATCCCCCACGTCAACGGCCCCGCGAGCACGCCGAACCACACGAGCGCCTCGATGCGGGCCCGCTCGCTCACAACGAGGGAGACAGGACGGTGAGCGTCACGGCGACTGCGAAGGCGGCGACCACGAGCCAGTAGAGCGCGACCGCCTGCACGCCGCGCGCCCGGTACGTCGTGAGGCCGCACGCGCTCCGCCCGAGCACGTACGCGACGAGCAGGATGCCGAGCGCGACGTGCGCGTGGTGCAGTCCGAGCAGCATGAAGTACGCGGATGCGTATGCGCTGTCGTGCGGCGACATGTCCTGCAGGTCCTGGTGGAAGAGCACGATCTCGAGCCCGAGGTACGCGCCCTGGAGCGCGAGGGCGGCGGCCAGGTAGGCGACGGTGGGGGCGCGGCGCCTGCGGCGTGCGCCGGCCGCCGCGAGCTGCACGAGCACGGCGGAGACGACGAGGCCTCCGAGCAGGAGCAGCGGGTAGAGCAGCGCGGGCTCCTCGGTCCCGCGCGGCGGCCACTGCACGGCGTCGAAGCGGAGGTAGAAGTAGGTCACGATCAGCACGCCGAAGAGGGCCGACTCGGTCGCGACGAAGAGCGCCATTCCCCACATGCCGACCGACCACGGGTCGTGGCGACGCGGCGGAGCGGCTGCACGCGCCACGCGCTCCTCGGTTGCGGGCATGCCGCTCACCGCTCGCCCTCCTCGAGCAGCTCGAGCGCGTCGGTCGGCTCCTCGGGCTCGTTCAGGTGCCACACCCCGACGACCGCGGCGACTCCCAGCGCAAACCCGCCCGCGACGACGTAGTGCTGGGTGAGCAGCATCGCGAAGAGGCCGGAGAGCACGACGGCCACGAGCACCGGAAGCCATGACTCCGACGGCATGTGGAGGATCTCCCGCGGCTCCGCGTCGAGCACCGAGGTCGCGGCGGTCTCGTGCCCGTCCTCGAGCGTGCGCTCACCGCGCTGCAGCCGGTGCAGGTCCCGCTCGCGGTCGTCCATGTCCCAGGCGGCGTACGGGCTCGAGACCGTGGGGATGACCGCGAAGTTGTACGGCGGCGGAGGGGAGGTCGTCACCCACTCGAGCGTGTCCCCCCCGAACGGGTCGTTGCCCGCGGGCGCGCCGCGGAAGCGGCTCATGGTGAGGTTGACCACGACGAGCACGAGGCCCGCCGCGACGATGTACGCGCCGATCGACTCCGCGAGGTTGTAGGGCTCCCAGCCGGAGCTCGCGGGGTAGGTGTAGTTCCGGCGGGGCATTCCGAGCAGCCCGACGATGTGCATGGGGAAGAAGGTCAGCGCGGTGCCGAGGAACGTCAGCCAGAAGCTCGCCTTCCCGAGCCCCTCGTGGTACATGCGGCCGGTGACCTTCGGGAACCAGTAGTACATGCCGCCGAAGATCGGGAAGACCGCGGCCCCGAAGATGATGAAGTGGAAGTGGGCGACGACGAAGTACGTGTCGGTCGTCTGCTGGTCGAACGGGATCGCCGCGAACATGATCCCCGAGAGCCCGCCGATGATGAAGAGCACGATGAAGCCCACGATCCAGAGGAGCGGCGTCTGGAACCTCGGGACCCCGGTGAGGATCGTCGTGATCCAGGCGAACAGCTGCACGCCGCTCGGGATCACCACCACCATGCTGGCGGCCGCGTAGTAGATCGCGTTCACGGTCGGGAGCCCGACCGCGAACATGTGGTGCGCCCAGACGCCGAAGCCGATGAACACCACGAGGATCTCCATCAGCGCGACGAGCGGGAACGCGACCATTCTGCGGCGGGTGAACGTCGGGATGATCGCGGTGGCGATCCCGAACGCGGGCAGCACGATGATGTAGACCTCGGGGTGCCCGAAGATCCAGAACAGGTGTTGCCAGAGGATCACGTCCCCTCCGGCGGCGACGTCGTAGAACCGCATCCCGAGGAGTCGGTCGAGCTCGAGCAGGATCAGGGCCGCCGACAGCGCCGGCAGCGCGAACACGAGCGCGCCGTTCGTGGCGAGCATCGCGTAGCAGAACAGCGGCATGCGGTTGATCGCCATCCCCGGCGCGCGCAGCTTGAACGTGGTCACGATCACGTTGATCGCGGAGGCCGTCGTCGAGATGCCGATGAACAGGAGCCCGAGAGCGTAGAAGTCGATGTTCGGGCCGGGGCTGAACTGGCGCGAGGCGAGCGGCACGTAGTCGAACCAGCCCGCGTCGGGCCCGTTCCCGGTGAACACGCCCACGTACATGAAGATCCCCGCGGCGAGGAAGATCCAGTACGAGACCGCGTTCAGCCGCGGGAACGCCATGTCGCGCGCGCCGATCATCAGCGGCAGCAGGTAGTTCCCGAACGCCCCGACCGACATCGGGATCACGAAGAAGAAGATCATCGTGACCCCGTGCATCGTCATGAGCTC
>DASSUT010000224.1:0-12210 GCA_035706725.1 Gaiella sp. | reverse complement strand
TACCATCTCGCGCAGATCGCCGGGCTCGCCCTTCTGTTCGTCGCGATCACCGGAGCGGCCCGCGAGGGCGCCGGCGCCTGGCACGGCCACCTGCAGCACGAGGCAGCGGGCGGACGTTGAGCCTCGCGCGCGAGGCCCTGGACCTTCTGCGGCGAGCAGGCGTGATCGTGACGCCGACCGAGGCGCAGGCGATCGAGGTCACCGACTTCGGGCTCGGCCGGCCGCGAGAGATCGGCCTGCAGCTGATCGTCTACGTGAACACGGATCGCTGCTGCGCGAAGGAGTTGGTACTCCTCCCCTTTCAGTTCTGCCCGGAGCACCGGCATCCGCCGTTCGACGGTCATGCGGGCAAGGAGGAGACGTTCCGGTGCCGCTTCGGGCGCGTCTGTCTCTACCTTCCGGGTGAGCCTGCCGAGCAGCCGAGAGCCGAGCCGCCGCCCGGGGCCCGCGAGCACCTGACGGTGTGGCGCGAGGTCGTGCTCGAGCCGGGTGACCAGGTCACGATCCCGCCGGACACGCTCCACTGGTTCCAGGCAGGTGAGGAAGGCGCGGTCGTGAGCGAGTTCTCCACCACGAGCTTCGACGAGAGGGACGTCTTCACGGACCCGAGCGTGCGCCGGGTCAGCCGCGTCGCCGGCTGACGGCACGTCTCGCGTGCTGAGCCGCTGCGAGCGCCGTATATCGTGCTCGAGGTGGCGGTTCGCATTGCGCTCCTCCTCACCGCGTCCGCAACGGCCCTCGTTCTCGTCGGCGCACCGGCTTCGCAGGCGGCTTCGACGAGCGACATCGTCGGGATCACCGATCTCGGCAGTGGCGCGAACGAGGCGTGGGTGATCGCTCCGAACGGGGCGAGGTCGGTCGTCGTCTTCCTGCACGAGCGCGGGCAGCCGATTCCCGCCAAGTACCTCGGCTGGCTCGACAACCTCGCCGGGCAGGAGTCCGCAGTCGTGTTCCCGCGGTACGAGAGCCCGGCGAGTCGCACGCCGCAGCAGATCCTGTCCGCGGTTCGGGCCGGTATGACGGCCGCCGTACGGCATCTCGCGCGCCTTCCCGTCACGGGCTTCGGCGGCGGCCCGATCAAGGGCGTGCCGGTGATCGTCGTCGGCTATGGATACGGCGCGACGCTCGCGCTCTACGTCGCGGCGAACAGCGCACGCTGGGGACTGCCGGTACCGAAAGCCGTCGTCAGCATCTTCCCGCGCCCGGGACCGTTTCCGGGAGTCGCGCTCGCACCGCTCGCGCGCTCGACGCGGGTCGTCGTCCAGGTGGGCGCCGCCGACACGCAATCCGCGAAGGACGCTGCGCAGGACCTCTGGCGCGCGATCGAGCGCCACCCCGCCTCGCGGAAGCAGCTCGTGACGGTGCACGCCCGCGGCGGCTTTCGCGCCGACCACGGAGCCCCTCTGCGCCTGACGCCTGCCGCTGTGAACGCCTTCTGGGAGCCCCTCGACCAGATCGTCTACGACGCGCGGGGAGGCTGAAAGGGATTCCCCGCCGGCAGGCGGTCTGCCATGCTCGGCGCGCAGATGGAATACGGCGCGCACCTTCCGCTGATCGAGCTCGACGGGCGGTCGGCATCTCTCTCCCGGCTCCGGCAGTACGCGGCGGCCGCGTCACGGCTCGGCTACGGGTACCTCTGCGCCAACGACCATCTGCTGTTCTCCCGGCCGTGGCTCGACGGGCCGACCGCGCTGGCGGCGGTGCTCGACCGCGCGGAGGGCATGACCGTCGCGACGACCGTCTGCCTTCCCGCGGTGCGCGGCCCGGTGCAGGCCGCCAAGACCCTTGCCGCGCTCGACGTCCTCGCCGACGGCCGGCTGGTGGTCGGCGTGGGGCCCGGATCGTCCGCCCGCGATCACACGGCAGTCGGGCTTCCCTTCGACGGTCGCTGGCAGCGGTTCGAGGAGGCGACGCAGGCGCTCCGTGCGCTCCTCCAGCCCGGCTCGCCACCGTTCGAGGGCGAGCTCTACACGACGACGGACATCACCCTCGAGCCCGCGCCGGTGCAACGGCCCGGTCCGCCGATCTGGATCGGGAGCTGGGGCTCGAAGCCGGGTCTCCGCCGCGTCGCGCGGCTCGGCGACGGCTGGCTCGCGTCCGGGTACAACACCACGCCGGAGACGTTTCGGCTCGGGCTCTCGTACCTCGCCGCCGAGCTGAGCAAGGTGGGGAAGCCGCCGCAGGCGTTCCCGAACGGGTTGGTGACGATGTGGCTCCACGTCACGGAACGCCGCGCCGTCGCGGACCGGCTGCTCGGCGAGGTGCTCTCGCCGATGCTCGGGCGCCCCGTCGACGCGCTGCGCGACCTGCTCCTCCCGATCGGCCCGGCCGAGGTCTGCGCGGAACGGCTCTCCGCGTTTGCCGAGGTCGGCGTGCAGCGCGTGCTCGTCTGGCCGCTCGGCGACGAGGTCTCCCAGCTCGAGCTCTTCCGAGAGCGCGTGATCCCGCTCGTCGAAGCGGCTACGATGGACGCCTCGCGGGCGTAGCTCAGTTGGTAGAGCATCAGCTTCCCAAGCTGAGGGTCGTGGGTTCGAGCCCCATCGCCCGCTTCAGTCTCCGCACGGGATCACGGCATCCCGTACCGCGGTCTCTCGCGAGGTAGTGTCCCGGCCGACGTGCCGCTCGCATACACATTCGGTACCGGTCTTGTGGCCGCGGTGGTCGTTTTCTGGATCGTCGTCTGGCTGCTCGTCGCCGTCCGCGTCGTCCGCCGTCGCGATCTCGGGGTCGGCGGCAAGGTGCTCTGGCTCGCCGTCATCCTCCTCGTCCCACTGCTCGGACTGTTCGTCTACTTCCTCTGGGACGCGGCCCGGCCGAGCCGCGCCTGAGCGCAGCGCCGCTTGCGGCGATCAGGCAGCGTCGAGGTATCAAGCACGACGCCCCTCGTGCCGATGCTCCGCCCATGGGGGACCGCGAGGGGGGCCGGTGGGACTGCGTCAACGGGCTGAGGCCACTGGCGCTCGCCCTCGTGTTCGTCCTCGTGATCGCGCTCGAGCTCGTCGAAGGGGTGGACGGGCTCTCCGCGGGAGCACGCGCTGCTCTCGGGGCCGCACTGGTCGGCGTCAGCTGGGAGATCGTCCCGCGAGCCGTCGCTCGCCTGCGCCGCCAGCTCAGCCCGACCGGCTGACCCCCTTTCCGGCGACGAAGACGTCGGTCGCTGCCGTTACGATGTCATTTGTGCCGATCGTCGCCGGCGTCCGTCTCTCCCGTGAGCCGACGCTCGCGCTCGCCGCGATGCTCACGCGGGACGGGTTCGACCACACCGCGCGCGTGCTCCTCGAGGCGATCACGGCCGGCAACGAGTTCGTCGCGCTCACGACCGACGACCGGGAGGCGATCCTCGCGGTGCTCGAGCGTCCGCCGGAGGCGCTCGTGGAGCTCCGCAGCGCGCTCTTCGCCGAGCTCAACTGGCGGCGCGGCCTGAACGGCGGAGCGCCGACGCGCCGGTCGCCGTACGCCCAGCGCACGTCGTAGCCCGCGCGGGCGCTCGCGACGGGGTCAGTCCTCGCGAAGGTAGGCGTCCGTGCCGTCGAGCCAGTCCTGGCGCGGCGGGCAGAAGATGTCGCAGTCGAGCGTCGGCTCGAGCGCCTCCGCGCTGTGGGGCAGCCACGAGGGGATGTGCAGCACGTCGCCGGCACGCACGTCGACGACCTGGGACTCGTCGTCGCCGAGGCGGAACCGCAGGCAGCCTTCGAGGATGTACGTCAGCTGCTCGTTCTCGTGCTCGTGCAGCGGGACGACGGCGCCCTCGTCGAAGTAGACGTGCGCGATCATCATCCGGTCCGTCGAGACGAGACGGCGCTCGACGCCCGGCTTGAGCACCTCACGCGGCATGTCGTCCCAGCGGTGGAGCGTCGCCTGCTGCACGTTCACGTTCTTCCTCCTGTCGGTTCGCGGCATGGTGTCACACCCCGGGCCGGTCGCCGGGTCAGACGACGCGGAGCGACAGGACACGCGCGCGGGCGGTGCCGCTGCGGTCGACGACGCGGACACGGAGCTTGTACGTGCCGGTGCGCTTCGGCACACCGAGCAGGCGCCCGTCGGCCGCGAGACGGAGGCCGGGCGCGAGGCGCCCGCCGGTCTTGGCCCAGCGGTACGGCGCCGTGCCGCCCGTCGCCTTCAGGCGCGCGGCGTAGTGACGGCGCGTGCGCCCGGACGGGAGCGAGCGCGACGCGATCGCCAGGAGGCTGCGGGTCTTCGGCGGCGGCGCCTTCGGCGCGATCCCCAGCGAGATCAGCGAGTCCTCGATCATCGAGGCCATGCCCTCGGCGCCGGCCGCCGTGAGGTGGATTCCGTCGGGCTGCGTCCAGCCGGGGTTCTGCTTCGCGAGCGCGTTCCAGTCGAGCACGGTGATCTCCGGGTACTTGCGCGCCGCGGCGCGGATCATGTCGTTCATGTTCGCCCAGCTCTGCCGCTCCTCGAGGAGCGTCGCCCACAGAACGCGCTGGACGCCGGCCTTCCGGAACGCCGCCATCGCGTCGTCGATGTTCTCCGCGTAGTTCGCCTCGTAGTCGTTGTAGCCGACCACGACCACGACGACAGGGCCGAGCTCCGTGCCGAGCTGGGTCGCGCGGTCGATGACGTTCGGCGGCCGGACGCCGTTGTACGGGCAGCTCGTGTCGCCGAGGCGGCGGCAGGTGACGGTCTCGAGCTGGAGGTCGATCCCGCGCGCCAGCACCTGCTTCGCGGACGGGTCGTACGCCATCGACGTCGCGACCGAGTCGCCGAAGACCGTGACGCGGGTGCCCGCGTCCTTCCTCGCGCCGCCGGCGCCGGCCGCGCCCGCGAGCGCGAGCGCCGCCAGCGAGGCGACGACTGCGAGGGCTACCAAACGAAGAGAGCCCACCCGTGTGCGACTCAGGCTGTGACGGCCTGCTCCAGGTCGGCGTTCCACTCTCCGGCGGCGGCCAGCGCGTTCATGCGAGCGCGATGGGCGAAGGCGCCCTGCGCGGTGTCGACGTTCGCGGGCTCGCCACGCCACGCGTCGAGCGCGGAGGCCTGAAGCGCGCGACCGTAGGAGAACGAGAGGGGCCACGGGCCGCCGACGCGGTTGATCGCGTCGAGGTTCTCGGTCGCCTCCACCTCCGACTGGCCGCCCGAGAGGAACACGATCCCGGGCACGGCCGCCGGCACATGCCGGAGGAAGCAGTCGATCGTGAGCTCCGCGATCTGCGCCGACGTCGCCTGGGTGGCGCACTGCTTGCCCGAGATGACCATGTTCGGCTTGAGCAGCATCCCGTCGAGCGCGACGCCCTGGCGGTCGAGCTCGACGAACACCGCGTGGAGCGTCCGTGCGGTGACCTCGTAGCAGCGCTCGATCGTGTTGTCGGCGTCCATCAGGACCTCGGGCTCCACGATCGGCGCGATGCCGGCCTCCTGCGAGAGCGCGGCGTAGCGCCCAAGCGCGTGAGCGTTGACGTGGAGGCAGGCGTCCGTCGGGATGCCGTCACCGATCGTGATCACCGCGCGCCACTTGCTGAACCGGGCACCGAGCTCGTGGTACTCGGCGAACCGGGCGCGAAGGCCGTCGAGACCCTCGGTGACCTTCTCGCCGGCATGCCCCGCGAGGTCGTGGGCGCCGGTGTCGACCTTGATCCCGGGTACGACGCCCTTCGACGTCAGCAGCGCCGCGAAGGGCGTGCCGTCGTCGGCGGACTGGCGGATCGTCTCGTCGTACATGATCACGCCGCCGACGTAGTCCTCGAAGCCCGGGGTCGTGAACAGCAGGTTCCGGTACGCCCGCCGGTTCTCTTCGGTCGACTCGACCCCGATCGTGTCGAAGCGCTTCTTGATCGTCCCCGTCGACTCGTCCGCCGCGAGGACGCCCTTGTGGTCGGCCACGATCGAGCGCGCGATCGCCTTCAGCTCCTTGACGGCCATCAGCGGCCTCCTTCCCTTCGCAATCTCGTCACCTTCCCCGAAGGATGCACGGCGGAGATCTTCCGCACCGTGCCCGAGCGGGACCGCATCACGATCGACTCCGTCTCGACCCCCTGCCCGCCGACGCGCACGCCGCGCAGCAGCGGCCCTCCGGTGACGCCGGTCGCCGCGACGAACAGGTCGTCGCCGCGCACGAGGTCGTCCTCCGTGAGCACCTTGTCGACGTCGAACCCCGCGGTCACGAGGGCGTCGCGCTCCGCATCGTCGCGAGGCCAGAGCCGGCCCTGGAGCGCGCCGCCGAGGCACTTGATCGCCGCGGCGGAGATCACGCCCTCGGGGGTCCCGCCGATGCCCATCAGCATGTCGATGCCGGTGCCGGGTTGGGCGGCCGCGATCGAGGGGGCGACGTCGCCGTCGCGGATCAGGTTCACGCGTGCGCCCGCTTCACGCAGCTCCGCGATGAGCTCGCCGTGGCGCTCGCGCTCGAGCACGACCACCGTGACGTCGTTCACCGCCCGGCCGGTCGCCTCGGCGACGCGGGCGACGTTCTCGCCGGGCGAGGCGTCGATGTCGATCGCCTCCGCGGCGTGCGGGCCGACCGCGATCTTGTCCATGTAGACCGCGGCGCCCGGAAAGAACATCGTGCCGCGCTCCGCGAGCGCGATCACGGAGATCGCGCCCGCGATGCCGAGCGCGGTGAGGCGCGTCCCTTCGAGCGGGTCTACCGCGACGTCGACCGCGGGCCCCGTCCCGTCCCCGATCTCCTCGCCGTTGAAGAGCATCGGCGCCTCGTCCTTCTCGCCCTCCCCGATCACGACGACGCCGCGCATCGAGACCGTGTTCACCATGAGGCGCATCAGGTCGACCGCGGCCTGGTCGGCCGCGTTCTTGTCGCCGCGGCCGATCCAGCGCGCGGCGCCCATCGCCGCGGCCTCGGTCACGCGCACGAGCTCGAGCGCGAGGTTCCGGTCGGGCGGCAGCCTGGCGTGGTCGGCGCTCATGAGAGCGATCCTACCCCGCTTCCTGCGAGGCCCTACATGCGCTCGGGGGCCTCGATCCCGAGCAGGTCGAGGCACGTCGCGACCACGTCCCGGGTCGCGGTGCAGAGCCCGAGCCGGAACGCCTCCTGCTCACTCTCCAGCACGCGATGGTGGTGGTAGAAGCGGTGGAAGTCGTCCGCGACGCGGATCGCGTACGCCGGGATCGCGTGCGGCGCACGGCGCTCGGTGGCCTCGCGCACGACGCCGGGAAGCTCGAGGAGCCGTTTCACGAGCTCACGCTCCTCCGTCGCGAGCGGCCCGCGCGGTTCCGGGTCGACGCGCCTCGACTCGGCGTTGCGGAGGATTCCGGCGATCCGCGCGTGGGCGTACTGCACGTAGTAGACCGGGTTCTTCTGGCTCCGCTCGGCGGCGAGCTCGACGTCGATCTCGATCGGCTGGTCGTGCCCCCGCGAGAGCAGGTACCAGCGCGCCGCGTCGACCCCGATCTCGTCGAGGAAGTCGTCGAGCAGCACGACGTCGCCGCGCCGCTTGGACATCTTCGCGCTCTCACCGCCCCTCGTGAGGTTCACGAGCTGGTAGATCAGCACCTCGACCGCGTCCCGCGGATGCCCGAGCATCTCGGCGAGGGCGGCGAGCCGGGCGACGTAGCCGTGGTGGTCGGCGCCCAGGACGTACACGAGCCGGTCGAAGCCCCGCGCGAACTTCCGCCGGATGTAGGCAGCGTCGGCGGCGAAGTAGGTGTGGGTGCCGTCGGAGCGGACGACGACGCGGTCCTTGTCGTCGCCGTGGGCGCTCGTCCGGGCCCAGACCGCGCCGTCGGCTTCGTAGGTTTCGAGCGCGGCGAGCGCCTCCGGGATCTCGGTCACGACCCGCGTCTCCCGCTCGAAGGTGTCGAGCCGGATCCTGAACCGTTCGAGCGTGCCCTCGATTCGCTCGAGCATCCGCTCCACGGGGTCGCCCTCCTCGAGGCCGAGCTCGGCGACGTAGGCGCCGCGGTAGCCGTCCTCGGGCGGCTCCTCCCCACGCCGGGTCGCCTCGACAGACGCCCGGAAGCGGTCGATCTGGGCGCCTCCGTCGTTGACGTAGTACTCGCGCTCGACGTCGTGACCGGCGAACGAGAGCAGGCGGCCGACGGCATCGCCGTAGGCGCCGTTCCGCGCCGACGCGACGGTCACCGGCCCGGTCGGGTTCGCCGAGACGAGCTCGACCTGGATGCGCTCCGGCTGCCCGACGAAGCCGCTGCCGAACCCGCGTCCCGCGGCGAGCACGGCCGCGACGCCCGCGCCGAGCCAACGGTCGTCGACGGTCAGGTTGAGGAATCCGGGCCCGGCCACCTCGACCGACGCGACACCGTCGAGCGCCCCGATCCGGGCGGCGAGCTCGCCTGCGACCTCGTGCGGCGGCCGACGCAGTCCTCCGGCGAGCCGCAGCGCGACGTTCGTCGCGTAGTCGCCGTGCCCGGGATCGGATGGCCGGTCGAGCTCCACGCCGACGCCGGCGATACCGGCGAGCTCCGCCGTGAGCGCGCCGACGGGACCGGTCGTCGTCTCCACGGGCTGCATCGTACGGCCGCGGGACGACCCGCCCCGACGTTGGCGCCGGCCGGGAGTCCTTACTCGGCCGGGAGCGCGGCGGGCCGCGTGGTGGTGGCGGTGCGGGCGGTGATCCCGTCGCGGGCCAGTGCGGCCGCGACTTCCTCTCGCGCCTTGTAGATCCGCCACTTCACGGTCGCGAGCGTGATCTCGAGCGCGTCGGCGATCTCCGTGTAGGAGAGGCCGACGACGTCGCGCAGGAGCAGCGCCATCTTCAGGTCGACCGTGAGGTCCTCGACTGCGCGCCAGACCGCGTCGATCGTCTCGGTCCGCTCGAACGGCTGGTCGACGACCTCGAGGGGCGGGATGTCGTCGAGCGCGACCACAGCGCGCGGACGACGCTCGATCGCCCGGAGCTCGTCGAGCACGCGGTTCTTCGTGACCTGGAAGAGCCACGTGGTGAAGCGGGAGCGGTCGGAGAACGACTTGAGCCCCTGGAAGACGCGGAGGAACACCTCCTGCGTGAGGTCCTCTGCGAGGTTCCGGTCGCCGACGAGGCGGAGGACGTAGTTGTAGACCGGCTGCTCGTACGCCCTGACGATCACGGAAAAAGCCCGCTCGTCTCCGCGCTTCGCCTTGCGGAGAACTCCGGGATCGGGCTGTACCAGGGCCACGGCCCCGCGAGCATACAAACTTATGAGGTCAATTCACGAACTATTTACGAGCGTGGAGTGTCACCGATCGTCCGTGACGAGGCTGCGACCGGTCATGGCGTCAGGAACCGGGATTCCGACGAGCTCGAGCACCGTCGGGGCGAGGTCGGCGAGCTCGCCGCCGTCGCGTACCCGAAGCGCCTCGTCCGTGACCACGAGCGGCACCGGATTCGTGGTGTGCGCGGTGTGGAGGCTCGCGCCGTCCTCCTCGAGCAGCGTCTCGGCGTTGCCGTGGTCGGCGGTCACGAGGCAGACACCTCCGGCGCGCTGCGTCGCCTCGACGACCTCGCCGAGGCACGTGTCGACGGTCTCGACCGCGCGCACGACCGCGGGTATCACGCCGGTGTGCCCGACCATGTCGGGGTTCGCGAAGTTCACGACACAGAACGTGAACGGCTCGGAGAGCGCCGACGCGACGCGCTGCGCCACGCGCGCCGCGGACATCTCGGGCTTGCGGTCGTAGCTCGGCACGTCGCGCGGCGAAGGGACGAGGATGCGCTCCTCCCCCGCCCACTCCTCCTCGACGCCGCCGTTGAAGAAGTACGTCACGTGGGCGTACTTCTCGGTCTCAGCCGCGTGGAGCTGGCGGAGCCCCTCCCGCGAGAGCGTCTCGGCGAGCGTGTCGTGCACCTCCTGCTCCTCGAACACGACGGGGCACGGCAGGTCGTCGCGGTAGCGCGTCATCGTGACGACGTCCGCGCCGAGGCCGACGACGAGGCGCTGGGTCAGCTGCCGCACGCGGTCCGGCCGGAAGTTGAACACGATCGCGACGTCACGGTCGGGCTCGAGCCGCGGGCGGCCCTCGAGCACGAGCGGCTCGACGAACTCGTCGGTGACCCCCGCGCCGTAGCTCGCACGGAGTGCCTCCAGCGGGTCGTCGGCGAGCGTTCCCACGCCGCCGACGATCGCCTCGAGGGCGCGGTCGGTTCGCTCCCAGCGCCCGTCGCGGTCCATCGCGTAGTAGCGGCCGACGACCGTCGCGATCCGCTCTGCCGGCAACGTGGCGAGGTCGTCGATCGCGGCGTACGGGGACACGTCGCGACCGTCGGTGAACGCGTGGATCCACGTCCGTTCCGCGAGGCCGGCCCGGTCGGCCATCTCGAGCAATGCGCGCAGATGGCCGATGTGCGAGTGAACGCCGCCCTTCGACACGAGCCCGAGGAGATGGACGGCGGCGTCGCTCTGCTGCGCCCGGCGGAACGCGTCCATCAGCGTCGGGTTCTCGAACAGCGACCCGTCCTCGACCGCCCGGCTCACGCGGACGAGGTCCTGCAGGAGGATCCGCCCCGAGCCGATCGTGAGGTGGCCGACCTCGGAGTTGCCCATCTGCCCCTCCGGGAGACCGACCGCGGGCCCCGACGCGCGTAGCTCGGTGGAGGGGTACCGCTCGACGAGCCGGTCGAACACCGGCGTCCGGGCGAGTGAGATCGCATTTCCGGGCCCCGGCGGCGCGATGCCCCAGCCGTCGAGGATCACGAGCGTCACAAGGGGCGCAGGGCTCACGTGACCGCGGCGCGGCAGATCGCCGCGAACGAGTCGGGCTCGAGCGACGCACCACCGACGAGCGCGCCGTCGACCGCAGGCTGCGCCATCAGCTCGACCGCGTTCTCCGGCTTGACCGAGCCGCCGTAGAGCACCCGTGTGTCGTGGAGCGCCTTGATCGTCTCGTGCGCCTCCTGTGCGAGGTCGGGTGTGGCGGTCTTCCCGGTGCCGATCGCCCACACCGGCTCGTACGCGATCACGAGCGCGTCGTGGCGCGGGATGGCCGCCACCTGGCGGCGCAGCACGGCGTCGGTCTCCCCCGCCTCGCGTTCGGCCTCCGTCTCGCCGACACACGCGATCACACGCAGGCCGGCGGCGAGCGCCGCCTCGCACCGCAGCCCGACCGTCTCGTCGGTCTCGCCGAAGAGCTGGCGCCGCTCCGAGTGCCCGACGATCGCGCCCTCGACGCCGAGCTCGAGGAGCATCGCGGCGGACACCTCACCCGTGAACGCGCCCTCGGCCGCCCAGTGGACGTTCTGCGCGTAGACCGGGATGTTGCGCCCGACCGCAGCCGAGAGCGACGTATACGACGGGCAGACGACGATCTCGACCCCTGGCGGGGCCTCGAAGGACTGGAGGAACGACACGGTCTCCTCCGGCCCCTTGAACATCTTCCAGTTGCCCGCGACGAGCACGAGCGATGATCTTATGCGCAGGGGAATCGATGGCCGCAGCCGAGATCCAGTACACGAAGAGCGGCGAGTACCACATCGCCTACCGCGTCGACGGCAACCGATCGGGCGGGATCGACGTGATCCACATGGGGGCGTACATCTTCAGCCTCGCTCTCCGGCACCCCCCATCGGCGGAGTCGATGCGCCGACGGCTCGCGACGCTCGGGCGGCTGATCTCGTTCGACGGCCGCGGTATGGGGCTCTCGGACCGCCTGCGCGACCATCGCCTGCCGCCGCTCGAGGAGCGCATGGACGACGCGCGGGCGGTCCTGGACGCCGCCGGCGTGGAGCGCACGCTCGTCGTCGCGGGCGCCGACGGAGGCCCTCTGGCCTGCCTCTTCGCCGCGACCTACCCCGAGCGGACGCTGGGCGTCGTCCTCATGAACACCGCGCCACGGACGGCGTGGGCGCCGGACTACCCGTGGGGGATGCGCAGGGAGGAGCTCGACCGCACGCTCGAGGAGATGGAGGAAGGCTGGGGGACGCGAGCCTACGCCGAGCGCGACGCCCCGTGGCCGATGCCCGGGATGACCCGCGAGGAGGTCGTCGAGTGGACGCTCGAGTGGATGCACCTCTCCGCCTCACGGGGTGAGGCGACCGCGCTGACCAGGATGTTCTTCGAGTCCGACGTCCGCGACGTGCTCGGCACGATTCGCGTGCCGACGCTGGTCCTGTGCCGCGCGGGCGGGGCGATGGAAGAGGAAGCGCGCGCGTTCGCGGCGCTCATCCCCGGCGCCCGCCTGATGACGATGCCCGGCACGCAGCCGACGGTGATGCAGGAGCACACCGAGGCGTACACCGAGGCGATCGAGGCGTTCGCGAGGGAGCTTCGCGAGGAGGAGGCCCAGCTCGACAGCGTGCTCGCCAC